>NZ_JBHXDN010000076.1:0-44320 GCF_042726075.1 Kitasatospora sp. NPDC127035 | reverse complement strand
GGGGGGGGGGCTCACCCCGCCCGCCCGCGTCACGAACGGCGACCGCCGCGCGTGCGGCCACGACCGCCGCGCGTGCCTAGATGTAGCCCTCGCGGACCGCGTGGGCCACCGCGTGCGCCCGGTTGCGCAGCTGCAGACGCGTGGTCAGACCGTGCAGCACGTTCTTGACGGTCCGCTCGGAGTAGGACAGCCGGGCCGCGATCTCCCCGGTGTCCCACCCCTCCGCAACCAGCCGCAGCACGTCCGACTCACGCTCCGACAGGCCCGCCGGCGCATGGCCCGGCATCCCCTGGACGGACCGTTGCAACCGGCCCACCTGGGCGATCAGCCGGCCCTGGAGATCGGCCGGCAGATCGCCGTCGCCCCGGGCGGCGGCCAGCACCGCACGGCCGAGCCGCTCCGGCGTGGCCTCCCGGCGCCACAGGATCGCGGCCACCCCGCACTCCACGGCCTCCAACAGCTCGGTCTCACGCATCCGCTCGACCACCAGCACCACCCGCTGCCCGGCACCGCGCACCAGCCGGCGCAGGGCGGCCGTGGCAGCGGCGTCGGCGGACTCGGTGACCAGCACGGTGACCGTGCCCGGCGCGGACGTGCCGGTCGGATCCACCACCGCCACCCCCGGGAACCGGCGCAGCTGCGCCTCCGCGCCCGCCCGGGACAGCGGATCGGCAGCCTGGACGGCCACCGGAACGGTCGCCGAACGGGCCGTGGCACCCACGGTGCCACCCGAAGGACGGGCCGGAGCCGGCGCGGTCACCTGGGGGTGGACGGCCGGAGCGGCACCGGGAGTCACAAGAGGGTTCGCGGCGACGGAACGGGACGCCACCGGCCGTTGCGGTGGAACGGTGCGCGCGACCGGCGCCGACGCCCGCCCCGCCGGAACCCGGCGGTCGTACTCGGTGTGCAGGACAGTCAAATCTGGCCCCCTCCTGGGAAAACAGGCCCGGCCACCCCGGCGGCGGACGCCGAACCGTACGGGCGCCGCGTGCCCCGGGGGTGGTGAACCGTTCAACGGCGATCCGGGAGCGCTGCCCGTGCCCCGGACCCAGGCTCCATGCTTCCCGTCGGGGACCGCTCCCGGCCATCGTGGTCCACCACGAGATCTGGACACGGGCCGGGACCACGGTCCCACCCGGAACCGGGCCCCGGGTCACCCCCGCGGCCGCGACCGGGCCCACGGCCACCGCCGACCCCGGGACCCCGGTCACAGCCACCGCGACGGACCCGACCAGGTGCCGGTTCCCCGCCCCGCCCCTCCTCCGCCCGGGCCCCCTCGACGCCCCGCGGAGCGGTCGTACGCAACACGCGCACGACATTTCGCCGAGGCGCGAACCGGACCATGGGGCGAACGCGTGAATAGGAGGTCAAGCTGTTTACCCGATACAACGGCAGACACTGCCCGTTCGGACAGCGACGGGTGCCCGGAGAGGGCAGAGGGGAGAAGGGGAGCACGGATGAGGACCGCCACGTCCACCCGCCTCGCGGAACGCGAACCGCACCTGCGGCGGATCACCGACCACACCGAGGCCGCCCGCGCCGGCACCGGCAGCGTCCTGCTGATCACCGGCGCCGCCGGCACCGGCCGCAGCGCCCTCCTCGCCGAGGCCGCCCGCCAGGCCGGCGCGGCCGGCACCACCGTGCTCCGCTCCCGCTGCTCGGCCGACGAGCGGGCCACCCCCTACGCCGCCGCCCGCCAGCTCTTCGACACCGGCCCCGCCCCGGTCGGCCCGTACGGCCACGTCCCCTACGGCCACTTCCCGTACGGCAACCCGCCGAACCCCTACGGCACCGGCACCGCCACCGATCCGGACACCGCCGAGGCCACCCTCTGGTCCCTGCTCCGCCTGCACGCCAACCACCACCCCGTACTGCTCGCCGTCGACGACATCCACCTCGCCGACGAACCCTCCCGCCGCTGGCTGCGCCAGGTCGCCCGCCGGATCGACCGGCTGCCCGTCCTGCTGCTCGTCACCGAACGCCGCCAGAACACCCTCGCCACCCCGCCCGACCGGTTCGGCCGCGACCTGCCCGCCGAGCTCGCCGCCACCCTCCGCCTCGGCCCGCTCAGCACCCCCACTGCCGTCCGCCTCGCCGAGGAACACCTCGGCCCCGGCACACCCCCCACCCTCGCCGCCGACTGCGCCCGCGCCACCGGCGGCAACCCGCTGCTGCTCACCGCCCTCCTCTCCGACCTCGGGCCGGGGCGGTACGAGCCGGGACCCAGCCGCTACGAGCCGGGGTACGGGCGGCGCGCGCTGGGACCGGCACACCGCGAGCTGGAGCCCGTCCCGGGGCCCTACGCCGCCGGTGCGGGGCCGTTCACCGCCGGCGCGCGGCCGTACGCGGGCACGGCCGCCCTGTACGCCGTCGGTGCCGGACCGGACCTCGGACCGGACCTCGGGCTCGACCTGGGTCTCGACCTCGGCCTCGGCCGGGACCTCGGGCTCGACCTCGGCCCCGGCCCCGGTCCCGGCGCCGGTGCGTCCGCCGCCGAAGGGGCCCACCCCCGCACCGCCGCCGCGGTCGCCCTCCCCGACGACCCGGCGACCCTCCCCGACGACGACGGCGCCCTCCCCGACACATGCGCCGCCCTGCCCGGCGGCGCCTTCGCCGAAGCCGTCGACACCTGGCTGCACGGCGGCGGCGACCAGGCCGTCACCGCCGCCCGCGTCCTCGCCCGGATGCGCGAACACCCCGCCGCGGCCACCACCGCCCCCGGCACCGCCCACGCCGACCTCGTCCCCCTGCTCGCCGACCTCACCGACGCCGACCCCGGCCGCCTCACCGGCTGGCTCGCCGACCTCACCGCCCACGGACACCTCGCCGCACCCGCCCCCGGCCGCTGGCCCCGGTTCGCCCACCCCCTGCTCGCCGACGCCGTCCTCGCCGGCCACGGCCCCGGCCACCGGGCCGAGGTCCACCGCGCCGCCGCCGAACACCTCCACTGCAGCGGCGCCCCCGACGAACGGATCGCCGGCCACCTCCTGCTCACCTCCGCCCCCACCCCCCACTGGGCCACCGAGACCCTCCGCCGCGCCGCCCGCAAGGCCGCCGACGCCGACCGCCCCGCCGACGCCGCCACCCTGCTGCGCCGCGTCCTCGCCGAACCCCTCAGCGACCGTCAGCGCGGCCTGCTGCTCACCGAGCTCGGCGGCCTCGAAGTCACCCTCGGACCGGCCGAACGCACCGTCGGCCTGCGCCACCTCGCCGAGGCCGTCCACCTCCAGCAGTCCGACGAAGGCGTCTTCCGCGCCGCCGGCACCCTCGGCGCCGTCCTCGCCACCCGCGGCGACACCGCCGCCGCACTCGAACTCATGGAGGACCTCGCCGACCGCTTCGCCGACCGGGAGGACCTCGTCCACGCCGTCCAGGCCGCCACCGCACAGATCGCCGCCCACGACGGCCGCAGCTGGCTCCAGGTCGTCGAAGGCGTCCAGCGCTTCGCCGCCCGCACCCCGCACCGGCTCGCGCCGCCCGCCTACGCGCTGCTCACCGAGTTCGACGCCACCAGCGGCCTGCTCTCCGCCGCCGAGGTCACCGAACGGGTCCGCGAACTCGACGGCTCCCCCGTCGACCCGCTCTGCCGCTCCTACCTGCTCGTCTCACTCGCCACGCTCGCCCAGTGGAGCGACCAGCTCGACCAGACCGACGAATTCGTCACCCGCGGCCTCGCCGCCTACCGCGGCGGCCCGCTCGACCCCGGCTACCAGTGCCTGCTCTCCGTCAGGGCCGAGACCAGGATCATGCGGGGCGAGTACCAGGCGCTGCTCGACGACTACGCGCTCACGGCGCCCGGGTCCCGCGCGTCGTCCGGCCCCCCCGTACCGCCCGCCGCCCGCCCGACCGCCCAGTCGGTCCTCCGGTCCACCCCGTGGGGCCCGCCCGGACTGCCCCGGCTGCACACCTGGGGCGGCGCCGACACGGGCGACCGCTCCTGGTGGAGCGGCGCCTGCGCCGAACAGGGCGGCGGCACGGTTCCCGGCGGGACCCCGGAGACGGACACCGGGACGGGCCCCGACGCGGCGCCCGCAGGCACGGGCACGGCAGTCGCAGGCACGGAGACGGCCACCGGAACGGGCGCGGAGCCGGGCACGGCCCCGCGCGCCACCCGGGCCGCGACGACCACGCGGGGCGGCGACGACACCGCACCCGGCCGCTACGCCGAACTCCTCGGCCAGCAGAACGCCCACCTCGTCGCCCAGGCCGTCCTCGCCCTCGTCGAGACCGGCCGGCTCTGGCAGGCCCACGGACTCGCCCGCGCCGTCGCCGCCGACCGCGCCCAGGACTCCTGGGAATGGAACGAGTACCTCTACGCCCGCGGCCTGCTCCGGCTCGCCTCCGGCGAACCCGCCGAAGCCCTCGCCGACCTCCTCGAATGCGGACGCCGCCAGGGCGAACGCCAGGTCCGCAGCCCCATCGTCACCCCCTGGCGCTCCGCCGCCGCCGAATGCCACCTCCAACTCGGCGAACCGGGCCCCGCCGTCGCCCTCGCCGAGGAGGAACTGCGCCTGGCCCGCGTCTGGGGCACCCCGCGCACCGTCGGCCGCGCCCTGCGCACCCTCGCCGCCGCCACCGGCGGACGCCACGGCCTCGACCTCGCCGCCGAGGCCGTCCACCTGCTGCGCGGCGCCGAACTGGACACCGAACTCATCCCCGCCCTGATCACCTACGGCCGCCTCCTCGCCGAGGGCGGGCGCCGCGGCGCCGCCCGCCGCGCCCTGCGCGAGGCCGCTGGCCGGGCCGAACGCCTCGGCGCCGTCCGGCAGCGCGCCGCCGCACTGGAATCGCTCCGCGCCTCCGGCGCCCGGACCGGCCGCGGCGAACAGGCCGGCGCCGAGGCCCTCACCGACAGCGAACTGCGTATCTGCCGGCTCGCCGCGGCCGGGCACTCCAACGCCGAGATCGCGGCCATGCTGCACCTCGCCGTCCGGACGGTCGAGACCCACCTGACCAACAGCTTCCGGAAACTCGGGGTGCGGCGGCGCCTGGAACTGGCAGGCGTGCTGGAGGGGTGAGCGGAGGAGTCCCCTCCCCGCCCACCCCTCCTCCCGTACGTCCCCCGGGCCGCGCCGGGCCGCGCCGAGCCGTGCCCGTGCGCCCGGCGCGGCGCCGCTACGCCGGGACCATCGCCGCCATCTCGTCCACCACGCGGGCCAGTTCGGCCGCCGGATCGGCCCCGTTCGGCGTCCACGGCTGCCAGGTCCGCGCCCGCAGATAGCCGTCCACCGCCAGCGGCAGCCGACGCACCACGATCGGCTCCGTCGTCGGCCCCGGACCCGCACTGCGCAACCGCTCCAGCAACACCGGCACCCGCGCCGACGCGGGCAGCGGCGCCGACCGGACGAACGCCGCCAGCGCGTCCAGCTCCGGCCAGTACGGCGGAGGCTGGGCCGAGACCGGCACGACCGGCGACGACGGCGACTGCCGCACGACCGGCGGCACCCGCGGCGGCACCCGCGGCGGCACCGGCGACGACGGCGGTGACACCGGCGCGACCGGGACGGCCGGCGGGGGCGAGACCACCGACGGCAGCGACATCGACGACACCGACACCTGCGGCACCGGCAACGACGACGACGTCTCCTCCGACGCCCCGGACCCCGCCGAACCCCTCGCCGGCACCGCCCCCCGCGACCCCGCCGGCTCCTTCGGCCCGCCACCCGGCACCAACAACGCCACCGCGCCGTACAGCCCGACCACGATCCCCGGCCACCAGTCCCCGCCGTACCCCGCGAAGTGCAGCCCCAGCCCGCCCGCACCGGCCACGCAGGCCGCGATGTTGCGGACGGACCCCAGGTACCGCAGGACCCGCCCGCCGCCCTCGCCGCCACCGTTACTGGTAGCCACGGATCTCCTCGAACGCCCCGTCCAGCGAGCCCGTCCCGTCGAACAGCTTGCCGCCCGTCAGGTCCGCGATCCCCTGCAACTGCCCCTTCGCCGCGTCACCGAACAGGATCGGGAACACCGGCACCGACTTCTGCGCCGCCGGCAACCCCCCGTGGAACGACCTGAAGTCCTTGTCGGTCGCCCCCTCGTTGCTCTCCCCGTCCGACATCAGCACGATCGACGTGAACCGGTCGTCCCCCGCCGCGGCCTGCTGCCGCTGGATCACCCGGTACGCCTCCTGCAACGACGAGTACACCGCCGTCCCGCCGTCCGACGACAACGCCTGCACGTCCGCGTTGATCGACGCCAGCTCCTGCTGCGCCGCGGCCCCCGACGGCACCGCGTGCGTCTTCGTCGACTTCACCTTCGACGCGAAGGAGATCAGCGTGACCTCCTCCCGGTCCCGGAACCGCCGCACCCCCCGGGTGTCGTCCGCCCCCGTCAGCCGGCCCATCGCCGACTTCAGCGACGCCAGCCGCGGCCCCGCCATCGACCCGGAGGTGTCCAGCACGTACACCGTCCGCGACGGGCGCCGCAGCTCGTTCTGGTACGAGGACAGCAACCCGTCCGCCACCGCGCGCGTCCCCGGGAACGGCAGCTCGTGCCGCCGGTCCGTCGGCAGGCCGGCGGCCGGCGCGACCCCCGCCCCGATCGGGCGGCGCAGCGTCAGCTCCGAGATCCGCTTCTGCACGTCGTCCTTGAGCAGGTACGCGGTCAGTCGCCCGAACGCCTCCCGCTCCCGCTCCGACGAGGAACTCAGCAGCGTCAGAGGATAGTTGGCCGTCACCACGCCGTCCGTCGGGCGGACCACGGTGAGCTGCTGGTCGGCGGGCAGCGTCTTGTTCAGCGACAGCAGCACCGACTCGTAGTTCACCAGCGCCCCCACCGAGCCCTGCTCGGCCCGGGAGTACGCCTGCGTCAGCCAGCCGGACGAACCGGACGTCAGCTTCTGCCCGGTGAAGAACTGCTTCAGCGACGGCGTCGCCTTCTGCACGTCCGCCCCGGTCAGTGCCGCGCTCGCCCCCGAGAAGGCCGAGGCCACCGCCACCAGCGCCGAGAAGCCCGAGTTCGACCGGGACGGGTCCGCCATCCCGTAGCGCAGCTTGCCGGAGGCCGCGGCCTCCGCCAGGTTCCCCCACGTCACCTTCGAACCGTCGCCCCAGGCGAGGTCGGCGAGTACCGAGGAACGGACGCCGAACGCCACCGGCGAGGTCATCACCGGTGTCTCGGACAGCAGCTTCGACCTGCTCCCGTCGTCCAGGTGCAGGTACTGGTTCGACGGGAACCAGATCGCGTCGTACTTGCCGTCCGTCTTGCCCGAGGAGACCGCGTCCGCCCCGTCCAGCGACCCCGTCCAGGCGAACTGCACGGTCACCCCGGTCGCCTTCTGCGCCTCCTCCAGCACCGGCGCCATGTCCTGCAGCTCGCTGCCCGCGAGCACCCGCAGCACTCCCGCCTGCGCGGTCGGCGCCGGGGCGTCGCTCTGCTTGGGCGGTGGATCGGCCTTGGGCGAGGACGTGCACGCCGTCACCGTCGCCACCAGCACGGCCAGCCCGACCGCCAGGCCCCGCGCACCGCTCTTCCGCATCATCGCCGTCCTGCTCGTCATGTCCCCCGGTCAGCCCTTCGTCGCGCCGTCGATCAGTTTCTGCAGGATGTCGGGCACCGGAATCGGAGCCTGCTTCACCTTCGCCGCACCCAGGTTGGGGGCGAGCTTGAACGAACCGCTCGCGCTCTTGAGCTGCTGCCCGAACGCGTTGGTGTCCCCCTGCGGGCGGAAGCCGTACTTGGCCGCCAGCTGCCGGAGCTTCTCGTTGCCGTTCAGCTGGCCGGCCAGCTTCCGGCCGTTCCCGGTGAGTCCGACGACGGTGTGGTCGGAGTAGACGGTGGTGTCCGGGTAGAGCACCACCAGGTCCTCGGGCGCCTTCTGCTTGACGACCAGCTCGGCCGCCTGGGACTCGTACGCGAGCACCAGGGCGCCGCCGCCGTTCGAGAGGAAGTCCGCGAACGGCTCGTCGGTGGACTTCTTCAGGGCGCCCTGCTTGGTGATCGCGGTGTGCAGGAGGCCCTTGGTCTTCTCCACCCCCGCGGCGTCCGCGACCGGCTGGTGGCCGTTCTCCAGGAAGGAGAGCAGCGCGACGTACATCGCACCCGAGGAGGACGTGGTGGGGTCGGTGGTGGTGAGGTAGACGTCCCCGGCCAGGTCGCCGGGCTTGTCACCCTTGAGCTGGTCCCACTTCCGGCCCGTCCGGACGGCGTTGAGGTACTCGTCCATCGTGAACGTCCAGACCCCCGAGGCCTGGTCCTGGCTCGCCAGCCCGTTGTCGGCCAGCACCCGGGCCGTCTGGGCGTGCGCCATGATCACCAGGGGCGAGTAGAACGGGCGGATCGCCGTCTCGGTGATCTTCTTGTTGGCGCGGATCGCGTCGGCCGGTGGCTGGCTGGCGGGGAAGGCGAAGTCCATGTTGTCCAGGTTGTCGCCCATCTGCCAGGAGCCGGCGCTCACCACCTTCACCGCGAGGCCCTGCCGGGCCAGTTCCGCCTTGACGTCGCCGTCCTCGAAGAACTCGCGCTTCTCCGAGCCGATGAGCCCGTTGACCGTGACGGTCTCGGGCTCCTTGTCGTCGCCCCGTGGCTCTTTCAGGAGCGCGAACGCCACCCCGCCGAGCAGCAGCAGTGCTGCAAGCACCCCGAACGCACGCTTCATGCCGGACGCTTCCCCCTCGTCGGATCCCTCACGGGCACCCGGGCAATCCCTACCCGGGTGACGAGCGTCCCGCCGGACCGCGAGCGACGGCCGAAGTCACGGTGAACCGGGGGTGAACACCCCTTCACGGAATCGCATCGACGGTCGACCTGCCGCCGCCGCCGGGGACCTCTCGCACACCGGTCCGACATCGTGTCAGATATGTTCAACTCTCCTTACGGCA
Organism: Kitasatospora sp. NPDC127035; assembly: GCF_042726075.1. Taxonomy (NCBI): domain Bacteria; kingdom Bacillati; phylum Actinomycetota; class Actinomycetes; order Kitasatosporales; family Streptomycetaceae; genus Kitasatospora; species Kitasatospora sp. NPDC127035. Next base: position 35,501 of record NZ_JBHXDN010000076.1, on the reverse strand, counting down.
ACGGTCATCCCGAGGTCCGGACCCGCGTCGACGTTACGCGCCGGTAATGCCTACTCTCAGCTGTATGCGCCGAGCAAAAATCGTCTGTACCCTCGGGCCCGCCACCGACTCGTACGACCAGATCAAGTCCCTGGTCGACGCCGGGATGGACATCGCCCGCTTCAACCTGAGCCACGGCTCCCACATCGAGCACGAGGAGCGCTACCGCCGGGTCCGCAAGGCGGCGGACGAGACCGGCCGGAGCGTCGGCGTGCTCGCCGACCTTCAAGGCCCGAAGATCCGCCTGGGCACCTTCACCGAAGGCCCCGTACTTCTCGAACGCGGCGACGAGTTCACCATCTCCACCGACAACGGCGTCGAGGGAGACCAGAACGGTTGCGGCACCACCTACCCCGGCCTCGCCGGGGACGTCGCCCGCGGCGAGCGGATCCTCGTCGACGACGGGCGCGTCACCCTGGAGGTCGTCGAGGTCGACGGGCCCCGGGTCCGCTGCCTCGTCATCGAGGGCGGCCTGGTCTCCGACCACAAGGGCCTCAACCTCCCCGGCGTCGCCGTGTCCGTGCCCGCGCTCAGCGAGAAGGACATCGACGACCTGCGCTGGGCCCTGCGGACCGGCGCCGACCTCATCGCGCTCTCCTTCGTCCGCAGCGGCCGGGACGTCGAGGACGTCCACCGGGTGATGGCGGAGGAGGGCCGGTACGTCCCGGTCATCGCCAAGATCGAGAAGCCGCAGGCGGTGCAGAACCTCGACTCGATCGTCGACCGCTTCGACGGGATCATGGTCGCCCGCGGCGACCTGGGCGTGGAGATGCCCCTCGAACAGGTCCCGATGGTCCAGAAGCGCGCCGTCAAGCTCGCCAAGCGCAACGCCAAGCCGGTCATCGTCGCCACCCAGATGCTCGACTCGATGATCAACACCTCCCGGCCCACCCGCGCCGAGGCCTCCGACGTCGCCAACGCCGTCCTCGACGGCACCGACGCGGTGATGCTCTCCGGCGAGACCTCGGTCGGCAAGTACCCGGTCGAGACGGTCCGCACCATGGGCCGCATCATCCAGGCCGCGGAGGAGGACGTCCTCGCCGCCGGACTCCCCCCGCTCACCGCCGGCAGCAAGCCCCGCACCCAGGGCGGCGCGGTCGCCCGGGCGGCCGCCGAGATCGGCGACTTCCTGCACGCCAAGTACCTGGTCGCCTTCACCCAGTCCGGCGACACCGCCCGCCGCCTGGCCCGCTACCGCTCGCCCATCCCCGTCCTCGCCTTCACCTACGAACCCGCCGTCCGCAGCCAACTGGCCCTCACCTGGGGCCTGGAGACCTTCCTCGGCCCGTTCGCCCCCACCACCGACGAGATGGTCGAGCAGGTCGACGCGGCGCTGCTCTCCCTCGGGCGCTGCCAGAAGGGTGACATCGTCGTCATCACCGCCGGCTCCCCGCCCGGTCTCGCCGGCTCCACCAACCTCGTCCGCGTCCACCACGTGGGCACGCTCGACAACTGACCGGTCCGGTGCGGCTCCGCCCCGGCGGAGCCGCACCGGAGTCAGTGCTTCGGCCCGATGTGCGCGTCCATCAGGGCGACGGACTCCTTGCGGGCGACGGAGACGTTGACGGTGCCCGTGGGGCGGGTGACGGACTTCCACCGGACGCCCACGGCGTCGAGGGTGTCCGTGAAGAGACGGACGATGTCGGTCGACGTGTTGGTGAAGAAGTAGCGCGGGTACTCGTAGCGTTTGGGGCTGCCGCCGACGGTCCGCGTGGTCCAGTTGGTGATGCGGCAGCCGTCGGAGTGGATCAGGCCGCGGAGGAACTCCCAGGGGTGGGCGTCGACGGTCTCCTGCTGCCAGGGTTCGAGGGCGATGGTGCGCCGATGCTTCGGGCCGGGGCCGTGCTGGGGGAAGAGACAGGGCCAGTGCTTGCTGGTACTGACCACGCTGGTGTAGCCGGTGGCGCGCACGCGTATGACCTTGTTCCGTGGCATGACGGCGGCCATCGCCCGCTCACACGCGTCGATCAGGCCCGGCCAGGCGTCACCGCAGGCGATGCGGAGAGCGTGGACTCCGCGACGACCCTCGCTGACGCATCCGTCGCCGAGGTAGAGACCGAGAAGGTAGGCGTAGTCGGCGCGGGGCACGGACGGGCTCAGTCGGTCGGAGGGGGCCGGGCAGTCGTTCGGCTTCCGGGGGCCGGGTTCCGCGGTCCACTGCCTGACCGAGTAGCGGGAGATTCCGGTGGTGCGGCTCACCTGGCTGAGGGTCAGACCGGACGCGTGGAGGTCCAGGGCTCGCTGCCGCGCAGCGGTGTCGTACATGCGCCCGAGCCTGAGTCGTCAGGGCGTGCGCCGTGGGGAGTCGTGCGAATTCTCATTCGAAGTGATGAAGATCGCCAACTGTCGGGTCGATTTTCATGACCTTGGAAATGAAGGAAAAGTACCCCGGGTGGGATTCGAACCCACGCTGTATGGTGTTTGAGACCATTGCCTCTTCCGCTGGGCTACCGGGGCAACCGCTGAATCGAAGGTTGCCTCCGACCCTGCTTGGTCTCAAACATACCGTGTCTGGGTACCCTCGTGCATGCAGTACCCCGCCGGAACGAGGAGCCCCGTGAGCACCGCCGACGAGCAGGCAGAGCCGCTTGAGACCGATTCGCCCCAGATCACCCGCATTGTGATCGCCGAGGACGAGGCGTTGATCCGCCTCGACCTCAAAGAGATGCTGGAAGAGGAGGGGTACACCGTCGTCGGCGAGGCCGGGGACGGCGAGACGGCGGTCCGGCTGGTCCAGGAGCTGAAGCCGGATCTGGCGATCCTCGACGTGAAGATGCCGGTGCTGGACGGGCTGTCCGCCGCCGAGCAGATCCACGAGGCGCACCTGGCGCCGGTGCTGATGCTGACGGCGTTCTCGCAGCGCGAGCTGGTGGACCGGGCCCGTGACGCGGGCGCGATGGCGTACATCGTGAAGCCGTTCTCGAAGAGCGACCTGGTGCCCGCGATCGAGATGGCCGTGTCCCGGTACACGGAGATGCGGACGCTGGAGGAGGAGATCGCCGACCTCACCCAGCGGCTGGAGACCCGGAAGCTGGTGGACCGGGCGAAGAGCGTGCTGCAGACGAAGTTCGGGCTGAACGAGCCGGCCGCGTTCCGGTGGATCCAGAAGACCTCGATGGACCGTCGGATGACGATGGCCGCGGTCGCGGAGGCCGTGATCGAAGAGGGCGAGGCCCAGGACAAGAAGAAGGCCGAGGAGCCGAAGCCCGAGTAGGCGGTCGGTGGACGGCACGACGGTACGACGGAGGGCCCGGCAGCGCTGCCGGGCCCTCCGTCGTACGCCGGTGCGGGGTCAGTCCTCGCCGAGGTAGGCCTTGCGGACGGACTCGTCGTGCAGGAGGTCCGCGCCGGTGCCCTGGAGGACGATGCGGCCGGTCTCCATGACGTAGCCGCGGTCGGAGAGGGAGAGCGCGGCCTGGGCGTTCTGTTCGACGAGCAGGATCGTGGTGCCGTCGGCCTTGAGCTCGACGATGGTGGCCATGATCTTCTGCATCATCAGCGGAGAGAGGCCCATGGAGGGCTCGTCGAGCATGAGCAGCTTGGGCCGGGACATCAGGGCGCGGCCCATGGCGAGCATCTGCTGTTCGCCGCCGGAGAGGGTGCCGGCGGCCTGCTTGCGGCGTTCGCCGAGGATCGGGAACAGGCCGTAGGCGCGCTCGACGTCCGCCGTGATGCCGTCGGTGTCGCTGCGGAGGAAGGCGCCGAGGAGGAGGTTCTCCTCGATGGTCATCCGGGGGAAGATGTGCCGGCCTTCGGGGGAGTGGGCGAGACCGAGGGCGACGATCTTGTGGGCGGGGACGGTGTCGAGCGCCTGCCCGTCGAAGGTGATGGTGCCGGAGAGCGGCTTGAGGAGGCCGGAGAGGGTGCGCAGGGTGGTGGTCTTGCCGGCGCCGTTGGTGCCGATCAGGGTGGTGACCTCGCCCTGGTTGACGGTGAAGCTGATGCCCTTGACGGCCTCGATCTTGCCGTAGGCGACGCGGAGGTCGTTGACCTGGAGGAGTGGGGTCACTGGTCGGTCTCCGTAACGGGGGCGGTGCCTTCGAGCGGGGCGCCGAGGTAGGCGGTGATGACGCGTTCGTCGTTCTGGACGGTTTCGCGGTTGCCCTCGACGATCTTCTGGCCCTGGACGAGCACGGCGGTGCGGTCGCAGAGGTTGAAGATGAACCGCATGTCGTGCTCGATGACGAGGACGGAGACGCCCCGGTCACGGATGGCGAAGACGAGTTCCTCGGCGGCGCGGGTCTCCTGGGGGTTCATGCCGGCGGTGGGCTCGTCGAGGAGCAGGAGACCGGGGTCGGAGGCCAGGGCGCGGGCGATCTCCAGCTTCCGCTGCTCGCCGTAGGGGAGGTTGCGGGCCAGGTGGTCGGCCTTCTCGGCGAGGCCGGTGAAGGCCAGGAGCTCCATGGCCTTGTCACGGCTCTCGGCTTCGGAGCGCCGGTAGCCGGGGCCGCGGAGGATGGCGGAGAAGAGGCCCTGGTGCATGCGGCTGTGCCGGCCGACCTGGACGTTCTCCAGGACGGTCATGTTGGCGAAGAGCCGGATGTTCTGGAACGTGCGGGCGATGCCGGCCTGGGTGACGAGGTGGGGCTTGGGCGGCAGGACGGTGCCCTGGTAGGCGACGCGGCCCTCGGTGGGCACGTAGAGGCCGGTGAGGCAGTTGAAGAAGGTGGTCTTGCCGGCGCCGTTGGGGCCGATGAGGCCGATGATCTCGCCGCGGCCGACGGTGAGGGAGACGTCGTTGACGGCGGTGAGGCCGCCGAAGCGCATGGTGACGCCGGTGACTTCGAGCAGGGGCTGGGCCGGCGAGGGTGCGGGGCCGGCCGGTGCGAGGGCGTCGGTGGTGGTCATCTGGGGGTCACGCCCCTGCCTTGGTGAGGGCGACGCTGTCGCCGGTGGGCTGCGCCGGGATGGCGGCCTCGTGGAACTCCAGCTGGCGGCGCCGGTTGGGGATGAGGCCTTCGGGGCGGACGCGCATCAGGACGATGAGGGCGATACCGAAGGCGAGCAGCTGGTAGTCCGCGAGGAATTCGAGCTTCTTGGGGATCAGGAAGAGGAGGGTGGCGCCGGCGAGGGGTCCGCTGATGGTGCCCATGCCGCCGAGGATGACGGCGGCGAGCAGGAAGGCGGAGTTGGGCGGCAGGGCCTCGGCGAAGGTGTACTGGTCGGGGGTGACGGTGTAGCTGACGTGGGCCTGGACGGTGCCGGCGAGGCCGGCGAGGCAGGCGCCGAGGGCGAAGGCGAGGAGCTTGAGGCGGAAGCCGTTGATGCCCATGGCCTCGGCGGCGGTCTCGTCCTCGCGGATGGCGACCCAGGCGCGGCCGATGCGGGAGTTGCCGACGCGGGCGAAGACGAGGACGACCACGGCGGTGACGACGAGCATCAGCAGGTAGTAGTTGGAGAACCGGCCGAGTTCGACGCCGAAGACGGTGGTGGGCTTGCCGAGGTTCCAGCCGAAGATCTCCAGGTCGGGGATCCGCGGGATGCCGTTGGAGCCGTTGGTGACCTTGGGGCCGGTGGTGCCGTTCAGGTTGAGCATGGTGATGCGGAAGATCTCGCCGAAGCCGAGCGTCACGATGGCGAGGTAGTCGCCGCGCAGTCGCAGGGTGGGGGCGCCGATGATGACGCCGAAGATCATCGACACGACGGCGCCGGTGAGCATCGCGGCCCAGAAGGGGAACTGGACCTGGATCGGCGAGGCAGGGGAGCCGGAGACCAGGGCGGCGGCGTAGGCGCCGACGCCGAGGAAGGCGACGTACCCGAGGTCGAGCAGGCCGGCGAGGCCGACGACGATGTTGAGGCCGAGGGCGACGGTGGCGAAGATCAGGATGTTGGTGGCGACCGAGGTGTACTGGTCGCTGGTCTGAGTGAACGGGAAGCTGGCGGCGGCGGCGAACGCGGCGCCGGTGGTGACGGTCCGGTACTTGACGGTGAGGGCGCGTACGCGGATCAGCAGACCGGCCTTGCCGAGTGCGGCGGCGACGGAGGCCGCGAGCAGCAGGTAGGCGGTGAAGAGTTCGCCGTACTCGGTGTCGATGCCGAAGGTGATGGCGAAGAGGCCGACCGCGAAGGCGACGACGATCAGCGCGACCTCGACCCAGGAGGGGAGGGTGCGGGCCTTGGGGAGGGGGCGCTGGACGGTGCCGATCCGCAGCCAGGAGTTGGCGAGGTGCCCGACCTGGACGAGGAGGGCGGCGCCGGTGGCGATGACGACGGCGCCGGCCAGGGCGGTGAGGACCGGCGCGACGGGCTTGTCCTCGGGGACGGCGTGGGTGGCGAACCAGAGGACCGGGGCGACGGGGAGGAGCAGGAAGAGCCGCCGGTCGAGGACGCGCAGCGGGACCCGGGTGCGCCGGTCGAGGGGCAGGCCGAGGGTGCCGGCGAGGGCGAGCAGCGAGCCGAGGGCGGCGGTCCAGGCGCCGGGTTCGAGGTTGGCGAGGCCGCCGAGGTCGGTGGCGATCGCGATGACCGAGAACCAGCTGACGGCGAGCGCGCCGGTGGCTGCGAGCAGGACGGCGTTGTGGCTGCCGGTGGGGGCGGCCCAGCGCAGGCCGGGGGTGCCGTGGGTGGCGAGCAGCAGGACGAGGGTCAGCAGGCCGCCGATGAGGGCGAGCCACTGGAGGCCGGCGGGGGAGCCGTAGTAGGTGAGGTCGCCGGGGAAGTCGGAGGTCCAGGTCCAGGACATCAGGGCGGACGCGACGGTGGCGGTGGCGCCGATGCCGGTGAGGAGGGCTGCGGTGCGGCCGGGGAGGCTGATGACCGGCGTGGTCTCGGTGCTGGTGGTCATGGTGCTCACGCCCTGTCCGCGACGCGCTCGCCGAGCAGACCCTGGGGCCGGACGAGCAGGACGACGATGAGGAGTACGAAGGCCCAGACGTCCTTCCAGGCGCCGCCTCCGAAGAGGTCCATGCCGGGCAGGTGCTGGATGTAGCCGGTGGCGAGGGCTTCGGCGAGGCCGAGGGCGACGCCGCCGAGCATGGCGCCGTAGATGTTGCCGATGCCGCCGAGGACGGCGGCGGTGAAGGCCTTGAGGCCGAGGATGAAGCCCATCCGGAAGTCGACCTGGCCGCTGCGCAGGCCGTAGGCGACGGCGGCGACGGCGGCGAAGGCGGCGCCGATGGCGAAGGCGAGGACGATGATCCGGTCGGTGTCGATGCCCATGAGCTTGGCGGTGTCGGGGTCCTGGCTGGTGGCCTGCATGGCGCGGCCGGAGCGGGTCCGGGTCACGAACCAGCCGAGGGCGAGCATGCAGAGCGGCGCGGCGATGAGCAGGAAGAGGTCACTGCGCTGGATCGCGACGGAGCCGATCTCGAAGGGGTCGCCGGGGATCTTCGGGAAGACGCGGGCCTTCTTGGCGTCGGGGTAGAACGAGAAGACCAGCTGCTGGAGCAGGATGGAGAGGCCGATCGCCGTGATGAGCGGGGCGAGCCTGGGCGCGGTGCGCAGCGGCCGGTAGGCGAAGCGCTCGGCGGCGACGGCGGTGAGGGTGGAGACCAGGATGCCGGCGATCAGCATCAGCGGTAGGGCCAGCCACAGGGTGGTGCCGCCGGGGAGGGCGAGGTAGGCGGTCAGGGCGCCGAAGCCGCCGACCATGACGATCTCGCCGTGGGCGAAGTTGATGAGCTGGACGATGCCGTAGACCATCGTGTAGCCGATCGCGACGAGTCCGTAGAGGGCGCCGAGGATCAGGCCGTTGGCCAGCTGCTGCGGTAGGTCGTGCACCGCTGGGCCTCCGTTGTGCGTGTGGGGTGTCCGCGTGGGTGGTGGATGTGGGTGCGCGCGGGGGCACTGGTGGCGCCCCCGCGCGGGGTAACTCCGACGTGCTGTGCTGGTGCTGACGTCAGGTCAGCGTGAGGTGCTCAGCCGCTGAAGGTGCCGGTCTTCTCCACGGCCCACTTGCCGTCCTTGACGGTGTAGACGGTGAGCTGCTTGTTGGTGGTGTCGCCGTACTCGTCGAAGGACACCTTGCCGGTGACGCCTTCGAAGGAGACCTTCTGGACGGCTTCGACGACCTTGGCCCGGGCGCCGTCGGGGAGCTTGCCGTTGTTGGCGGCGGCGACGGCCTTGACGCCCTGGATGATGGCCCAGGCGCTGTCGTAGGAGTAGCCGCCGTAGGTCTCGTAGGCGTCCTTGTAGCCGGCGCTCTTGTAGTCCGCGATGAACTTGGCGGCGGTGGGGAGCGACTCGACGGGCAGGCCGACGGCGGTGGCGAGGTCGCTCTGGCTCTTGGGGTTGAGCTTGATGAAGTCGCCGCTCTGGATGCCGTCGCCGCCCATGAGCGGGATGTTGACGCCGGCGTCCTTGAGCTGGAGGGAGAGCGGGCCTGCGGCGGGGTACTCGCCGCCGTAGTAGACGGCTTCGGCGCCGGAGGACTTGACCTTGGTGACGACGGCGGCGAAGTCGCGGTCGTCGGGGTTGACGTGCTCCTCGTTGACGATGGTGCCGCCGTTCTTGATGAACTGGGCCTTGAAGGTGGCGGCGAGGCCGGCGCCGTAGGTCTTCTGGTCGTCGATGAGGAAGACCTTGGTCTTCTTGGCGTCCTTGGCCAGGTAGTCGGCGGCGAAGGGCCCCTGGACGGCGTCGGTGGTGGCGGTGCGGAAGTAGGACTTGAAGGGGCGTGCCTTGACGCCGCTCGCCCACTTCTCGCCCTGGCTGAGGGCGACGCCGGTGTTGGCGGGTGAGATCTGGACGAGGTTGGCGTCGTTGAAGATCTGCTGCATCGACTGGGCGACGCTGGAGTTGAGCGGGCCGACGACGCCGAGGACGTCCTTGTCGGCGACCAGCTGGGTGGCGTTCTGCTGGCCGGGTGCGGGCTTGCCGGTGTCGTCCAGGGCCTTGATCTGGAACTTGACGCCGGGGACCTCGTTCTTCTCGTTGGCCTGCTTGACCGCGAGCTCGACGGAGTTGCGGATGCCGAGGCCGAGGGCGGAGAGGTCGCCGGTGAGCGGGGCGTCGATGCCGATGGTGACGGTGGTGCCGCCCCCGGCGCTGCCGCTGTCGCCGGACTTCTTGTCGTCGCGGGAGCCGCACGCGGTGAGGCTCAGGGCGCCGATCACGGCAATGCTCACGACAACTGCTGAACGATGACGCACGGGGGGTCCCCTTCGGTTCAGGAGGGCGCCGCGCCTGTGTGGCGGGAGCCTGGATGCGCGGTGGGCCTGGCCCAATCCGGTGGCGCGGTGACTGGCCGTGACTCTAGATGCCCTTGGGCGGCTCGGGCAGTGGTGCGGCCAGGCTGTGATTCTCTTGTTATGAGCACACGGAGAAGCCGTCTCAGCATGTGGTCGTTTCGGCTCGACCGGCCCGGCTGTCCCGGGGGCTCCGCTCCCAACTTCCCTCATGTAAGGCGCAGAAGTGCAGGTGACTCCTGGACTCTCCGATAATCGGACATGAGTGTTCGCGGTATTGGGGTCGGGCGTGCACGTCCGAATAACGGACGGTGTGCGGGGTGGCGAGGTGATTTCGAGTGGATCCGCCCCCCGGAGTCCGCCAAATAGTAGGATTTCCTACCTGTTACGCAGTGTTACATCTTTGAAAGTTCGTGAACACGTCACCGCCCCCTTGTCTGGACCAACGACTTCCCAGGGCTGTCGAAGGTCAAACAAGGGGGCGGGCAAGGGATTTGATGATCAGTCGGCCCTGCCGGCCCCTCGTCGGAGGGGTCGGCGGGGCGAACGCGGGTCAGAGATCGCGGAGCATGCAGGTCAGGCGGCAGCTGGTGATCCGCTTGCCGGTGTCATCGGTGATCGCGATCTCGTAGGTGGCGGCGGTGCGGCCCTTGAAGACCGCCGTGGCCACCCCGGTGACCAGCCCGGAGGTGGCGGAGCGGTGGTGGGTGGCGTTCAGGTCCACGCCCACCGCGTACCGGCCCGGGCCGGCGTGCAGCATCGCGCCGACCGAGCCCAGGGTCTCGGCGAGCGCCGCCGAGGCCCCGCCGTGCAGCAGGCCGTAGGGCTGCTGGTTGCCCTCGACCGGCATGGTGCCGACGACCCGGTCGCCCGAGGCCTCGACGATCCGGAGGCCCAGCTTCTCGCCGAGGCTCCCGCCGGAGAAGGTCGCCGGGTCCACGCCGAGCTTCGCGAAGTGGTCCAGCACCTCCTGCGGGATGTGGAGGACGGGGGCCGCGTCGGTGGCTTCGGGGGCCGCGTCGGTCATGGGGGAGCTCCTGCCGCTCGGGGGGTCGCGTCGTCGTGCTGCCTGTGATCGTACGACCGTCCTACTCGGCGGTAGTGGCGGTGGCGGAGGAGGCGTGCGTGGCGGGCGCGGCGGGAGGGGCCGCCCCCCTCGGGCGTGCCCCTTTTGTCGGTGCCGGGCCATAGGATCGGTGGCCGGTAGTGGAATCGGCAGGAACGGACGTTGACGTGGCTACGCAGAGTACGGACAAGGGCGCGGCGGGTGGCGGAGCCGGGTCGAGGCCCCGCCTGATGCTGCTCGACGGGCACTCCATGGCCTACCGGGCGTTCTACGCACTGCCCGTGGAGAACTTCAACACCTCCACCGGCCAGCCGACCAACGCGGTGTACGGCTTCGCCTCGATGCTCGCCAACACCGTCCGTGACGAGCGGCCGACCCACCTCGCGGTGGCCTTCGACCTCTCCCGCCAGACCTTCCGCTCGGAGGCGTTCCCCGACTACAAGGCCAACCGGGCCAAGACCCCGGACGAGTTCCGCAGCCAGATCGGCCTGATCGGCGAACTGCTCGACGCGATGCACGTCCCGCGGATGACCGTCGAGGGCTTCGAGGCCGACGACATCATCGCCACCCTGGCCACCGCCGCCGAGGCGGCCGGCTTCGACGTCGACATCGTCACCGGCGACCGCGACTCCCTCCAGCTGGTCACCGAGCACGTCACCGTCCTCTACCCGACCAAGGGCGTCTCCGAACTCACCCGCTACACCCCGGAGAAGGTCGCCGAGAAGTACGGCGTCACCCCCCGCCAGTACCCGGACCTCGCCGCCCTGCGCGGCGACCCGTCCGACAACCTGCCCGGCATCCCCGGCGTCGGCGAGAAGACCGCCGCCAAGTGGGTCAACCAGTTCGGCTCCTTCGACGAACTGGTCTCCCGGGCCGACGAGGTGAAGGGCAAGATCGGCGAGAAGCTGCGCGAGCACCTCGACTCGGTCAAGCGCAACCGGGTCCTCACCGAGCTGGTCCGCGACGTCGAACTCCCCCTCGGCGTCACCGACCTGGAGCGCACGCCGTTCGACAAGGCGGCCGTCACGACCCTGATGGAGTCGCTGGAGTTCCGCAACGCCAACTTCCGCGACCGCGTCCTCGGCATCGACCCGTCCGGCGCCGAGGCGGAGGCCGAGACCGAACTCGCCCCCGGCGTCGAGGTCGACGGCGAACTCCTCACCGACCCCGGCACGCTCGCCGCCTGGCTCGGGGAGCACGCCGCGGGCAAGACGCCGGTCGCGCTCGCCGCCGTCTACCAGTGGGCGCTCGGCAGCGGCGAGGTCACCGAGATCGCGCTCGCCGTCGGCGAGACGGCCGCCTGGTTCGACCCGGCGCTGCTCGCCGAGGAGGACGAGCGCGCCTTCGCCGCCTGGCTGGCCGACCCGGCCGCCCCCAAGGCGCTGCACATCGCCAAGCAGGTCATGCGGGCCTTCGCCGAGCGCGGCTGGCGGATCGAGGGGGTCCACGCCGACACCGCCCTCGCCGCCTACCTGGAGAAGCCCGGCCGCCGCACCTTCACCCTCGACGTGCTCGCCGAGGAGTACCTGGCCCGCTCGCTCGCCCCGGCCCCCGCCGCGGAGTCCGGCCAGCTCGCCTTCGACGCCCCCGAGGAGGACCCGACCGCGGGCGCCCAGGCGCTGATGCTCCAGGCCCGCGCCGTGCTCGACCTCGCCGCGCTCTTCGACACCCGCCTCACCGAGGTCGGCGCCACCGGGCTGCTGCGCGACATGGAGCTGCCGATCGCCGCCCTGCTCGCCCGGATGGAGCGCACCGGCATCGCCGCCGACCGCCCCTGGCTCACCGGCCTGGAGTCGCAGTTCGCCGCCGAGATCCAGCGCGTCGTCGAGGAGGCCCACGCCGCCGCCGGCCGCGAGTTCAACCTCGGCTCGCCCAAGCAGCTCCAGGAGATCCTCTTCGGCGAGCTCGCCCTCCCCAAGACCAAGAAGATCAAGACCGGCTACACCACCGACGCCGACGCGCTCACCTGGCTCGCCACCCAGACCGACAACGAGCTGCCGGTCATCCTGCTGCGCCACCGCGACCAGGCCAAGCTGCGCACCACCGTCGAGGGCCTGCTCAAGACGGTCTCCCCGGCCGGCCGCATCCACACCACCTTCAACCAGATGGTCGCCGCCACCGGCCGGCTGTCCTCGCAGGACCCGAACCTGCAGAACATCCCGGTCCGCACCGAGGAGGGCCGGATGATCCGCCGCGCCTTCGTCGTCGGCGAGGGCTACGAGGCGCTGCTCACCGCCGACTACTCGCAGATCGAACTGCGGATCATGGCCCACCTCTCGGAGGACGACGCCCTGATCGAGGCCTTCGCGACCGGCGAGGACCTCCACACCACCGTCGCCTCCCAGGTCTTCGAGGTGCCGGGCACCGCCGTCGACGCCGAGATGCGCCGCAAGATCAAGGCGATGTCCTACGGCCTCGCCTACGGCCTCTCCGCGTACGGGCTCTCCCAGCAGCTCGGCATCAAGCCCGCCGAGGCGCAGGGCCTGATGGACACCTACTTCGAGCGCTTCGGCGGCGTGCGGGACTACCTGCGCCGGGTCGTCGACGAGGCCCGCGCCACCGGCTACACCGAGACCCTGCTCGGCCGTCGCCGCTACCTGCCGGACCTCAACAGCGACAACCGCCAGCGCCGCGAGATGGCCGAGCGGATGGCCCTCAACGCCCCGATCCAGGGCTCGGCCGCCGACATCGTCAAGATCGCCATGCTGCGGGTCGACGAGGCGCTGACCGCCGCCGCCCTCGACTCCCGGATGCTGCTCCAGGTGCACGACGAAATCGTGCTGGAGCTCGCTCCCGGCGAGCGCGAGCAGGTCGAGGCGATCGTCCGCGAGCAGATGGCGGGCGCCTACCCGCTGCGCGCGCCGCTCGACGTCTCGGTCGGCGTCGGTGCCGACTGGGAGGCCGCCGCGCACTGACGCCCGACGGGAGCCCCTCCCGGGCGGCGGCCGACGGACCGCCGCCGCCCGGGGGCCTTCTGCGGCCCGCACCGCCGCCCTGCGCCGGGGGCGTGACGGAGCGGGTGACCGTCGAACAGCTCGGGGAACTGCTCGCGCCCGCCGGTCTGGCGGTCGAGCTCCGGACCGACCGGTACGTCCGGACGCGCGGGGGCGGCCCGCCGGTCCTCGTGCCCGATCCGCCCGCCGACCGGCCCGCGGGGTAGGCCGGCCCGGTGGTGCGGAGGGTCTTCCCGGCGCCCCGCCCCGCTCCTACGCTGAGGCGGTGAAGAACCGGGCACCGATTCCGCGCCTCACCGCGACGCCCGGCGCCGCAGTGCTGACGGTCCGTCCGGGCGGCGGGCGGTGGTCTCTCGCCGGGTGGATCGTGCTCTCCCGCGCGGTACTCGGACTCGGCCTGCACTTCACCTGGTTCGCCGCCTACGTTCCGCTGATCCTCGTGCTCCGGTTCCTGGTCAAGCTCGACCCCGTCGTCACCCTGTGCGTCGTCTGCGGCGTCTACGTCCTGTGCTCCCTGCGGGGAGGGGTGCGGGAGATGAGGGAATCGTTGCGCCGCTTCCACGGGGTGGAGTTCAGCCCGCCCGACGCCCCTGAGCGGTTCCGGTTCGTCCGGGCCGCGCCGGGCGGGCGGTGGCGGCCGGTGTCGGACCTCCGGCACGTGAGGATCCTGCACCTGGTCGCCGCTCCGGAGGACGGCCGGCCGGCGCCGGTGGACAGCGTCTGGGCGGTGTCGGTGCGGGTGAACGGCGCCCCCTGGTCGGCGCTGTGCGACGGCCGTGGCGACCCCGGGGCCGCCGCGGAGGCGCTGGTGCGGCTACTGGAACCCGTCGGGGTGCCCGTGGAGTTCGTGGCCGAATGCCGTCCGAAGCGTCCACAGCGCCGCCGTCCTGCGGCAGCCGTCCGCCCGCCCGCCGGTGCAGGGACCGCCGGTGCGGTGCCCGCCGGTGCGGTGCCCGCCGACGCGGTGCCTGCCGATGCGGGGCCCGCCGACGCGGTGCCGGAGGGCCGGTCCTGAGGGTCCGTCCGCAGCCCCGCCGCCCCGGCGCCCGCCGTTGACGGCGGCGCCCGAGCCCGGGGATCTGTCGGGATCCGCCGGGATCCACCCGGCGAGCACTGTGCACGCCGGGACTTGATGCCGCGTCAGGAAAGCTCTTCACTTGTCATGGCGCCGACGCGCTCGATGCGGCACGGCGCCGTCCCACCGCTCTGACACTCCGACGCCTCACCCGACGAGTCTGGAGATCCCCTCATGCCCCAGCCCCGCATGCGGCGCGCCGTCGTGGCGCTCGCGGCCCTGCCCCTGCTCGCGCTCGGCGCGGGTCAGGCCGTGGCCGCCCCCGCCCCTGTTCCGGCCTCCGCCCCCACCGCACCCGCACCCGCGTCCGCCACCCGGGTGTCCGCGATCGAGGACGAGGTCGCCCGCACCCTGGCCACCTCCCTCACCGACGCCGCACTGCGCGAGCGGCTGCGGTCCGCGACCGCGACCGCCCCGGGCGGCGCCGCCGAGCTCGGCCCGCTGGCCGCCGCCGCCCAGGGCCCCGCCGCCCGCGGGCTCGCGGCCACCGCCGCGCAGGCGGACCGCGCCATCGCCACGGCCAAGGGCCTCGGCGCCGGCCTCGGCCCGCTGCTGCGGGTCCAGTTGGCCGATCCGTCGATGCGGGCCGCCCTGGACGCGGGGGCGGCGCCGCTGGTGGCCACCGCCGTCGCCGACGACCACGCCCGCACCGTCCGCGCCTACGACGCCGCCGGCCGCCTGCACGTCCTCGACGCCGCGACGGTGCCCGGGCAGCCGGTCTACCTGGTCGACATCGACACGGCCAGGACGCTGGCCGCCGGGATCGCCGTCCTCCAGCGGGAGTTCGGCGCGCTCGGTCTCGGGACCGCCGGTCCGGGCGCAGCGGCTCCCGGTGCGGTGGCTCCCGGGGCGGCCGTTCCGGCCGTTCCGGCCTCGGCGCAGGCCGCCGGTGGCTGGTGGGCCACCAAGATCAGTGGCATCGAGGTGTCCGACGACGAGGAGCCCTGGTTCAAGGGCGCCGCCGAGATGTTCAGCCTGGTGACCGGCTTCGGCCAGGACGGCAAGGTCAAGGTCGACTCGGTCGCGATGCCGTACCTCCAGTACGACGGCACGGTGTACTACCCGAACCAGATCCTGGTGAACTGGTCGTCCTACAAGTACAACCTGGCCGATGTCGTCCTGATGGAGGACGACGGTGACACCAACTACCTGGCGCTCGCCCAGGCGATCGCCGCCGTCCTGCTCACCATCGCCGACCAGGGCGCCTACATCCCGCTGGTCAACGCCGTCCTGGCGGCGTTGCCCGGTTCCTGGTGGACCGACGACCCGGACTACGTGGAGTCCTGGTACACCCTCGCCCGGGCTTCGTCGGGCCGCCTCAACGGGGCGCGCGGCAACGGCTGGATGACCGTCGAGCCGTACTTCGTCCAGCAGTCCTGACCCGGCCGCGGCGGACGGCCGTCCGTGGGGGTGCGTCCCCGCGGGCGGCCGTCCGGTGCGCGTGGTGCGTCCGGTGCCACCGCCCGCCGCGCGCGGCACACCGGACGGGCGACGCACCCGGACGTGTGGCGCACCGACCGGCTCAGCGCCGGGCGTTGGTGCGCCCGGTCGGTTCGGCCGTGGTCGGGTCCTCCGGCCAGGGGTGGCGGGGGTAGCGGCCGCGCAGGTCGGCGCGGACGGCGCGGTAGCCGTCGCGCCAGAAGGTGGCGAGGTCCCCGGTGACGGCGGCCGGGCGTCCGGCGGGGGAGAGCAGGTGGACGGTGAGCGGTACGCGTCCGCCGGCCAGCGCCGGGGCCGCCGCCCAGCCGAAGAGTTCCTGCAACTTGACCGCCAGCACCGGGCGTTCGCCGCTGTAGTCGACCCGGATCCGGGAGCCGGACGGGACGGTGATCCGTTCCGGCGCCAGCTCGTCCAGCCGCCCGGCCGCGCCGCTCGCCCAGGGCAGGAGGCGTTGCAGGGCGGCGGCGGTGTCGATCCGGGCGAGGTCGGAACGCCGCCGGGCGCGGGAGAGTTCGGGCTCCAGCCACTCCTCGGCGGCGGCCAGCAGCGCCTCGTCGGAGACGTCCGGCCAGGGTTCGCCGAGCGCGGTGTGCAGGAACGCCAGCCGCTCGCGCAGTCCGGCCGCTCCGGCGGGCCAGCCGAGCAGGGCGCCGACGCCCTCGCGGGACAGTCCTTCCAGCAACGCGGTCCGCACCAGCGCCGGCGCGGGTCGGCCGAGGGGCTCGGCGGCGAGTTCGACGGCGCCCAGTGACTCCACCCGCCGGGCGGTCACCTCCCGGCGCCTGACGTCCCAGTGCACCTCCTCGCGGGAGGCGAGCAGGGGCGCGCCGGCCAGCCTGGCGGTCCCCTCGTCGAGCGCGGCGGCGTGCAGGACCCGCGCGGACGGTGAGCCGGCCGGGCGGTCGGCGGCGGCCACGGCCAGCCACGGGACGCCGCCCAGTGCCGTGCCGGGGGCGAGTTCGGCGGCGGTGCCGGAGGCCATCAGGTAGGGGCTGCGGGTTCCGGGTTCGGGCTTCTCGACCCGGGCCCGGGCGATCCGTTCGGGGAAGGCCAGGGCCACCACCAGCCCGGTGGCGGCCGCGTCGGGGAGGGACGAGCCCGGCGTGCCCGGCGTGCCCGGCGGGTTCTGCGGGCTCCCGGCGCCCGCGCCGTCGCCGCCGGTCCCGCGGCGCAGGCGGCGGACCTCCTCGCGCCAGCGGCCGGCGTAGGGGTCCCGGCCGCCGCGGACGGTGCGCAGGACGGCGCCGAGGTCGTCGCCGAGGGGGCGGGGCGGTTCCTCGGAGAGCAGGGCGACCACCTCGGCGGCCCGGTCGGCGCCGACCAGCGGGGCGCCGTCGACGAGCGCGCGGGCGAGCCGGGGGTGCAGGCCGGTGCGGGCGAGCCGGACGCCGCGCGGGGTCGCGCGGCCGTCGGCGTCGACCGCGCCGAGGGCCTGCAGGGTCTGCCGGGCGGCGGCCATCGCCCCGGCGGGCGGGGCGTCGGGCAGGGCGAGCCCGGTGGCGTCCGGATCGCCCCAGCAGGCGGCCTGGAGGGCGAACGGGGTGAGGTCGGCGAGGGCGATCTCGGGGGTGGGGAAGCGTGCGGCGAGGGCGTCCTCGGCCTCGGCCCAGCAGCGGTAGACGGTGCCGGGGGCCTCGCGGCCGGCGCGGCCGGCGCGCTGGCGGGCGGCGGCGAGCGAGGCGCGGACGGTGACCAGGGCGGCGAGCCCGCGCGCGTGGTCGGTGCGCGGTTCGCGGGCCAGCCCGGCGTCCACCACGATCCGCACGCCGGGCACGGTGAGGGAGGACTCGGCGACGGCGGTGGCGAGCACGACCCGGCGCCGGTCGCCGGCGGCCAGCGCCGCGTCCTGCACGGGCTGCGGGGCGCGGCCGTGGAGTTGGAGCACCTCGGCGGGCGCGCCGTCGAGCAGCCCGGCGACCCGGGCGATCTCGCCGACGCCGGGCAGGAAGCAGAGCACGTCGCCGTCCTTCTCGGCGAGTGCGCGGCGGACGGTGGCGGCGACGTGGTCGAGCAGCGCGAAGTCGACCCGGGTGCCGTGGGCGGGGCGGACGGCCCGTGGGGGCGGGGCCCAGACCGTCTCGACGGGGTGCGAGACGCCGTGCGCCTCGACGACGGGGGCGTCGTCCAGCAGCCGGGCCCAGGCCCCGGTGTCGGAGGTCGCGGAGGCGCAGACGATCCGCAGCTCGGGGCGGAGCGCGGCCCGGACGTCGAGCAGGAAGGCGAGCGCGGTGTCGGCGTCGAGGTGGCGTTCGTGGCACTCGTCGAGGACGACGACGTCGACGCCGGGCAGTTCCTGGTCGCGTTGGAGCCGCTGGAGCAGCACGCCGGTGGTGACCACCTCGACCACCGTCCGGGGGCCGACCCGGCGGTCGCCGCGCACGGTGTACCCGACGGTCTCGCCGACGGCGGAACCGAGCAGCCAGGCCATCCGGCGGGCGGCGGCCCGGACGGCGAGCCGTCGCGGTTCGGCGACCAGGACCCGGCGGGCGGGCGGTGCGGCGGCCTCGCCGGTGTCGACGAGCCCGGCGAGGGCGAGCGGCACCAGGGTGGTCTTGCCGGTGCCGGGCGGGGCGGCGAGCACCGCGGCGCCGTGGCCGTCGAGGGCGCGGTGGAGGGAGGGCAGGGCGGTACGGACGGGCAGTTCGCGCCAGGCGGGGTTCATCGGCCGCGCGGTCCCGGTCAGCCGCGCTCGGCGACGAAGATCGCCGTGCCGGGGATCAGCCGTCCGCGCAGCGGCGACCAGCCGCCCCACTCCTGCTCGTGCGCGTCCGGCCACTCCGGCTCGACCAGGTCGAGCAGCCGGAAACCGGCGGCGACCAGTTCGCGGACCCGGTCGCCGAGCGTGCGGTGGTGCTCGACGTAGGTGGCGCGGCCCTGCTCGTCCTGTTCGACGTACGGGGTGCGGTCGAAGTACGGGGAGACGGCGGTCAGGCCCTCGACGCCGGGCTCGTCGGGGAAGGCCCAGCGGATCGGGTGGGTCACCGAGAAGACCCAGCGGCCGCCGGGCCGGAGCACCCGGTGGACCTCGCGCATCAGGGCGGCGGTGTCGGCGCTGAACGGGACGGCGCCGTAGGCGGAGCAGGCGAGGTCGAAGGAGGCGTCGGCGAACGGCAGGACGGCGGCGTCGGCCTGGACGACGGGGACCGGCGCGGTGCCGCGGGAGAGGTCGATCCGCAGCGAGTGCTGGAGCTGGCGGTACGAGATGTCGAGGGCGACGGGGCGGGCGCCGCGGCCGGCCAGCCAGCGTGAGCACTGGGCGGCGCCGGCGCCGAGTTCCAGGACGGTGCGGCCGGCCACGTCGCCGAGCAGGCGGGCGTCCGCCTCGTCCAGGCCCTCGGGGCACCAGGTGAACCGGTCGTCGCCGAGGAACGCGCCGTGCTCGTCCTGGTACTCGTCGGCGTTGCGGTCCCACCAGTGCCGGCTGGCCCGGCTGCTCTCGCCGGTGCCGGCGGAGCGCCTTACCGCGTCGTCGCCGTCCTCGTCAAGATCGTCCGCGTCGGAGTGGGCGCCGGGGCCGGCGGGGTCGTCGAGGTCGTGGAGACCGTCCGGGCCGGGTCCGGCGGCGTGGCGGACGGGCTCGGGCAGCTCGGGGCGGGGGGTGGCGGTCACGGTGACAAGGCCCATCGCGTAGGGTGTGATTCTGCGGAAGCGCCGCTGCCGCGAACCGGCCCGTAAGGGTCTGGGTCCCGGCGGTGGCATCCGGGGAAGGACTCCCTGCGGCCGCCACCCATGAGGTGCGCAATCGGAGGATATGGCCTGTTCCGTGCCGGGCTCCACCGTCTTGACGCCCTTGGCGTTGACCGTGCCTGGCCGTCCCCGTATGCTACAAGTTGCGCTGCGGGCCTGCGCGCCTCAGACGGAGCAGGTCGCGCTCGCATCTGTCGAAGACCCCACGGTCGCAAGACGGACGCCGATCTCCCGTTCTCGGGTTTTCCGGTGCGCCGTGTTCTTGGCTGTCCGGCTTTCGGTGGGAGCGATACGGGCCCTCCGCGTGGCATTACCTACGACTTTCATGTCCGCACCGGAGCCCTTTTCCTAATGACGAGCCCCACCGACTCCTCCCTCAGCACCACCCCGCAGGTCGCGCTCAACGACATCGGCGACGCCGAGGCGTTCCTGGCCGCGATCGACGAGACCATCAAGTACTTCAACGATGGCGACATCGTCGAGGGCGTCATCGTGAAGGTCGACCGTGACGAGGTCCTCCTCGACATCGGTTACAAGACCGAGGGCGTCATCCCGTCCCGCGAGCTGTCGATCAAGCACGACGTCGACCCGCACGAGGTCGTCGCCGTCGGCGACAACATCGAGGCCCTGGTTCTCCAGAAGGAGGACAAGGAGGGTCGTCTCATCCTGTCCAAGAAGCGCGCTCAGTACGAGCGCGCCTGGGGCACGATCGAGAAGATCAAGGAAGAGGACGGGATCGTCACCGGTACCGTCATCGAGGTCGTCAAGGGTGGTCTCATCCTCGACATCGGCCTCCGCGGCTTCCTCCCCGCCTCGCTCGTCGAGATGCGCCGCGTCCGCGACCTCCAGCCCTACGTGGGCAAGGAGCTCGAGGCCAAGATCATCGAGCTGGACAAGAACCGCAACAACGTGGTCCTGTCCCGCCGTGCCTGGCTGGAGCAGACCCAGAGCGAGGTCCGCCAGACCTTCCTCACCACCCTGCAGAAGGGCCAGGTGCGCTCCGGCGTCGTCTCCTCGATCGTCAACTTCGGTGCCTTCGTGGACCTGGGTGGCGTCGACGGCCTGGTCCACGTCTCCGAGCTGTCCTGGAAGCACATCGACCACCCGTCCGAGGTCGTCGAGGTCGGCCAGGAGGTCACCGTCGAGGTTCTCGACGTGGACATGGACCGCGAGCGCGTCTCCCTGTCGCTGAAGGCGACCCAGGAGGACCCGTGGCAGCAGTTCGCCCGTACCCACCAGATCGGCCAGGTCGTTCCGGGTAAGGTCACGAAGCTGGTTCCGTTCGGTGCGTTCGTCCGCGTGGACGAGGGCATCGAGGGCCTGGTCCACATCTCCGAGCTGGCCGAGCGCCACGTGGAGATCCCGGAGCAGGTCGTCCAGGTCGGCGACGAGATCTTCGTCAAGGTCATCGACATCGACCTGGAGCGTCGTCGCATCAGCCTGTCGCTCAAGCAGGCCAACGAGGCGCTGGGTGCCAACCCGGCCGAGGTCGAGTTCGACCCGACCCTGTACGGCATGGCCGCCTCGTACGACGACCAGGGCAACTACATCTACCCGGAGGGCTTCGACCCCGAGGCGAACGACTGGCTGTCCGGCTTCGAGAAGCAGCGCGAGGAGTGGGAGCGGCAGTACGCCGAGGCCCAGACCCGCTTCGAGCAGCACCAGGCCCAGGTCATCAAGAGCCGCGAGGCCGACGCGGAGGCCGCTGCCGAGGGTGGCGACGCCGTCGCCGCTGCGGCCGGTGGCTCCTACTCGTCCAGCAGCGACGAGGGCTCCGGCGCTCTCGCCTCGGACGAGGCCCTGGCCGCCCTGCGCGAGAAGCTGGCCGGCGGCCAGAGCTGAAGCTCTGATCCTGCCGCTGGTTCTCACTAGCGCATAGCGTCACCGACGAACCCCACCCGGTCTCCGGGTGGGGTTCGTCGCTTTTCCGGCGGCGCACGGGGGTGCCGTTTATTTGTTCCTTATGTGAAGGAATTTTGTGATGAGGGGCTCATCGGACCGCTATGGGTGATTCGGGACCAAGGCCCTACCTTGGGATGAGTTGCCCGACGGGTCGCTCACCCGGCCCCACACGCTAGGCACCCCCCGCACATGCGCCGTAGCACCGCAGTGACTCCCGCCTTCCGTACGGCCGACGACCCCAGGGTCGACGGGCGTCTTGCCGCCCTCGGCCGGTTCTGCTTCCGGCACCGGCGCTGGGTACTCGGTTTCTGGGCGGTCATCCTGGTCATAGGCGTGCTGATCGGCGGGCGGGTCTTCGAGGGTTCGGTGGCCGGCGCCGCCTCGGCGAGCTCGGAGGCCGACCGCGGCGGCGCGGTGGTCACCGCCGCCGACCCGGCCAGGGGAACCGTCACCGCCGTGGTGGACGGGAAGCCCGTGGACGACCCGGCCGTCCGGGACGCCGTCACCCGCGCCACCGCCGAGATCGCCGTCCTCCCCGGGGTCTCCTCGGCCGTCGACGCCTACGGCTCCGGCCCGGGCGCCGCCGCGCTGCGCTCGGCCGACGGCACGGCGAGCCTGGTCTCGGTGCGGATGGCCGACACCAGCACCGCCGCACAGACCACCGCCGTCACCCAGCGCCTCGCGGCCGTCCGGGCCGACGGTGCCGAGGTGACCGTCGGCGGGGACCTCGTGCTCCAGGACGAGGTCAAGAAGCAGACCGAGAAGGACACCCGGTTCGGCGAGATCGTCACCCTGCCGGTCACCCTGGTCGTGATGGTGCTGGTCTTCGGCGGCCTCGCCGCCGCCAGCCTCCCGGTGATCGGCGCGGTCGCCTCGGTGGGCGGCGCCCTGCTGGCCATGTTCGGCTTCAGCAAGATCATGGACATCGACACCAGCGTGCTGCCGATCGCCACCGTGCTCGGCCTCGGTCTGTCCATCGACTACGCGCTGCTCATGGTGAATCGTTTCCGCGAGGAACGCGGGCACGGAGCGTCGATCGCCGCCGCCGTCGAACGGACCGCGGCCACCGCCGGCCGGACCGTCGCCTTCTCCGGACTGACCGTCGCCGTGGCCCTCGCCGGCCTCTTCGTCTTCACCAGCCCCGTGCTCGGGGCCGTCGCCGCCGCGGGCGTGAGCGTGGTGGTGATCGCCGTCGCCGCCGCCCTCACCCTGATCCCCGCACTGCTCGGCTTCGCCGGCCGCCGGATCAAGACACCCACCACGCCCGTCCCCGACGAGGGCTTCTTCAGCCGCACCGTTCGTCGGGTCCGCAAGCGCGCGGTCCCCGTCGCCCTCGCCTGCACCGCGCTGCTGACGGCCGCCGGGGCTCCCTTCCTCCACGCCGACATGCGCAACTCCGGCGCCGCGGTGCTGCCGCACTCCTCGGCCGGCCGCCAGGTCGCCGACACCGTCGACCAGCGCTTCCCGCAGGCCTCGCCCGCTCCGGTCACCGTCGTCGTCGAGGGCGGCGCACCGGTCGCCCAGGCGTACGCGGACGACGTGGTGGCAAAGATCCCCGGCGTCAGCGGCGTGCGGGCGGTGACGCCGGTGAGCGACACGGTCTCCACCATCGACGTGCTGGTGCACGGAGACCCCCAGGGCGGACAGGCCAAGCAGGTGGTCGAGGAGCTGCGCGCCGACCGGGGCGGGCTCACCACCCACGTCACCGGCGGCGCCGCCTCGGTGGTCGACTTCCGGCACGAACTGCTCACCCGGGGCCCGATCGCGCTCGGCCTGGTCGCGCTGGGCACGCTGATCCTGCTCTTCCTGATGACCGGCTCGGTGGTGATGCCGGTCAAGGCCCTCCTGATGAACCTGCTCTCGCTGGGCGCCTCGCTCGGCGCGCTCACCCTGGTCTTCCAGGACGGCTGGTTCAGCGGACTGCTCGGCTTCAGCCCCACCGGGGGTCTGGAGACGTTCATCCCGGTGCTGGTCTTCGCGTTCGCCTTCGGGCTCTCGATGGACTACGAGGTCTTCCTGCTGGCCCGGATCAAGGAGCTGCGTGACAAGGGCCACAGCTGTACCCGGGCCGTGGAGCTCGGCGTCCAGCGCAGCGGTCGGATCATCACCTCGGCGGCGCTGCTGATGGTCATCGTCTTCGCCGGCTTCGCCCTCGGCGACATGCTGATGGTCAAGCAGATGGGCATCGCGCTGGCCGTCGCCGTGGCGGTGGACGCCACCCTGGTCCGCTGCCTGCTCGTCCCCGCCACGATGAGCTTCTTCGGCGAGTTCAACTGGTGGGCCCCGGCTCCGCTGCGCCGCCTGCACGACCGGTTCGGGCTGAGCGAGCACGTCGACCTGCCCGCCATCGAGCCGGCCGTCCTGCCTGCGCCGCGCGGCACGTCCGCGCCCGCGGCAGAGGCCACGTCGGCGTCCGCGCCCGAGGCCGCGGTCGAACCGGGCCTGGCGCCGGTCGGTTCCTAGGGCGTCCGGCGGGCGTCCGGCGGGCGCGCTCAACTGCGCGCGCGGTAGGCGCGCATCGACAGCGGGACGAACACCGCCGCGATGCCCGCCGCCCAGGCGAGCGACCAGAGCACCGGCCCGGCCACCGGCCCGCCGGTGAGCAGCCCGCGGAAGGCGTCCGCCAGATGGGTGACCGGATTCACGTTCACCCAGGCCTGGAGCCAGCCCGGCATGGTGTCGACCTGGACGAAGGCGCTGCTGGTGAAGGTGAGCGGGAAGATCAGCACGAACGCGAAGACCTGGACCTTCTCGGCGTCGCCCGCCAGCATCCCGATCAGGACGGCGCCCCAGGAGAACGCGCCCGTGAAGACGAGCAGCAGCGCCGCCGCCGCGACGAGCCCGGGGATCCCCTCGGTCAGGTCGAACCCCATCAGCGTGCCCAGGCCGATCATCAGCAGCATCGCCCAGAGCTGCTTGCACAGGTCGGCGGCGATCCGCCCGAGCAGCGGCGCCGAGCGGGCGATCGGCAGGCTGCGCAGCCGGTCGAAGACGCCCTTGGTCAGGTCGGAGTTGAGCGACATGGCCGTGTACATGGTGGTGAAGAGGGCGTTCTGGCAGATGATCCCGGCCAGCGCGTACTGCAGGTACGCCTGCGGGGAGCCGGCCATCTGGCCGCCCAGGACGTAGGTGAACAGCAGCACGAACATGATCGGCGTGACGCTGAAGTCGACCAGTTCCAGGGGGTTGTGCTTGACGGAGACCAGGCTGCGCCAGGCCATGGTGGCGGTCTGCTGGAGCGCGGCGAGGGGCCGGACCCGGCCGGATCCGGGGGAGGGGGAGGCGGCCCGGTCGGTGAGGACGGCGGTCATGACGGCCTCCCGGCCTGCTCGTAGGAGTCGTTGCGGCCGGTGTCCCCCGGCCCTGCGCCCGGCCGGCCGTCGCCCTGCTCGGCGTCCCCGGTGGGGGAGGACGCGGGTTCGGCCCGGTGCCCGGTGAGGGCGAGGAAGACCTCGTCCAGGCTGGAGCGGCGCAGTGCCAGCTCGCCGACGGCGATCCCGGCGGCGTCCAGCCGGCGGACCACGGCGGGCATCAGCTCGGGGTCGTTGACCGGCGCCGTGACGGCCCCGCCCTCGATCCGGGTCTGCGGGCCGGCCGCCTCGCCGATCAGGGCGTGGGCCCGGTCGAGGTCGTCGGGGCGGACCGGGCGCAGTTCCAGTACCTGGCCGCCGGTGCGGTCCTTCAGCTCGTCCGGGGTGCCGCCGGCGATCACCCGGCCCTTGTCGATGACGACGATCTCGTCGGCGAGCCGGTCCGCCTCGTCGAGGTACTGGGTGGTGAGCAGTGCGGTGACCCCCTCGGAGACCAGGCCGCGCAGCAGCTCCCACACCTCGCCGCGGCTGTGCGGGTCGAGGCCGGTGGTCGGCTCGTCGAGGAAGAGGATGCGGGGCCGGCCGACCAGGCTGGCGGCGAGGTCGAGTCGGCGGCGCATCCCTCCGGAGTAGCCCTTGGCGGCGCGCCCGGCCGCGTCGCCGAGCCGGAAGCGTTCGAGCAGTTCGGCCGCCCGGGCGCGGGCCTCCGGGCGGCTCAGGCCGAGCAGGCGCCCGATCATCAGCAGGTTCTCGGTGCCGCTGAGGTTCTCGTCGACGGCGGCGTACTGGCCGGTGAGCCCGAGCAGGGCGCGGACCCGGCCGGCCTCGCGGACCACGTCGTGCCCGCCGACCAGGGCGCGTCCGCCGTCGGGACGCAGCAGGGTGGCGAAGATCCGGACGGCGGTGGTCTTGCCGGCACCGTTGGGGCCGAGCAGGCCGAGGACGGTGCCGGATCTGGCGACCAGGTCGACGCCCGCCAGCGCCTGGGTCTCCTTGAACCGTTTGACCAGGCCTTCCGCCCGGATTGCGTCGGTCATGGCCGGACCTCCCGACTTGTGGGTGTGCGTCCGGGTGAGGGTGCACACCCTTCCAGGGTCGGTCAGGTCGTACTGTTCTGCCCATGCGACTGACCAAGTTCGGGCACGCCTGTGTACGTCTGGAGCACGAGGGGGCGGCCGTCGTCGTCGACCCGGGATCGTTCACCGATCCGGCCGCGGTGGTGGGGGCGGACGCGGTGCTGATCACCCACGAGCACGTGGACCACTTCGAGGAGGCCCGGCTGCGGGCGGCGCTGGAGGCGGATCCGGCGCTGCGGGTCTGGACGAACGCGGCGGTGGCGCGCCAGCTGGACGGCGTGGCGTCGAGGGTCACGGTGGTGGGGGAGGGCGACGCGTTCGAGGTCGGCGGGATCGGGGTGAGCGTGCACGGCGAGTGGCACGCGGTGATCCACCCGGAGATCCCCCGGATCGGGAACGTCGGCTTCCTCTTCGACGGCCGGGTCTTCCACCCGGGGGACGCGCTGACCGTGCCGCCGCACCCGGTGGAGACGCTGCTGCTGCCGTTCGCCGCGCCGTGGACCAAGGTCGGCGAGCTGATCGACTACGTCCGGGAGACCGGGGCCCCGCGGGTGGTGCCGGTGCACGACGCGCTGCTCAGCCCGGCGGGGCTGGCGGTGCACACCCGTCTGGTGGGGGCGGGCGGGCCGGGGACGGGCGCGGAGCTTCGCACGCTGGGCGAGGGGGAGAGCGCGGACCTGGGGTGAGGCGTCGCCGGTACCCGTCGGACGGCAACGGCTCCCCGGCTCGTACTTGCCAGAGGGCACGGACGCGCCGGTAGCCTGGCGCCATGCTGAAGATCGGACTGACGGGCGGCATCGGCGCCGGCAAGAGTGAGGTGTCGCGGCTGCTGGCCGCCCACGGCGCGGTGATCGTGGACTCCGACGTGATCGCCCGCGAGGTGGTCGCCCCCGGGACGGGCGGACTCAAGGCCGTGGCCGCCGAGTTCGGCGCGGGCGTGCTGGCGGCGGACGGTTCGCTGGACCGGCCGGCGCTCGGGGCGATCGTCTTCGCCGACCCGGAGCGGCTCGCGGCGCTGAACGCGATCGTCCATCCGCTGGTGCGGGCGCGGTCGGCGGAGCTGGAGGCGGCCGCCTCCCCGGACGCGGTGGTGGTGCACGACGTCCCGCTCCTCGCCGAGAACGGCCTCGCCCCGCTCTACGACCTGGTGATCGTGGTCGATGCGGAGGACGGTGTGCGGATCGACCGGCTGGTCCGCCTGCGCGGCATGGCCGAGGAGGAGGCGCGGGCCCGGATGGCGGCCCAGGCGAGCCGGGCCGACCGGCTGGCGATCGCCGACGTCGTGATCGACAACAGCGGCCCGCTGACGGACCTGGCTCCGAGGGTCGCTGACGTCTGGTCGGAACTGAAGGCGCGTCACGCCTGACTTCTGACTGAATCTGACCGGATCTGATCGAATCCGATCTGGTCAGACCGTCGGTGCGGCGCAGATCATGGAGTAATGGCTGATCACATAGCTCCGACGGTCGTCACCCTCGACCGGTACGGCCCGCCCGAACAGGCCGAGATCCTCGGCGACGACCCCGACCCGTACGGGGTCGCGGACACCGGGCTCACCTGGCTGCCCAAGGAGGTCCACTTCGGCGTACGGGCGGTGGAGGACGGCCGACTCGTCGCCCACACCGGGCTGCTCCGGCTGCCGCTGACGGTGGGCGGCGTGGACCTGGAGGTGATGGGCGTCGGCGGGGTCGCCGTCGCCGCCGAGCTGCGGGGGCGGGGCCTGGCGCGCGCGGTGGTCGGCGCGGCCCTGAACCACGCGCGGACGCTGGGCCACCGCCGTGCGCTGCTGTTCTGCCGGCCGCCGCTGGTCCCGGTCTACCGGCGGCTCGGCTGGCGGGAGCTGCTGGCGGACGTCCACGTGGAGCAGCCCGAAGGGCGGGTCGCCCTCATGCCGCTGCGGACCATGTGGACCCCGCTGGCCGCGGGGACCGAGTGGCCGGAGGGGCCGGTCCGGCTGCGCTCGCTGCCGATGTGACCCGGGCGACCGCTGCGGCCCGGGCAGCCCGGCCGGGCGGTGCGGCCCGGGCAGGCGGTGCGGCCGGTGCGGCCGGTGCGGCCGGTGTGTCAGTGCGCCGGGCCGCGTCCGGCCGGGGCCGGTGGCTCACTCGGGCCAGTCGGAGCCCTCGATCACGTCGACGAAGTCGGTCCGCTCGAACCCCGGGCTGAACCGGGCCAGCACGTCGGCCTTGACGTTCCCGAACGCCGTCTCCGGCTTGGGCGCGATGCCCTCGTGGAAGGCGCGCAGGATGCCGCGCTTGAAGTCCGGCCGGGGGTGGGCGGCGACCACCGCGTCCCGGGCCCCGGCGGGCAGGTCGTGGTAGCCGATGCCGAGCACGTCCAGCTCCACACCGGCCGTGGTGAGCGCGATCTCCGGCTCCAGGTACTCCGGAACACCGGGCGTGGTGTGCAGGGCGATCGCCTCCCAGACCAGCCGGACCCGCTGTTCCGGCACCTGGCGGGCGCGGAGGAACGCGGCGGCCGCCTCGGCGCCGTCGACCTCGAACCGGCGGCCGGACGAGCGGTGCTCGGGAGCGAGGCCGACGTCGTGGAACATCGCGGCGAGGTAGAGCAGCTCGGGGTCGAAGGCGAGCCCGCGGCGGTGGCCCTGGAGGGCGCCGAACAGGTAGACCCGGCGCGAGTGGTGGTAGAGCAGCTCGGTGGAGGTGTCCCGGACGAGCTCGGTGGCCTCGACGGCGAGCCGGCTGTCGGGGATCGCCACCCCGGCGATCTCGGCGGCGCCGGTGGTGTGGTCGGCGCTGCCGGTGGGGTCGGTGGTCATGCGTTCGCTCCTTCGGTCCGGGGGGTGGCGGCGTGGCCGACGGCGGCGGTGGCCAGGGCCCGGATCATTGGGTGGACCTGGGTGCCGTCCCCGGCCAGCTCGGGCTGGAACAGCGAGGCGAGGAAGAACGGGTGTTCGTGCCCGGGCAGTTCGAGGATCCGCAGCTCGCCCGAGTCGTCCACGCCGCTGAACCGCAGCCCGTGCGTGCGCAGCTGCTCCAGGTAGGCGTCGTTCAGCCCGTACGCGCAGTGGTACCGCTCCAGGGTGCGGGTGGTGCCGAGGACGCGCTCGGCGAGCGAGCCGGACGTGATGTGCACGGCGCCCTCGTGTCCGACCAGGGAACAGGTGAGCGGCACGATCACCTGATCCTCCTCCTCCGGGTGGCTCTCGCCGTGCGCGGCGGAGCCGAGGCCGCAGACGTCGCGCGCGTACTCCAGCACGGCGTGCTGGAAGCCGGCGCAGGTGCCGAGGAAGGGGATGCGGTGCTCGCGGGCGGTGCGGACGGCGGCCACCGCGCCCGCCTCGCTGCGGTACGGGCTGCCGGGCAGCAGCCAGATCGCGTCGAAGCCGTCGAGGGCGCCGGGGGCCACGGCGTCCTCGGTGGGGATCCAGTAGGCGTCCAGCACGAGCTGCTCGCGGGTGGCGAGCACGTCGAGCAGCCCGGGGATCCGGGCGTGCGAGCGGACGGCGGGGGAGCGGTCGCCGACCAGGGCGAGCCGGGGGGTGCGGTAGGTCATGCGGCTATCCTGGCCCGCGTTGCCACATCAGTGCCAACGATGATTCCTTACCCGTCGATCAGAAGGACTGATGCCAGGTGGACCCGCAGCAGCTGCGCACCTTCGTCACGGTGGTCCGGCTGGGCTCCTTCTCCGAGGCCGCCCGCGAGCTCGGCTACACGCAGTCCGCCGTCTCCCAGCAGATCGCCGCGCTGGAGGCGGATCTCGGGGCCGCCGTGCTCGCCCGCCGCCCGGTCGCCCCGACCGAGGCCGGCGCGCGGCTGTTGGAGCACGCCGCCTCCCTGCTGCTACGGCTGGATGCGGCGCGCGCGGACGTCGCACGCCTGGTCGGCGCTCCGAGCGCCCGCCTGGTGGTCGGAGCGACCCCGCTGGCGATCGGCGCGGTCCTGGGGGGCGCGCTCGCCGACGTACGCCGGGCGTACCCGCGGACGGATCTGACGGTCCGGGTGGTCGCCCAGGACGCGCTGCCCGCCGAGGTGGCCACCGGCGCGGTGGACCTCGCCCTGATCGACGGCCCGGCCGCCCCCAGCGATCCGCTCCCGCTGCCCGACGTCGGCCCGCTGCGCACCGTCGCGGTCGCCGAGCAGCCGCTCGCCGTCGCCCTGCCGACCGGCCATCCGCTGGCCGGTCGGCCCGGCCTCTCGCTCGCCGACCTGTCCGCCGCCCGCTGGCTGGACGCCCCCGGCCTGGCGCCGACCGGGGCCCGGCTGCGGGCGGCGACCGCCGTCGACGGCTTCCGTCCCGCCGCCCGCTACCTCGGGACCGACGTCCGCGGTCTGCTCGCCCTGGTCGCCGCCGGTCACGGCCTCGCCGTCCTTCCCGTGTCGGTCCTGGACGGCGCCCCGGGCGTGGTGGCCGTGCCCGTCCGCGCGCCGCGGCTGGTGCACCGCACGGAGCTGGTCCACGGCAGCCTGCCGGAGGGCCCGGCGGCCGAGCTGGCCCGACTGCTCGGCGGTGCGCAGGTCCGAGAGCGCGGGGCCTGACGGCGTGAGCGCGTGACGGCGTGAGCGCGTGACGGCGGGGGGCGCGGTGAGTGGCGGCGCGGTGGATCCCGTCGTCTCACCCGACGACGGCGGCTCCCGGACAGCACGGGCCGGGGGTCTCGTAGCAGACGTACCCCAGGCAGCCGAGGCAGACGGAGATGTTCTCCAGTCGCCAACTCCGGCCGTGGCAGGAACAGGTGGCGCGTTCGCGGAGCAACGCGTCCCAGCCGGCGGTGCCGCCGTTCGCCGCGAAGGCGGCGGTGACGTAGGAGTCCGTGGCCGGGTC
This sequence comes from Kitasatospora sp. NPDC127035, assembly GCF_042726075.1. NCBI lineage: Bacteria > Bacillati > Actinomycetota > Actinomycetes > Kitasatosporales > Streptomycetaceae > Kitasatospora > Kitasatospora sp. NPDC127035. The sequence continues at coordinate 5,041 of NZ_JBHXDN010000076.1, read as the reverse complement.
GTCCGGTGCGCCCGCGCCGGTGCCGGGGCGGGCGGTGCCCAGATGCCAGCAGTACAGGGCGAGCAGGGCCCGCCCGTCCACCAGGCGGTAGGCCGCCCGGCCGTCGTCCTCCCAGGCCCGGACCAGCCCCGCGACCCGTTCGGCGAACGGCCGCGAGGGGTCGAGCAGGGCCAGGTTTCCTTGCGGTGGTCGCGAGTTGGCGCTCATGGCGGTACCCCTTTCCGGGGCCCACGGTAGGGCGTGCCGGGCGGGGGCCGGTCACCGGGGTGGGAGATGGCGATCTCCGCAGGGTGGGGCGGTCGGCCGGCCGCCGGGGTGCCTGCCGGCGCTCCTGCCGGGCGGTCCCGCCCCCGGGCGCCGCAGCCCCCCGCCGGGGCCGCCGACGCCCTCGGCGTGGCGTTCACGCCCAATTCATTGCAACGAATGGCGGGCGGTCGTTGCTTTCGCTGTCAGGACTCTTGCAACGATTAATTGCCTTTGACCTGCGATGATTGATTTTCTGCGCAATGAGCTTGTTGCCGCAACTTGGAAAGCAACGTAGCTTTTCCGTTGTCAGAAACAACGAGCCGAAGGACAGGCATCATGCAGAAGTTCGACACCCCCGCCCCGGTCTCCGCCCTCCTCGACATCCCCGCGGGGCGCATCCGGTTCATCGCCGCCGACCGCGCCGACACCGTGGTCGAGATCCTCCCCGCGGACCCCTCGAAGAGCCGCGACGTGAAGGCCGCGGAGCAGACCGCGGTCGAGTACCGCGACGGCGTCCTGCGGATCGAGGCCGCGCCGGCGAAGAACCAGTTCTTCGGCCCCTCCGGGTCCGTCGAGGTGACCGTCCGGCTGCCCGCCGGCTCCCGGGTCGACGCCAAGGCCGCCGACGCCGAACTCCGGGGCGTCGGACGGCTCGGCGACGTCGCCTTCGAGGGCGCGCGGGCCGCGGTCAAGCTCGACGAGACCGCCGGAGCCCGCCTCACCCTGCAGGCCGGCGACGTCTCGGTCGGCCGCCTCGGCGGCCCCGCGCAGATCAGCACCCAGAAGGGTGACCTCCGCATCGCCGAGGCCCACCACGGCACCGTCACCCTGCGCACCGAGTACGGCGGGATCGAGGTCGGCGCCGCGCGCGGGGTCTCCGCCTCCCTGGACGCCGGGACCGGGTACGGCCGGATCCACAACGCGCTCCGGAACACCGGTGGCACCGTCGACCTGGCCATCCACGCGACCACCGCCCACGGCGACATCACCGCCCACAGCCTCTGATCGGCACGCCCCCCACCGTTCGCGCCTCCACGGCCCGCGCCTCCACGGCCCGCGCCTCCACGGCCCGCGCCTCCACGGGCCTCCCGCTCCACGGCTTTCCCGCTCCACCCCCTGCGGCGCCGTCGCCGTCCACCACCACCGCCGATCCGTTCCGACCCCGGAAAGAAGAGACGAGCAATGACCACGATCCTCAAGGAATCCGTGTGGACCGGCACGGTGTCGGTCGACGACACCGCCCTGGCCGTGACCGACACCGGCTGGTCCGGCCGCCCCGTCGTCTACCTCAACGGCTCCTACGCCGACCAGTCGCACTGGCGCCGCGTCATCGCCGAACTCGGCGGCGACTTCCGCCACATCACCTACGACGAGCGCGCCCGGGGCGGGTCGGAGCGTTCGGCGGACTACTCCTTCGAAGCGTGCCTGCGTGACGTCGACGCCGTCCTCGAAGCGAGGGGCGTGGATCGGCCGATCCTGGTGGGCTGGTCCTACGGTGCGATGATCGCGATGCACTGGGCCGCCCGGAACCCGGACCGCGTCGCGGGGGTGGTGCCGGTGGACGGCGCCCTGCCGCACGAGTGGCTCGACGACGCCGCCCGGGAGCAGATCCGGAAGCTCTTCCGCCGGATGAGCCCGCTGTTCCCGGTCGCCCGCCGGATCGGCATGGCCGCGCGGATGAGCGCCGCGCAGCACGCCGAGATCAACATCGAGGCCAACGAGCTCTGCGCGCCCGCCGTCCTCGACCCGGTCTTCGAGCGCGCGACCGCGCAGGTGCGGTACGTGCTCGCCACGGGCGGGAACCTGGGCGGCGAAGCGAAGTTGATGGAGCAGATCCGCTCGAACCTCGACCCGGTGCTCGCCCGTCACCCCAACATCCGCGTCAGTGCGAAGGTCGCGAGCAACCACTCCAAGATCCTGCGCAACGACTTCCGGGCCGTCGCCGACGCGGTGCGCGAGCTGGCCGCGTCGGCCGCCTGAACGACGGCGCGGACCCGCCGGTCCGCCGAGAAGCTCCGAGAAGCACCGGAAGCACCGGGAGCATCGGGGAGCACCGGGAGTGCCCGCGGATACCGCAGGAGGGCTACCGGCAGACGGTGCCGTCGGCCGGGACCTCGTCGGCGAGCAGGTACCCGTCGACCGCCCGCTTCAGGCAGGGGTTGCCGGTGTCGTAGCCGCCGTGGCCCTGGCCCTCCAGCGTGATGCCGATGCCGACGCCCGCGCCGAGTTCGCGGGCCATCGCCCGCGCGCCCTCGTACGGGGTGGCAGGGTCGCCGGTGTTGCCGACGACGAGGATCGGGGCCGAGCCCGGGGCGGACACCTCGGGGTGGTCGGACCGTCCGGGCACCGGCCAGCCCGTGCAGCCGATCAGGCCCCAGGCGGTGAACTCGCCGAACACCGGCGAGGCCCGGCGGAACTCCGGCAGCCCGGACCGGACGTCGGCGTCGCTGTAGCGCTGCTTGTCGTCGGCGCAGGAGATGGCCCGGTTGGCGGCGGCGGAATTGTTGTAGCGGCCCTGGGCGTCGCGGCCGAGGTAGGCGTCGGCGAGTGCCAGGAGGGTGGTGCCGGTGCCCCCCTGCACGGCCTCCTGGAGGCCCACGGCCAGGGCGTTCCACGTCTGTTGGCTGTACAGGGCGGCGGCGATGCCGGTGACGGCGAGGTCCTGGGTGAGCCGCCGGCCGTCGTCGGTGGGCAGCGGTGCGCCGTCGAGGCTGCGGAGCAGGCCGGTGATCCGCCCGGTCCCCTCGGCTCCGCCCCCACCGGTCGGACAGGACGTGCCGGCCTGGGCGGCGCAGGCCTTCATGAAGTTCTCCAGGGCGAGTTGGAAGCCCTTGGCCTGGCCGAGCGAGGACTGCGCCGGGTCCTTGGTCGGGTCGACCACGGCGTCCATCACCAGGTGTCCGACGTTCTGCGGGTACAGGTGTGCGTAGACGCCGCCCAGTTCGGTGCCGTAGCTGAGTCCGAAGTAGTGCGTCTTCGGGTCGCCGAGCACCTGGCGCAGGAGGTCCAGGTCGCGGGCGGCGGAGACGGTGTCGACGAACGGCAGGACGGGGCCCGAGTTCTGCTCGCAGGCGGCGGTGTAGCGGGCGTTGGACGCGTCCAGGGCCGTGACCTCGTCGTCGGTGTCGGGGGTGCCGTCGACGCCGGCGAGGGCGTCCGTGGCCCGGTCGTCGAGGCAGGTCACGCCCGCGCTGTTGCCGACCCCGCGCGGGTCGAAACTCACCAGGTCGTAGCGGGTGTTGAGGTCGGCGTAGTCCTTCGCGGCGGCGGGCAGCGTGGTGATGCCGGAGCCGCCGGGGCCGCCGAAGTTGTAGATCAGGGAGCCGATCCGGGGTTGCGGGCCGGTGGCCTTGGCGCGGATCAGCGCGAGGTCGACGGTCCGGCCGTCCGGGGCGGTGTGGTCGAGCGGGGCTTTCAGGGTGGCGCACTCCCAGGGGGTGCCCGGGGCGGGGCCGCTGCCCTCGGCGACGGACGGGGCCGGGCAGGTCTGCCAGGTGAGCTGCTGGCCGGTGAGCGCGGCGGGCAGGGGCGGGACGGCGGCCGGTGGGGTGGCCGGTGGGGTCGAGCCGCTCGCGGCGGCCGGAGGCGTCGTGGCGGTGGTCGGGGCGGGCGACGAGGCCGGCGGGGAGGCCGGCGAGGCCGGGCCGGACGAGCCGGCGTCGGAGGCATCGCTCCCGCAGGAGGCCGTCGGGGCGAGCAGCGCCGCGGCCAGGCCCAGCGCGCCGGCCGCGCGTACGACAGGGTGCATGGGGGTTCCGTTCCTGGACCGGCGGGTGGGGGGCGTGCCCGGTCCGGTGAGCGCCTCGTCCGGAGCGCCTTGCGTCGTGGCGTCAGCCTAGGTGCGGGGGCGGAGCCCCGCCCGTCGGGCGCCGGACCGATCCCTCGTGCAGGGTGGGTTGCCGAAGTCGATGTGGCTCGTTGTTCCTGCCGTGAGCCCTGACTTCCCCGCCCGTCGCGGCGCCCTTGAAGAAACGATTCTGCGCGCCCGCCCTGCGGTAGGCGCCCGTCCAGCCGTCACCCGGCTTCCCGTCCGGGGGCGGTCATGACGTACGAGACCCCCCGCGTCCCCGACCAGCGTGCCGCCGAGGAGGGCTGCGCGACGGCCCTCGACCTCCGGGTGGTCGTCTGCCACGGCCTGACCCTCTCCGTCCCCGCGCGGCTGCGCTACCGCACCGCCGATCCCTATGCCGTCTTCCTGGACAACCACACCGACCTGGCCACGCCGATCACCTGGGTCTTCGCCCGAGAACTCCTCGCGGCCGGTCTGCACGACCGGGCCGGCATCGGCAGCGTCTCCGTGCGCCCCGGTGGCGGCGAACGGTCCGGGACCGTCCTCATCACCCTCACCGGCGAGGGCAGCAGCGTCGTCCTGAGTGCCCAGGCCGAACGGGTCAGGGCCTTCCTCGCCCGGACCGAGAGCCTCGTGCCCTCCGGCCGGGAACCCACCCACCTCGACCTGGACGGTCTGCTCCGCCGCCTCTGCGACGGCGGAGCCGCCTCCCCGGGGCCGTGAGCGGGTGCCGCCGGGGCCGTCCCCCCAGGGGGAGGGCCCCGGGGACCTCGAAGGCCGCCCCGCGGTGCCCGGTCGCCACGGCCGGCACCGGCGCGCCCCCGCCACCGCGGCCCCCCCGGGGGCGGGGGGGCGGCGCCGGGGCGGCGCCGCCGCCGCGCCCCCCCCGGCCCCCGGCGGAGGGGGCCGGGGGGGGGGGGGCGCGGGGGGCCCCGGGGGGGGGGCGCCGCCCCCCGCCGGTGTGATCTTTGCGGCGCCCGGGCCCGGTGGTGTCTACCGGGGCCG
>NZ_JBHXDN010000075.1:0-46155 GCF_042726075.1 Kitasatospora sp. NPDC127035 | reverse complement strand
GGCATACCAATGGGCAGCTTTAAGTTTGTTGGCTACCTCAAGCACACCTGGTCAGAGCGGCATCAGTGTTGCAACTAGAGAGAAGACTGACACGCCAGCCTGATCGTTCCGGTCTTCCTCAAGCCCGGAGAGGAGCCCGGGGACATCCTGGAGTCCGATTCCTACGGCCCGCTGGTCAAGATCCTGACCGCTTTGCGCAGCCACGACGCCAAAGTGGTGGAGGCCCTCGCGGTGCCGCAGAAGTCCGGCAAGCGGACCAAGGGGCGCAGCGCCGAGGCTGCTTCCGGCCCTGGTGAGAGCATGGTCGGGGCGGGTGGTGGAGGGGCGTTCACGCTGCCGGTTCGGTTCCAGGCTCCGGTGGACGAGAACGTGCTCGCGCTGTTCATCGCCTCGCGGGTGCTGGTCGGTGAGACGCAGTTGTGGCGTGAGGGGATCGGTCACGCGCGACGCTGGTTCGAGGAGACCGGCGGCCTCGACGTCCCCTATTCGGCGCTGGTCGGGGAGAACGGGAATTACCCGCTGGGAAAGTGGCTGTCGGACCGGCGCGGGGAGAATGCGAATGGTGAGCTGGCGCCATACCGGGTGGAGATGCTCGACGCGCTCGGCATGATCTGGTCCGTGAGCGACGCTCGCTTCGAGGCCGGCCTGGACTGGGCGCGGGTGTGGGCGAAGGGCCACGGCGGCTCCTTGGCGGCGCCGGCGCGGGCGTCGGTCGGCGGGTACGCGATCGGCACGTGGCTCTCGGAGCTGCGGGCCGCGGCGCAGGTCCCGGCCGGCGAGCCGGGGGCGCTGGCGCCGGAGCGGCGGCGGGCGCTGGAGGAGATCGACCCGTGGTGGTGCCCGGTGTGGCCGGTCACCTGGCAGCGCGCCTACGCCACCGCCCGCATGTGGTGGCTGGACACCGACGGCCTCGTCGACTGGACCTCCCTGCCCCTGGACACGGTGTTCGAAGGCGAGCAGCTCGGCCGCTGGGTGCAGGCTCAGCGGGCTGGCTGGCCGGATCTGGAGGAGGACCAGCGGGACCTGCTGTCGGCGATCGGCATCGAGGCCGACCCTGAGCTGGTGGCCGCGAAGGCCGCCGCCCAGGCGAAGCCGACCGTGTCCCGCGGCGACAGGTTCGCCCAGGGCCTGGCCGCGCTCGCCCAGTTCGTCGAGCGCGAGCAGCACCCCCGGGTCCCCCGCCCGCACAAGGAACAGGTGGAGGCCGTGGAAGCCGGCCCCGGCGGCGACGAGCAGGTGGTGGTGTCGCACTTCGCCCTCGGCACCTGGCTCAACAACCAGAAAGCCCGCCGAGCCAAACTCACCCCGGGCCAGCTCGCGCAACTCGCCGAACACGGCGTCGAATGGGCGTAACGGCAGCGTTGGGATTCCCGGGACATTCACGTGATTCCCGTACACCGGCGAAGTCGGCAGGTCAGGGCCGGTCGGGCCTGATCGTGGATGAGGGCTCGACCGGGAACACCAGCTCGACGCCCCTCGACGGACGACCCACGCAGTTCCTGCTGGACTCACGAGATGCATCAGTCAGAGGCCTCAGAGGCCACTCAAGCGTCGGCGCAGCGGTAGGAACTCACACAGCTCGGCCGCTGGGTGCAGACGCAGCGCGCCGGCTGGCCCGCCCTGGAGGTCGACCAGCAGGACCTGCTGACGGCGATCGGCATCGAGGCCGACCCTGAGCTGGTGGCCGCCAAGGCCGCCGCCGAGGCGAAGCCGACGCGCTCCCGCACCGACCGGTTCCAGCAGGGCCTGGCGGCGCTGGCGGCCTTCGTCGAGCGGGAACGGCATCCCCGGGTGCCCCGCCCGCACAAGGAACCGCTGGAGACCGTCGAGGCCGGCCCCGGCGGCGAGGAGCAGGCCGTGGTGTCGCACTTCGCCCTCGGCACCTGGCTCAACAACCAGAAAGCCCGCCGGGCGAAGCTCACCCCGGGCCAGCTCGCCGAACACGGCGTGGAGTGGGCGTAGCGGCCCGTCCTACCGCCGGGCGGTGAGTTGCCCGGCGGTAGTCTGCTGCGGCCTTGAGAAAGCGCCAAGAGGCCGTCACCTGTGGCTGGCGGCCGGGGTCTACAGTTCGACGTCCAGCCAGGCGATGTCGTTCAGTTCGACGTCGAGGCCTCGGGCTCGGTGGCCGTTGTCCTTGAAGTAGTGCTCGCGCAGGCCTTCGGCGAGGATGCGCTCCTGCTGGGCCTGGGTGGCGCCGGCGTCGCGGGCCTCGTACAGCTTCTTGGCGACGTCGCCGGGCATCTTCTGGGTGATCGTGCGGGCCCGGGGGTCGTCGGTGGAGCCGGCTGCAGAGCTGTAGCCGAAGGTGCCGCTGATGTGGAGCATGAAGCCGTTCTTCTCGGCGGCCTTGCGGGTGCGGTCCTTCACTCTCGGCTGCCACTTCGCGCGGACCTGCTGCTCGACCTTGGCCGCGGCCGCGGGCTTGGGGACGCCCTGGCCCTTGAGCCAGCGCTGCACAGTGCGCTGCGAGACGTCGAGCTCGGCGGCCAGGGCCTTGGTGGAACCCTTGGCGCCCTTCAGCAGGAACCGCATCCGCGCCGGCACGGACTGCGGAATCGGGCGGGTGCGCTCGGCGCGCTCCAGGCCCTCGTCGATCTCCCCCATCGGACTTCTCCTTCCTCGTGCTGGTGATGTTCGTGGTGGCTGGTTGCCGGTCGGCGGTCCGCTGGTGGTCGTGGTGTGTGGGGCCGGGCACGCGTGGTGCGGGCCCGGCCTGGTGCGGCTACTCGTCGGCGGAGACCTGGCCGCCGGCCTTCATGTGCCGGGCCGGGTTGGTCCCGTCGGCGATCAGCTCGGTGATCTCGGTCATCGGCCGGGAGCCCTCGTGCTTCACGTGCCCGGGGCTGACGCCGAGGCGCAGCGAGGTGGTGAGGGTGCCGTCCGGGCGGGTGAGGACGTCCAGGGCGCCGGGGCCCGGGGCGGCGAAGACGGCGCAGTCGGAGAGGACGGCGAAGGCGTGCAGGCCGGTCTGGGCGTACATGCGGATGAGCTTGCGGTGGAGGTTGACGGTGGCGGTGTCGATGACCAGGGCGCGCATCAGTGGGTCCCAGGTCGGGCGGTCCAGGGCGGCCCAGCGTTCGCCGGGCTTGTAGCCGTGGCCGCGGGGGCGTTCGCGCATCTTGCCGATGGTGCCCTTGGCGGTCTGCTTGATCGCGGTGAGCACGGCGAGCTCGGCCGGGTCGCCGGTGGTCTTGAGGTTGGCCATGGCGTCGAGGAAGGCGAGCGGGTCGTGGTCGGCGAGGGTGAGTGGGACGCCGAGGGCCGCCATGGTGTCGACGTACGCCTGCCGCAGGCGCTTGTGCCACGGGTCCAGGTAGGGGCCGTGCTCGTGCCGCAGCCAGCCCTCGGTCGGCTGGACCCGGGCGCCGAGCTCGGTGGCGTAGGCGACCTTCACCGTGGAGTACCAGGCAGGTCCCGTCGGGCGGGAGCCGTCGGCGGTGAACGGCGAGGGGAGCAGCGGGTTCGTGTCGACGCCGGACAGGTCCACCAGCCAGCTGCCGGGGATCTTGGGGTCGAACACCGGGTTCAGCTCGTGCACGGGCCCCGAGAGTGGCAGCACCAGGCGGCCGGCGGCGGCCAGGAAGGCCATGTTGATGTCCAGGCCGACCGCGAACGGTGCGGCCTTCTCGGTGTCGGTGAGGGGGCGGTGCCAGTCCCATGCCTCGGTGACCAGTTCGCCGCCCGCCTCGCGGTCCTGGGCGAGGGGGTGGACGTCCGGGACCTCCGGCGGGGCCGGGTCGAACGGGTCCTTGGGCCGGGAGCCCTCCACCGGGCCGGAGGTCCAGCCGGACTCGGTGCGCACCGCGCGGGTCGGCGGGCGCAGTGCGGTGACGAGTTCGAGGCCGGAGACGGCGGTGGAGCCGCGGGGGGTGAGGACCCGGGTGGCGTAGGTGCCGAGGAGGCGGGCCAGGTCGGCGGCGTCCAGGTGCTCGGGGATGGTCCAGCCGCCGGAGGCCAGGGCGTCCCAGGCGGGGATGCACAGCTGGACGCACTGGCGGCGGCCGTCCTCGGGGGTGCGGTAGATCCGGGCCCACGGGCCGAGGCCGCGCTGGGTGAGCAGCCAGCCGGCCTTCTCGACTGCCTTCACGGCCTTGTGGGTCTTCGGTAGCTGGCCCAGGCGCTGGACGTACTCGGTCTTCTCGTCGCGGCCCATCCGGGGCAGCCCGAGCTCTGCGAGGGCGGCGTCGGAGACGACGACCAGGGCGTCGCCGTCCTTGCCGTGCCGGTGCAGCCGCGGCGAGCCGAACTTGGCCTCCAACGCCCACTCCACGACAGCCGCCAGCGTGCGGCCGGCCGGAGCGGTCGACGCCACCGTGCCATCGGCGAGGTAGGCGACGAACGTCTTGCCGTCTGGGGCGACGTCGAGCACCGCGAGCGGACCGGCCGGGAACCGCGCCGCCGCAACCGCCTCCCAGTCGGACGGACCCTCAGCCGCCGAAGTGGCCTTGGCCGGAGCCTTGCGCGCCCGTGAGGAAGCCGCCGGACGCGACGGCGTCGCACGACGCGCGGGTCCAGCCGCAGGAGCGCCAGCGGGGGCGGCCTGGCGGGGAGCGGCGGCCGGAGCCTGCTCGGCGGCAGCCGGCTGCGCGGCCGCGGCCGCGGTGCACCAGCCGCCCATGTGCACCGGACGGCCACCCGAGCGGTACGGCGTCGGGCGCCCGCACCGCACGCACGGCTGCGGCTGACCGGTGACCAGGTCCCCGGCCGCGTCGCGGTCCAGCTCCACCGCCTGGTCCGCCTGGTCCGCCTGGTCCGCCTGGTCGCCGCCGAACGCCGCCGGCACGGGAGCGGGCACGGTCGGCGCCGCCTCGACCGGGCCAGCCGTCGTCGGCACGGCCGACGGAGCCTGAACGCTGGCGGGTGCGAGGCCGGCGGCCTGGGCCCGGCGCAGCCACTCGGTGGGCTCGACCGTGCCGTGGCGCAGTGCCAGCGTCGCGAGGAACCGGATGTACACCTCACGCTTGGGCGGGCGCGGGTCGGTCGACCCGGCCTCCCAGCGCACGATCGTCTCCCGCCGGGTCTTCAGCGCCTTCGCCAGGTCCTCCTGGGTGTACTCGGCGGCCTTGCGCAGCCGCTCCCGTTCGGCGGGCACCGGCAGGTCGTCGGCCGGCTTCGGCCGCTCCAGCAGCGCGTCGATCGCCGCGAACAGGTCGTCACTCATGCAGCACCTCCCCTTCCATCACCCACCCTAGCGTGAAAGTAACTTCTGGATCGCACATTTGAGTCACGCCACCCCGGCCGGAGGCACACGGCACTGCCCCGCCGACGAGAGAGGTCCAGTCACCAGGACGCGAGAGGAAGAAGAGGAAGGAACTGCCTTCAGGACCTGCGGCTCTTCGAGAGGCTAGGGGCCATGGTTTCCGGGATCTTCCGTGTGTCTCCTCTCGCCGGGGAGACGACCCTCTCGCTTCTTGACCGGGTCGCTGCCCGCTACGGCCTCAACTCTGCGGCTCTGCTGACGACCTGGCAGTGGAAGGGGCAGCGCCCTCGGCATGAGAGCGGTGCAGGGCGGGCGGATGCCGAGATGCTGCTGGACACGGCCGGGCGGCGAGCCCTGGCCGGGTTGTGCGGGGTGCCGGAGGAGGTGCTGGAGCGGGCACTGCCGGCGTGGGGCGTGGACGACGAGAAGCTGGCCGCAGCGGCGGGTGCGGACGGTCCGCGGGCGGTGTGGCGGGTGGCCGGCGCGGCGGTGGGGCCGGCGGCGTTCGGATGCCGGTCGTGCGCGGCGCGGCGGACCGGGGCGCCAGTGCGGGTGGTGCGGTACGCGCCCCGCTGGGAGCGGGTGTGCGCGCGGGCACGGCCGGTGGCTGCTGGACACGGACGCCGACCACGGCCTGGAGTTTCTGGATGTGCGCGGCCTGCCGGAGATCGCCGAGGCACAACGGCGATGGGCGGGAGTGGTCCGCCGGGCGCAGCGTGGCGGGGTGGAGGCGGCGGCGGTGTTCGCGGTGGCGCGGGCGGTGGTGTGCCAGTGGTGGGACCATGCGCTGGGGTGGGAGCAGGAGCGGATCTGGCCGGCCCGGCTGCACCGCCTGGCCGGCGGGGACGCGGGGCCCGAGTTCTGGTGGTGGCGGGCGGTGGCCCGGGAGGCCGCGACGTTCCCCGAGGTCGTCGCGGTCGCCGGGACGCTGGTGGACCCGGTGGTGGCCGAGTTGGTATGGCAGGACAGCGGCGGCGAGCGGATCCGTCCCTTCCCGCCCGACGGGGCGCTGTGCCGGGAGCTCGGCCGCAGGCTCGCCCGCCCCTGGCTCGGTGAGGTCGGCGCGGTCCCCGACAGCAGCGCGCTCACCGCCTGGTGGGGAGCACTCGTGCGCCGGCGCCGTGGCGCCGGCCGGAGCGGTGAGCGGTTCCTGGACCCGTGGTGGGTCAAACGCGAGGACCAACCGGTCTCCGTGGCGGCGCAGCTGCGGAAACTGGCCCAGCGCGCCGACGGCACCATCAGCTGGCGTGCCGCAGTCCCCCGCCCTGAACGCACCTGGATCAAGGACAGGCTCCGCGACGCCTCCGGCCTCCTGGCGCAGCTGGACCTCGACGACACCGCACCACTCGCCGCAACCACCCAACAGCTGCTGGACACCCTCGACAAGGCCATCGGCACCCTGACCGAGGCCAGCACCGGCATCGCCAGCGCGGCGCAGACCGCAGGCATCCCCCTCGACCAGCTCAGCACCTGGACCCACATCCCCGCAGAGAACCTCCGACAGAACATCGACGACCACCGCGACAACCTCGAGGAGCAATACGGGTGACGACGCGGGAGAGGCCAGTCCTCGACGGGGGAAGTCACCGGTGCATGCTCCTGGACCGGGGCCCGGTGTGTTCCGGGTCGCTCCCCTGCAGGGTCTGTCGAGCCGGTTGACCGTACAGGCCCGCTGCCTCCGAGTCGGCGAACTCCCCGGCGAGCGGTGGTCGAAGTCCTTAGCGCATGGTCAGGGGCGTTGTCAGTGATACGGGGGTTCCGGGCTATGAGGCTGCGGCCTGTGGGACATCTGGAGGATGGATGCGGCAGGTGAGGATGCGACAGGTGAGGATGCGACGGTGCTCGCGGGCGGACGTGATCCGGGCTCCGACCGGGTCGAGGCGCGGATCGTCGGCGCAGGTACCGAGCTCGAACGCATGCCCTGGACCCGGGCCGCGCACGGGGTCGCGTTGGAGGAGTTGGCGTCGGTGCGAACCTTCCCCGTGCAACGCGGGCGTCGGATCGCTCCGGGGTGGTGGTGGTCGGCGTCGACCGGGCGCCTGGTGCACTACGGCTTCGGCGCGATGCGCACCCAGATCATGCTGCTGGACCACGATCCACAGGTGGTCGCGCTGGCCTGCAGCCCGGTGGAGCTGGCGTGGCTGGGAGAGGACGACACCGTTGCCGTGCATGCCCCGCACCTGATGGCACGGCTGCGGGACGGCAGCGGCCTGCTGGTCGACTGTGCGGGTGGCGAGGGCGTCCCCGCCCGCCTAGCCGACCATGCCGCTGCGATGGCTGCCGCGGCCCGGGCCGTCGGTTGGCACTACCGCATCGCGCGGCCCCCTGACCCGGTGCTCGCGGCCAACGTGCGGTGGCTGTCGGGCTACCGGCATCCGCGCCATAGCGGCAGCACCCCGACGGGGCGGGTCGCCGGCCTCTTCGCTCAGCCGCTCCCGCTCATCGAGGGTGTACGGCGGCTCGGGGAGCCCATCGCGGCATGGCCGGTGGTCTTCCACGCACTGTGGAGCGGGGTGCTCAGCGCTCCCCTGGACCAGCCGCTGCACGAGCGGACCGTGGCCACCACGACGGCAACCGGGGCCGCAGGATGAGCGGCACCGCGCTCGCCGTGGGAGACCAGGTGCGGTGGGACGGCCGCGCCTGGACGCTCGCCGCGCTCGAAGGCGCCCGCGCACGCCTCCTCGGGGAGGCGGGTGCCATCTCCACGGTGCTGCTGTCCCACCTGCTGGCCGATCCCCAATTCGAGGTCATCGGCGGCCCGCTCCAGGTCAAGATGGCGGCGGCCGGGCTCCTGGACACGCTTCCCGACCACGTCCGTCAGCAGGCCTTGGCCTGGGAGCGGCACGTGCGGGAAGTCGAGTCGGGCGCAGCCGTCCCCGGCGGGGTGCCGCGGGCGGTGTACGACCCGGAGGTGACCACGTTGGCGCAGCGCGAGAGGGCCAAGGCTGCGGAGCTGACGGCGGCCGGGGCGGCGACGAGCGTGACGACGGTGCGCCGGATGCGGGCGCGGTACCGGGACCAGGGGGTGTGGGGGTTGGTGGACCGGCGCACCACACGCCCGGCGTCTGCGGTGGGGCGGGCCGATCAGCGGGTCGTGGAGGGTGTGATGGCGGTGCTGGGGCGGCAGCGGGATCGGTCGACGGGCACGCTGACGCGGTTGCGCGACCAGGTCCGCTGGCACCTGGAGGAGGTGCACGGTCCCGGGGTGGTGGCTGTGCCGCCGGCGTCGACGTTCAACCGGCTGGTGCACGTGCTGGCCGATGGCCAGGGACTGCTGGGCAGCGCGGCGCAGCGGCGCTCGCACGGCTCACGGCCGGCGGCGCCGTTCAGGCCGACGGTGGCGCTGCGGCCCGGTGAGCTGGTGATGATGGACAGCACCCCGTTGGATGTCCTGGCGGTGCTGGCGGACGGGGTGACGGGCCGTCCGGAGTTGACGATCGCTCTCGATGTGGCGACGCGGTCGGTGTGTGCGGCGGTGCTGCGGCCGCCGGGTACCAGTGCGGTGGACGCGGCGGTCCTGCTGGCGGAGATGGTCGCGCCGACGCGGATGCGGCCGGGCTGGGACGCGGCCTTGGCACTGCAGCGCTCGGTGGTCCCCTACGAGCGGCTGCTGAGTCTGGACGAGCGGTTCAAGGGGGCGGCGGCGCGGCCGGTGATCGTGCCGGAGACGGTGGTCGTGGACCAGGGCGCGGTGTTCGTGTCCTCCTCGTTCCTGGGCGCGTGCGAGAGTCTGGGAGTCTCGCTGCAGCCGGTCCCGCCCGCGAACGGACCGGCGAAGGGTGCGGTGGAGCGGACGTTCGGGTCGATCAACCACCGGTTCTGCCAGTACGTCGCCGGCTACACCGGGTCCAGCGCCGCCGAGCGCGGGCGCAGGGTCCAGGACGAGGCCCGGTGGACGCTGCCGCAGCTGCAGGAACTCTTCGACGAGTGGCTGGTGTCCGGGTGGCACGCGCGCAAGCACACCGCGCTGCGGCACCCGATGCTGCCGCACCTGTCGCTGTCGCCCATCGAGATGTGGGGTGCTCTGGTGGGCATCGCCGGCTACGTCCCGCTGCCCCTGGCGTGGGAGGACCACATCGAACTGCTGCCGGTGCGTTGGCAGCCCGTGAGCGATTACGGGATCCGCTTCGACTACCGCACCTACGACAGCACCGTTCTGAACGGGCACCGGCGCAGCCGCACCTCCGCCGGAGCGGCCGTGCAGTTGGAGGTCCACCACAATCCCTACGACCCGGCCCGGATCTGGGTCAGGCTACCGGGCGGCTTCCAGGAAGTGCCCTGGATCCACGCCACTCAGGTGAGCATGCCGTTCACCGACGCCGCCTGGCGGCACATCGTCAGCACGGTGGCGCGCACCACTGACCGCGACGCCCACGAAGTGGCCCTGGCCCGGGCCCTGGACACGCTGCTGCGGCGCGCCGGGGCAGGAACGGGCACCCGCCGCGAACGCACCATCGCGGCCCGCGCCGCAGCCGCGACCTCCCTCGCCCCGGCCGGCCTGGCGCTGGCGCCGGCGCCTGCGGACACTGCTGCGACTGGCGGCGCCCCGGAGCAACGGAGCGAAGGCCCCGATGTCGAGGACGCGCAGCGATTCCAGTGCGCCGAGGACCTGGCCGAATCCGGATTCGACGAGAGCGACGACGAAGGCGAGGAGGGCTGCGTTCCCGATCCCGGGCCGACGCGCCCCACTCATGTGCTGAACCCCTACCTGGAGGCCCAGCAGTGGCTGTAGTGAATCCCGCCCCCGGCCAGGGCGAAGACGAAGCGTTCGACCCGGTCAGCACCTGGGTGGGCTGGCAGCGCTACGTCGACAACGCCCCCGGCGACCAGTCGGCCGACGCCAGCGGCTGGACCCGGGAGCAGCGCCTGGACTACCACTCCGAGTTCGTCGTGGTGCGCACTCCGGCGATGAAACGGGTCTCGCTGGAACTGCAGAAGATGCTGCTCGTCAACCGGCGCCACCAGGGCACCGCCCGGCGCGGCCTGATCGTCTCCGGGCTGCCCAGTACCGGCAAGACCACCACTTTGATGGAGCTGGGACGGATCTTCGAGCTCACCGACCGGCGCAGGCACCCGGGGGTCAAGGACCGGCTGCCGGTGGCGTTCGTCTCCGTCCCGCCCGCCTCGACTCCCAAGATGCTGGTCAGCGAGTTCGCCCGGTTCCTGGGCGTGCCCGTGCTGCGCCGGATGAACCAGGCCCAGATCACCGACTCGGTCTGCGCGACCCTGCGCGAGCTGCGGACCCAGCTGGTCCTGGTCGACGACATCCACCTGCTGGACACCCGCACCCGCTCCGGCGCCGAGACCTCCGACCAGATCAAGCACCTGGGCGAACGTATCGCCGCGACGTTCATCTACGCCGGCGTCGACGTCGACACCTCCCCGCTGCTGGTCGGCCCCCGCGGACAGCAGCTCGCCGGGCGCTTCAAACTCCTGCGCAACGACCCCCTGCCCCACGGCACCGCCGAGCAGCGGCAGACGTGGCTCGAGCTGGTCACCGACCTGGAGAGCGCACTGCGGCTGCGGCACCACCGCCCGGGGACCCTGGCCCGTCTCGCCCCCTACCTGCACCGGCGCACCGGCGGAGTGATCGGCAGCCTGTCCCACCTCATCCGAGAGGCGGCCATCACCACCATCGCGGACAACACCGAGCGCATCACCAAGAAGCTCCTGGACGGCATCGAGCTCGACATCCGCGCCCAGCAGCAACTCCTCGCCCCTGCCCCGACCCGGCGCAGCCCCACCGGACGGGACGGGAGAAACCGATAGCCGCCCGGGCGCGGAGTGCTGGAAGCCAAGCCGGACGTCCTGCGCCGTGCGACTGCCTCGCGCGGACCCCTTCGAGAGCGGAGCAGTACTGCTGTGACCATAGAGGCGAGGCGCGCGCCGTCCTCACGGCTGTTCCCTATGGCGCCGTGCGCCGTCCGGGCGCGGCCCCTGGGCCGGGAGACGACCCTGTCGTTCCTGCAGCGGCTGGCCGCCCGCCTCTGTACCACCGCCCCGGACCTGATCGCGGAGTTCTTCGCCTTCGGCAACCGCCGCCCCATGTCGTCCTTCCCGCGAGGCGGCGAGGTGTACTTCAACACCGAGGCCCGTAACCGCCTCGCCGCCCTCGCGCAGGTACCGCCCGCGCACCTGGAGCGGGCCCTGCCCGCCTGGGCGCAGCTCGAACCGGCCGGGCGCCACGACGCCGGACCGGCCGTCACCTTCTACAGCGCCACGTCCATCGCGCCGACCGCGGCGGCCTGCGCGCGCTGTACCGCCGCACGCACAGGCCGCGCCGAAACCGCGAGTCTGTACACCGCCGGCCACCAGCACGTGTGCCGCCGCCATGCGGTCTGGCTGACGGATCCTCACGACGCGGTCCAAGGAAGGGGCGGGCTCGGGCCCGCCGATGCGGGCCAGGCGGGCGGTGAACCGCGTCGCGGCCTCGCCGGGCAGGTCCTCAGCCGTCGGCAGGACCAGGTCCGAGAGCTCAGCCTGGCGGGGCTGCCCGAGATCGCCGCTGCCAGCAGCCGTCACGCCACCTGGCTGCGGCGTCGTTGCGGCATCGCCGACGCCTTCCCGCTCGCCCAGTCCGTCACCGCGACCTGGTGGGACGCCGCCTGGCCGCAGGAGCAACGCTGGCCCCGGCTGCGCGACGCCCTGGCCCACGCCAACCCCCACGCGGACATCCCCGAACACATCGCCCGCGCCGTCGCCACCTACCCCGACAGCGTCGTCCTGGCCGGCTTGCTGGCCGGCGGCTTCTGGCAGCAGCAGGTCCGGGCCCAGAAGCACAAACCCCACACCCCGGCCGACACCCCCGACCTCACCCGCGAGCTGGCCACCCGCCTACGACGGCCCTGGCTGGTCCAGGCCCTGGCCGACGAGTCCTCCGGTCCGCTGACCGCCTGGCTGCACAACTGCTGGCGCCCACGCCCCGCCAAGGAGGGCAGGCGCAGAAGCCTGTGGTGGATCGCCCCCGCCTACCGCACCCCCGCCACCGCCCCCGCGCGCCGCACCGCACCGCGCTCCTCGACAGCCCCCGCGGCCGAGGGCGACACGGGCCCGGCCGCGGAAGACGACGCCACCGTGCAGGGCTTCGCCCGCGGCTACGCGCTCGCCGAGGCCTTCGCCCAGGAACACGGACACCTGTCCATCCCCTACCGGCACCGGCGCGACGGCTTCCAACTCGGGCTGTGGCTGTCCAACCAGCGCGCCTACGGCCCCCGGCTGGCGCCCGAACGCGCCCGCGCGCTGAGCGCCCTGGACCCGTGGTGGAACCCTCCGTGGAGCACCCGGTGGCAACGCATCTACCAGCGCGCACACCACCAGGTGCAAACCGGTGTCCTGGTCGATCCCGGCCAGGGCTTCGACGCCTTCAGCGAGAACATGGGCAGCTGGCTGTTCGACCAGTGCCTGAAGTACCAGGACCTGCACCCCCAGCAACGTGCCCTGCTGGCCCGCATCGGCATCACCGCGCACAGCGCCGAAGCGGCCCGCCGGCGCCGGCGCAGCATCGAGGACTCGCGTACCGAAGGACTCGCGCACGCCCGCGCCTACGCGGCGCGCACCGGCCACCTGTGCGCGCACCCCGAGGACACCCACGACGGCTTCCCCATCGGCCAATGGCTCTCCAACCAACGCAGCCGCACCCGCGCCGGAACCGAGGCCGCCGGCATCGCCGACCAGCTCACCGCCCTGGACCCCTGGTGGGCCGCACCGTGGCCCACCCACTGGCAGCGCACCTGCTACACGGTGAGCACCCTGGTACGGGCCGGCCATGTCCTTGACCCCGCCGATGCGTTCGCCGGCTTCGACGACGCCGTGGGCCAGTGGCTGTTCACCCAGTGCGCCACCTACCAGGACCTCGATCCCGGACAGCAACAGCAACTCGCCGCCTTGGGACTGACCGTCCAGGTTGCGGCCACCGCCCGGCCCGACCCCGCCACCAGCGCGCCGAGCCTGGAGACCGGGCTGTACTACGCCCGCGCCTACGCCCGCCAGCACGGCGACCTCGACGTCGCGCCCCGCGCCCGCCAGGACGGTTTCCCACTGGGGGCGTGGCTCGCACGCCAGCGCCACTACGCCATCACCCGCGCAGCGGCCTCCACCACGCCGTGGCCCGGCGCAGCGCTCCTGGCGGCCCTGGACCCCTGGTGGAACCCGCCCTGGGGCGCGGACTGGAACAAGAGCTACCGCGCCGCACGGACCCAGGCCACAAGCGGCCTGGAGCTGGACCCCGAACGGGGCTTCCCCGGCACCCCCGACTGGACCGGGCAGTGGCTCTATGCCCAGTGCCTGGCCTATCCCGCCCTGCACCCCGAGCAGCAACAGCGACTGGCGCTGCTCGGCATCACCGCAGAACGCGCCCGAGACGCCAAACCGCGGCGCACCACCCAGCAGGAGTCCTTCAACACCGGCCTGGCCCACGCCCGCACCCAGGCCCGGCGCCACGGCCACCTCTCCCTGCCCAACAACACCCGCGCCGGGAACTACCCGATCGGCTCCTGGCTGGCCACCCAGCGCGAGAGAGCCACCGCCGGCCGGCTGCCCGCCGACCGCACCGACGCTCTCGCCGCCCTCGACCCGTGGTGGAACCCGCCCTGGGGCATGACCTGGCAGATCACCTACCACACCGTCAAAACCCAGACCACAGGCCGCACCCTCGACCCCGCCCAAGGCTTCCCCGGCCTGCCCGCACACACCACCCGATGGCTATTCACCCAGTGCGCCGCCTACCCCACCCTCACCCCCGGCCAGCAGCACCTCCTCGCCGACCTCGGCATCACCGCGCAGCACGCCGACGCCCTACGCCCTCAGCACGAACCCCGCCCACGCACCGGCCCCGGCACCGAACGACCCCGCCCCACCACCATCCCCTCCGGCATCGACGCCGGCCTGCGCTACGCCCGCACCTACGCCCACCAGCACGGCGGCCTGGGAAGCGCCCACTACGACGTCGAACACGACGGCTTCCCCCTCGGCTGGTGGCTATACGAACAACGCAAACGCGCCAACGCCCACCTACGCCGCACCGGCCAACCCTGGCGACGGCGTCAGGGCCGGGCTGGACGGGAACGGTGTTGGACATCGGGTCGGCCTTCCGGTCTGGCAGGCCGGGGTGGGCGTGGTGGCCGGCCCCCGGGCAGGGCGAGGGCGCCCGGACGCGGCCGACCCTGCACGGGACCCCCTTGTCCTCCGTCTGGCCCCACGCGTGCCGCGGTCGAACAGTCGCGCATGTGCGCGGTAGTGGCCCCCGTACGCGAGGGCCAGGCACCCGGGCCTCCTGCTGCCCTCGGACTCGACGTCCTGGAGCATGGCGGGAGACCCGGGTTCTGTGCCCGACCCGGTGGTGAGGAGCCGAGCAGGTTCTCGTGACCGGACACGCGCTCCCTATGACCGGCAGAGCTCAGCACCCTGCGTCTGTGGAGCGGAGAAGGCCAGGGCAGGGGGTGGTCGGTGTCAGGAGATGGAGAAGACCGATGCCCAGTTCTTGCTGGCCGAGCTGGCGGATGCGGTATTGGCGGTAACCGCCTGCCCCGCGGTGGCGGTGCCGTCCAGAACGAAGCCGGTGGCCGGGTTGGTCAGGGTGTAGGTACCGACCGCGTTCTGCGTAACCTGCCAGCGCTGGTTGGCGGCGCCGAGGTAGACGGCTTGCAGCGAAACCTGGCCGCCGGCGGTGGCCGGTGCGGTCAGGTAGAGCGGGATCAGGCAGCTGTCGTAGATCCGCACGGTGCCGTCGCCGTTGGACGTGAACTTCCAGCGCTGCGAGGCCAGGCTGGTGTCCAGCGCGGCGAACACGGCCACCGTCGAGACCGTGACGGCGCAGGTCCCGCTGTGCTGGAGGGCGACGCCGCCGCCGTTGCTGAGCACGTGGTAGGCGTTGTCACCGACGACCGTGGGCCCGTAGTTGATGGCGTGGGAGTCCAGCGCGGTCAGCGCGGCACCGGTGGTGGACAACGGCGGCACGGCCGTCGGGCGGACGTTCCTGAACCAGTCGGCGAAGGTCACCGGCGTGTTCGCGGCCAGGGTGGTGATGCTGCGGTTCCAACTGCCGTCCACCTGGTTCCACAGCTGGAGCAGCGAGGCTGCCACGTTGCCCTGCACATGGTCGCCGGTCTGCCAGCCCGCGACGTGGGTGAACGAGGTGGAGTCGCCGTTCGGGAACACGTAGCGCTGGTCGCCCAGGAGGTAGGCGGCCACAGCGTCGCCGAAGCCCTCGGTCCAGGCGCAGGTGGCGGACGACGCCAGCTGGATGTAGTGCGGGTTGCAGTTGGTGACGGTGGGGAACGTGCTGTTGTAGAGGCGGTGCTGGAAGAAGTGGCCCGCTTCGTGCAGCACGGTGTGCTCGGAGTCGGGGTCGCTGTCGCCCAGGTGGACGGTGTTCGCCAGGTCGTAGTACGGGCCGTCGTTGGACCCGGTCTGCCAGCGCAGCGTCAGCGTGGTGCAGCTCGCAGCACTCGTCTCGGCGGTCGTCCAGCACGGTGTGGTCGAGTTGGCGCGTTGCGACCAGAGCGGGTTGACGGTGTCGAAAGCGTGCCAGGCACGGTCCGAAACGGTCGGGTTGACGGCACCGAGAGCGACGTTCGCCGATACGTTCGACAGCGTCGGAGTGTTGAGGGTGTACACCGTTCCGGAGGAGTTGGTGACCCGCCACACCTGGTTGCTACGGGTGGCGAACCGTACGAACACGCGGTCCAGGGAAGTAGTGTTGACCGGGGTGTAGCAGAGGTTGAACGAGCCGTCGGCCGCACCGGTCAGCTGCGTGCCGGAGTTCAGCTTGTGGTCGGTCTCGGTTGCCAGCTCCCGACCCCACAGCTCGACCGAGGCATTACGGGCGCCCCTGGTCAGAGTCGGCTTCGCGGTACCCGCCTCGGCGGACTGGTAGTCGAACTGCAGAGTGCCGCTCACACAGATCGGGGACACGGCGGACGCGGTGCCTGCCGACAGCGGCACCAGGACGCCGGCCGCGAGCACCGCCGGAACCAGCAGGCGCAGCAAAGCTCTGGGTCTACGTAACATAGACAACCTTCCGAAGGGCGCCCAGGCCCGCCGACGGCAGACCTGGCGCGCGGGGGACCGGGTGGATCCCGGCCCTAGAGACGCCGCCAGGTACCGGCGGTCCGAACCGTGAGCCATCGTCGGGGCAACACCACGCCGCTGCCAGGGGCGCACAGAGGCACAGCCAGCAGTCGTGCGGCCTAGGTGAAGACTCGGCAGGGATTTTGCGCGCACACCCGACGGCCGTCTCGACCGGCCGTGCGCCCCTCAGCCGCCGCAGCACTCTCGTCCGGTTTCACCGCTGAGCTGCGATTTTCCGGCAGAGCCCAGAGGTGAAGTCGGCGCGGTGGGGTGCTTGTCGAGTGCACGGAATCCCGTGCGCCCCCGTGGCCGTACGGATCGAGGCGGGCCCCTTGGCGCGGATCTCCTTTGTGGAGAATCCCGGCAGCTCAGTCAGGCAAGCACGTCACCGATGGCATCCACCCGAACCGAGGGAGGCGATCGACGACGCCCTCACCCACGCCCAGAACCCCGCACGCGCCTGACCACCCACCAGGCGTGCGAGGATCGGCACTGCTCGACCCCGGCCGGCCACCGCTCTGCTTGTACCAGAACCCGGTGGCCGGCCCCGGCCGGACACCGGGGCCCCGCCCCTGACAGGCGATCTTGACCAGACGCTGTCCCAGCCTAGTGAAACGACCCAAACCGGACAGGCTGGGACGCTGGTGGGACATGCCGGGGAGACCTCGGCGGCGTCCTCGGGCAGAGACCGGCGGACCTGGCGACGATCAGCCCTTACCGGTACGAGCAGATCCGCCGGGTTGGGGGGCTCCAGCCCCGGCGGGCTTCACATCCCGCCGGGGCTGTTCGATCCGAGGCTGGGCTCCGTCGTCTGACGTGGCGGTGACCGGCGCCCCGATCCCGCGCCGGTGTCATGGCCCCGCACGGCCCGCCCCGGCTACGCGGTCTCCGGTGGTGTCGGGGCGTCGCGGTTCTCCGCGCGGCCCGGCGGCGGTCAGGCGGTGTAGGTGTACCTGTCGTACTGCAGGCCGGAGGCATAGGACGTGGCGACGGTCAGGGTGGTGCCGTCGAGGGTGGCCGCCTGGCTGAGGACCTTTCCGGCGGCGTCCTTGGGGGTGTGCTGCAGGACGGTCCAGGGGCCGGTTCCGGTGGCGGGCTCCTCCAGGATCCACTGCTGTCCGGCGCCCGCGACGACGGCGATCAGCTGCCCCTGCGTCGGTCCGGGCAGCAGCACCGGCCGCACCGAGGGATAGGTCTTGGGTGTGGCCTCGCCGAACGACAGCGGGGCCAGGCCGCTCCAGGTTCCGGAGGTGTTCTGCTGGAAACTGAGCAGGGTGCCGTCGGGGGTGGTGAATATCCCGATCAGGGGGAAGTTCCTGGCGCGGGCGACGGCCAGCGGGCCCGTGATGTTGTTGGCGGGGTTGGTGAACGCCGGCCAGGTGCCGTTGGGCGGGGTCTGCCGGATCAGCCATGCCTGGGCGGCGGTGTTGACGTGGAAGAACGCCTGCCAGCCGTCGGCGGTGGACGTCGTCGCCAGCTCACGTACGCCGCCGCCGAACTTCTGGGCGGGCGGCCAGCCTTCGGCGCCCCGGGTGGTGGCCCAGGGCTCCGGTCCATGTCGAGCCGGGGGTGATCCGGTGGGGAGGAGCCCGATCGCGGCTGGTCGGCGCGGTCGGCAGAGACGAACCTGATACGAGGGCGATCGGCCCTTCAGTGGCACCGGACGTCGCCCACGATCCCGTGAGAGGTGCACATGCGGTCCAGCTCGATGACGAGGTCGCTCGTCAGCCTCACCATCGCCGCCGGTATCGCCGCCGGCACCTCGGCGGGCGTGGCCTTCGCGACGCCCGAGTCTGCCGCCCGGCAGGCGGCAGACTCCCGGGCCGGCGCACGACTCACAGCCGTCGAGAACCCAGGCCTGAGCGCTCGGAGGCCGAGTACGTCCAGGGCCGGCCGGCGAACTGCTGGGGCTACCCGGGCCCAGTCAACGGCCTGTTGGACACCGAGAGCCGGAAGGCGCTCCAGCGCTTCCTCCAGGAGAGGTGGGGCTACGTCGACGCGATCGACGGCATCGCCGGACCGAGACCGTCAAAGCGCTGCAGCGCCAGCCGAGGGCCGAGGAGCGCTACACCGGTCCGATCGACGGCATCGCCGGACCGAGTACCCGGGAGGCGTTCAAGCACTTCGCCGCACCCAAGTACTGAACCCCGCGACGGACCCCGGCAGGGTCCGGGCCGCCGGGCGGGTCCGGGCGCGCTGCCGGTTGCTACGCTCCGGTGCGGCCGGGGAGCGCCCGGCGCGATGCCGTGGAGGTGCCGTGATGACGGACAGGTCAGCGGAGTTCAGGCCCGGCACGATCGACACGCGGCCGGTGCGGCGGGCCGCGTTCGCGGCGCTCGTGAGACCCCCGGCGGGGACCTCGACCCTGTTGGTGTCGGACGCGGACACCGGTGAACTCGTCGAGGTGGCAGGTCTCCCGCACCGTCCGGAGCCGGTGCCGTTGGCACTCTCCTGGGACGGCACTCACCTGCTGGTCCGCACGGGGCCAAAGGACCAGCCGGACCGGGACCTGGTGCTGCTCTGCCTCGCGACGAGGGAGCGGCGCGTGTTCGACGCGGACGCGGACGGCCTCGTCCAGCATGCGGCGCTCTCGCCCGACGGCCGGTCGATGGCCACGCTGGCCGACGAGGACGGCGTCCGGGTGGGCGTCACCGACCTGGCGACGGGCGCGCGGAAGCCGCTGTGGTCGGCCGAGGGCTGGCGGTCGGACGGTGGGGTGGCGTGGTCACCGGACGGCACACTGCTGGCGGTGGCCTTCATCGACGAGGAGGAGGACCGCACCGACACGGTGGTCCTGTCCGTGGCGGACGGGTCGGTCCTCGCCCGCTACGAGGGGCTCGTCATCTTGGGCAGCCCCAACGGCGTGTGGACCGGCGGGCGGGAACTCCTGCTGGTCGAGGAGTTCCCCGAGGAGACCGTCCCGCCGCTGTTCCTCCACGACGTGACCACCGGATCGGTCCGGCGCTTCGACCAGGTGCCCTCCCGGGGCGGCGGGGTGTCCGCGGTGACCGCCGGCAGGCTGGTCCAACACCTGCCCGGCGGCCTGTTCAGCTGCGCGCTCGACCGTAGCGACCCCCGCCCCGTGCTCGGACTCCCCCCGACGTACGGGGTCGAATTCTTCGACGTGAGCGGTACCGGAGCACCGGGACCGGCCACGAGGTTGAGCTCGCCACCAAAGTCCGGCACACCGGCGTCCGGGCCGCCCGAGGCACTCCCCCACCACAGCGCAGCCACAGGTGCGATAAGCCCGCACCGGATCAGCGGCCCGCCACACCGCGGCGGCCGTCCCCCGGTCATCGATAGCCGTCACATCACCGTACTCCCCGCCGGCCCCGGCACCGACAGGCTCTTCTACCGAGTTCGCCCCGGTGCCGAACGAGCCGGCGACGAGCCCACGCCAGCGCCACCGGTAGAAGACACCCGTCATCGCCGGAAACAGCAGCGGGCCGCCAGTGACGGGGCCGGGCAGAGCGGCCCGGCCGAGGGCGCGGCCGACGGCCGGGTAACACCCTCGTCCACCAAGTACGCACCGACCTGCCCGACCTGCTCCCCACCTCGACGCCCTGCGTCTCCCCGGGGCCCGCCGGATCGCCGAAACCCTGCACCTGACCACCGGCAACGACGCCGTCACCGCCCACGACGTGCCCGTCCTCACCGACCTCGGCCCGCTGCGCCGCCTCGGAGGCTTCGAGGG
Organism: Kitasatospora sp. NPDC127035; assembly: GCF_042726075.1. Taxonomy (NCBI): domain Bacteria; kingdom Bacillati; phylum Actinomycetota; class Actinomycetes; order Kitasatosporales; family Streptomycetaceae; genus Kitasatospora; species Kitasatospora sp. NPDC127035. The sequence continues at coordinate 26,194 of NZ_JBHXDN010000075.1, read as the reverse complement.
ACACCCCGCCTACGGTGCGCCGGAGGCAGGACAGCGAGCGGACACCGACGCCCTGGCCGCTGTCGTCGCCGAGCGCACCGCCTGGATCGAAGCCTCGTTCTCCACCGCCCAGGAAGCGGAGACGATCCCCTGGGCCGAGACCGAGACCGAGTTCCGCTGGGCCGCTGAGCAGCGGGAACCGGCATCCGGCCGGCTCGGCCGCTGGGCCAAGCCGGCCACGGAGGCCCTGGGAGCAGACGCCGAGATGGCCGAGCAGGTCGAAGGGCGGCGTCGGATTCCCGGGGAACGGGCGGCCGACCACCTCAACATCAGCTACAGGTGCGACTGGCCGTACGTCATCGCCGCAGGCTGGATCGCCCCGGCCGGCTCACACCGCAAGAGTGTCGGGACGGTGCGCACCCTGGAGGTCGTGCTCTACCGCACAGGCGAGGGGGTGGAGGGGGCGTGGACCTTGAGGTAGCCCACGGCGTCCGGCTCCAGCCGGCCCTTGAAGAGTTCGGTGCGGGGGTCGTGGCCGATGGCGACGAACAGTCCGGCGGCGGGGTGCTCGCGCGGTGCGCCGGTGAACGTGTCGCGCAGGACGAGGCCGGCGGGCATGCCGTTGTCGGTCTCGCGGAGTTCGGCGACCTCGGTGTCGAAGGCGAGGGAGATCCTGTCGTCGGTCAAGGTCCGGTCCTGCCTGGCCTTGGAGGCCCGCAGGGTGGAGCGGCGGTGGACGATGGTGACGGAGTCGGCGAAGCGGGTGAGGAAGGTGGCCTCCTTCATGGCGGGGTCGCCGCCGCCGACCACGACGATGTCCTTGCCGCGGAAGAGGAAGCCGTCGCAGGTCGCGCACCAGGACACCCCGCGGCCGGAGAGTTTGTCCTCGCCCGGGAGGCCGAGTTTGCGGTGGCTGGCGCCGGTGGCGACGATGACCGCCCTGGCGCGGTGGACGGTGCCCCGGAGCCGGTGAGGTCCTCGATGACGCCGGAGAGGTCGACGGAGGCGAGGTCGTCGTCGATCATCTCGGCGCCGAACCTTTACGGCCTGGGCGCGTATGTCCTCGATCAGCTTCGGGCCGTCGACACCGTCGGGGAGACCGGGGAAGCCGGGGAAGTTCTCCACCTGGGTGGTGGTCAGCGAGCCGCCGACGAATATCGCGCGCTGCCGAACAGCAGCGGCTTGGGCCGGGCGCGGACGGTGTAGAGGGCGGCGGTGTACCCGGCGGGGGCGGAGCCGATGATGATGACCTCGCGCACGTCGGCGCCGGCCCGGGTGGCGCCGGTGACGAGTAGTCAGTTCTCCTGGCCGGTCGCGGTCTTGGCGTCGATCTCGGCGATCAGGCCCTCGATCAGCGTCTTGATCTCGTCGCGGATCGGGCGGACGGCTTCGACACCCTGGCCGGCCGGGTCCTCCAGCTCCCAGTCCAGGTACGTCTTGCCGGGGAAGTACGGGCAGGCGTCGCCGCAGCCCATGGTGATCACGTAGTCGGACGCCTGGACGGCCCCGGTGGTGAGCACCTTGGGCGTCCGGTCGGAGATGTCGATGCCGAGCTCGGCCATCGCCGCGACGGCGGAGGGGTTGATCTGGTCGCCCGGGACGGACCCGGCGGAGCGGACCTCGATCCGGTCGCCCGCGAGGTGGCGCAGGAAGCCGGCGGCCATTTGGGAGCGGCCGGCGTTGTGGATGCAGACGAACAGCACGGCGGTGGCGGGGGCGGTCATCGGTGATTGTCCTTCGCTCGGTCAACGGCCGGGGCCGGGGCGCCGGGCCGCAGTGCGGGTCCGGCCGGGGCGGGGCCCTACTGCCGAACATGTCAGCCCGGGCTGGTATCAGCAGTAGCTGATGTGACAGTATCAGCCCATGCTGATGTCAGTCGACACTGAACTGTTGCGGGTGCTGTCCGACCCGCTCAGGCTCCAGATCGTGACCCTGCTGGCCCGCGAGACCCTGTGCACCACGCACCTGGTCGAGGAGACCGGCGCCCGCCAGACCAACCTCTCCAACCACCTCAAGGTGCTGCGGGAGGCCGGGGTGGTGGACACCGAACCCTGCGGACGGTTCACCTACTACCGGCTCAAGCCGGAGGTCATGGAGACCCTGTCGGGCCAGTTCGCCGACCTCGCCGCCACCGCCCGCGCGAACGCCGGCACCAAGAGGTCCTGCTGATGGCCCGCGCCGAAGCAGCCCGGGACACCAGACCCGACCAGGCGGAGTCCGTCGCCGGAAGGCTGTCCTTCCTCGACCGCTACCTCGCGGTGTGGATCCTCGCCGCGATGGCCGCAGGCCTCGGCCTGGGGCGTCTGGTACCCGGGATGAACGACGCGCTCGCCAAGGTCGAGATCGGCGGGATCTCCCTGCCCATCGCCCTCGGACTGCTCGTCATGATGTACCCGGTGCTGGCGAAGGTCCGCTACGACCGCCTCGACGCCGTCACCGGCAACCGCAGGCTCATGGCCTCCTCCCTGGTCGTCAACTGGGTGCTCGGACCCGCCCTGATGTTCGCCCTCGCCTGGATCTTCCTGCCCGACCTGCCCGAGTACCGCACCGGCCTGATCATCGTCGGCCTGGCCCGCTGCATCGCCATGGTCATCATCTGGAACGACCTCGCCTGCGGCGACCGCGAGGCCGCCGCCGTCCTGGTCGCCCTCAACTCGGTCTTCCAAGTCATCGCGTTCGGCCTGCTCGGCTGGTTCTACCTCGACCTACTCCCCGACTGGCTGGGCCTCGGCGAAGGCGAGCACCTCGACATCTCCATGTGGAAGATCGCCCTCAACGTCGTCGTCTTCCTCGGCGTCCCCCTGCTGGCCGGCTTCCTCACCCGCCGCCTCGGCGAGAAGAAGCTCGGCCGCGAACGCTACGAGACGAACTTCCTCCCCCGGATCGGCCCCTGGGCCCTGTACGGGCTGCTGTTCACGATCGTGATCCTCTTCGCCCTCCAGGGCAGGACCATCACCTCCCAGCCCCTCGATGTCGCCCGCATCGCGCTCCCGCTGCTGGCCTACTTCGCGATCATGTGGTTCGGCACGTTCACCCTCGGCAAGGCCCTGGGCCTCGGCTACGACCGCACCGCCACCCTCGCCTTCACCGCCGCCGGCAACAACTTCGAGCTTGCCATCGCGGTCGCCATCGCCACCTTCGGCGTCACCTCCGGCCAGGCCCTCTCCGGAGTCGTCGGACCCCTCATCGAGGTCCCGGTCCTGATCGCCCTGGTCTACGTCTCCCTCGCCCGGCGAAGGAAGTTCACCACCGCAGCCACCTGAAAGCCACACCCGGCACCCCCGGGTGATCCGGACCTCACGACCGGCCCGACCGACCCATCGACAACGTAGGGCCGCCGGACCGATCGCGGCGGTGAGGACCCGCGCGGGCCGGTGACAGGATGGCCCCGTCACCGGCCCGCGCCGTTCGTTCAGGACGGCAGGGTCACGGTCTCGACCCGGCGGACCAGGACGCTCAACGCGACCAACTACTCCAGGGCCTCGCACTCGGGCAGCCCGGCAGGCCGGCCCCGGGACTGTCGGAGCCGCGGACAGTGGCGAAACAGCTCTCCCCGAAGGCCGCCCCGCGCCGCGGCGGACGCCGGCGAAGGTTCTGCTGCCCCCGTCGACCAACAGCCGCCAGCCGCCAGCAATCTTGCGAGTCCCGGCAGGATGCCGCTCAACCCACCAGGGCGCTGCGGCGCTCGATCACCACCACGTCCCTCCACACGCCCCGGTGGCGGGCGATCCGCTCCCGGGTCCCGATCACCCGGAAACCCGCCTTCGCGTGCAGGGCCAGGCTCGCGGTGTTCTCCGGGAACACCCCGGACTGGATCGTCCAGATCCCCGCCGACTCGGTCGAGGCGACCAACGCCTCCAGCAGAGCGCGGGCGATGCCGAAACCGCGGAACCCCGGGTGCACGTAGACGGAGTGCTCGACCACCCCCGCGTACACGGGCCGCGCCGAGACCGCACTGACGGCAGCCCAACCCAGCACCTCGCCGGCGAGCCCGAGCGCGACGTGGCGGTGGCCGGGCAGGCGAGCGGCGCCGAACGCCTCCCAGGACGGTGCGGCGGTCTCGAAGGTGGCGTTGCCCTCCTCGATCCCGGCCCGGTAGATCGCCAGGACCTCGTCGGCGTGCCCCGGCGCCATCGGGGCGATGAGAGGGATGACGTGCGGCAACAAGCGCTCCCCGGTCAGCGGTTGAGGTCGAGCAGGGCGGCCATGCCGGCCACCACCGAGGGGGCGACCCTGTAGTAGACCCAGGTGCCACGGCGCTCCGAGGTCAGCAGCCCGGCCTCCCGCAGCTTCTTCAGGTGGTGGGACACGGTCGGCCGGGAGACCCCGACGTCCTGGATGTCGCACACGCACGCCTCCCCTCCCGGGTGCGAGGCGACCCTGGAGAACAGCCGCAGCCGCACCGGGTCGCCGAGCGCCTTGAACATCGCCGCCATCCGTACCGAGTCCTCCGCCGAGAGCTCGGCCGAGGTCAGCGGCGGGCAGCACGGCACCACGTCCGGCTCGGCCAGCGGCAGCTCAACACTCAGATTCGACATACGTCTATGTTGACATCCGTCTAATCCCGGCGGCAAGGTCGGAGACGCCACCACATCGATAATCGTCGAATCAAGAGGGTGGGGGCGGCCCAGCGCCGCCCACCCGACGCGAAGGGAAGACAAGCCGCCATGACCTCCGACACCGGCTTGCCCGTCCTCGTCATCGGCGCCGGCTGGCCGGACCTGGAGGAGGAGCAGCGGGGCCTGCTGTCGGCGGTCGGCATCAAGGAGGACGCCGAGCTGGTGGCCGCGAAAGCCGCCGCTGAAGCGAAGCCGACGGTGTCCCGCATCGACCGGTTCGCCCAGGGCCTGACCGCGCTGGCGGCCTTCGTCCAGGAGCACGGCCACCCGCGGGTGCCCCGCCCGCACAAGCAGGCCCTGGAGAATGTAGAAGCCGGGCCCGGGGGTGAGGACGCCGTTTCCGTGTCGCACTTCGCCCTCGGCACCCGGCTCAACAACCAGAAGGCACGCCGGGCCAAGCTGACCCTGGGGCAGCTCGCGCAGCTCGCCGAACACGGGGTGGAGTGGGCGTAGGTACAGCGGCGGGGTAGTGGTCGGCACCTCGCCGGGCGGGAAGTCGCCGGCCGGTTCCGCCCGCGCGCGGGTCGGCCGGTGGCTTCCCGTATTCACTCACGGTCACGAGGGAGGGTGCCTGCCTGCGCAGCCGGGAACAGACCCGGTATGCGTCTCGGCGCTCTGCTGTGGGCCGGGTTACGGTGGACTTGATCACGGTGCGGCGCTCCTTCCCGCTATGGGGCCGCAGTGGTGATGGGAGCTGGGTATGGACGGTCTGGGCGGCGGATCGGCTTTCTCCGGGGGGTGTGCGTTCGCGGGTCGCGAACGTGAGATGCGGGAGTTGCTGGGCGCGGTGGGCGCGGGGCGTCCGGCGGTGGTCCTGGTGGAGGGGGAGGCGGGGGTCGGCAAGTCGCGGCTGGTCGCGGAGGCGTCGGCGGTGCTGCGTGCGCAGGGGCTGCGGGTGCTGGCGGGCGGGTGCCATCCGCTGCGGGAGCCGCTGGCGTACGGGCCGGTGGTCGACGCGCTGCGCCGGGTCGGGCCGTGGCTGCCGTCCGTGGAGCGGCTGGACGTGTCGGCGGGGGCGCTGGCGCCCCTGCTGCCGGACCTGGCCGGCGCGCTACCCGAACCACTGCCCGAACCCCCGCCGGGTTCTTCCAGGTCGGGCGCGCACCGGTTCCGGATAGCGGCCGGGGTGCGGACGCTGCTGGAGGCGATCGCGCCGGCGGTGCTGGTGGTGGAGGACGTGCACTGGGCGGACGAGGCGACCCGTGAGCTGCTGCTTCTGCTCGCACGGGACATGCCCGCCGATGCGGCGCTGGTGCTGACGTACCGGGCGGAGGACCTGCCCGGCGGCGGGCCCGTGCTCGGTGCCGCGTTCCGGCGTTCGCCGGGCACGGGCGGGGCCGAGATCCGGCTCGGCCCGCTGGGCGAGCCGGAACTGCGGGCGATGGCGCGCGAGGTGCTCGGCGACGAGCCGGCGCCGGCGCTGGTGCGGACTCTGCTGGAGCGCAGCGGGGGTCTGCCGCTGGTGATCGAGGAGGATCTGGTCACCCTCGCCGGCTCGCCGCGCGGTACGGACCTCGCGGTGTTGCGTGTGCCGCGGAGTCTGGGTGAGGTGCTGGCCGAGCGCCGGGCGCGGTTGGGGCCGCAGGCGGCGGTGCTGGTGGATGCCGCGGCGGTGCTCGCGGTTCCGGCCGGGCAGGCGTTGCTGGCCGAGGCCGCGGGCCTGGACGAGGAGCGGGGTGAGGCGGCCCTGTTGGAGGCGCTCGGCGGGGCGGTGCTGCGGCAGGTGGGCCCGGACTCCTACGGGTTCGGGCATGCCCTCGCGCGGGAGGCGGTCTACGGCTCTCTCCCGGGGCCGGTGCGCAACCGTGTCCACCGGCGGGTCCTGGAGGTCCTGCAGGCTCAGGACCCTGCGCCGCTGGTGCAGATCGCCCACCACACCCGCGCCTCGGGTGACCGGGCGGCGTGGCTGTCCCGGGCCCAGGCCGCCGCCGACCAGGCCAGCGCGGTCGGCGACCACGGCACCGCCGCCACGCTCCTGCAGGAGATCCTCGACCAGCCCGGCCTCACCTCCGAACAACTCACCCGTGCGGCTATGGCCTTGGCCTTGGCCGCACACTTCCGTACGGACCGCACCGCCTCACTCGCGGGGCTGCGCCGGATCATGCTGCTGCCCGGCCTGCCCACCGCGGCCCGTGGCCGGATCAGAGCTGCCGTCGCGACGGCGCTGATCTACGACGAGGGTGATCCGGGGAGCGAGGAGGAGCTGCTGACCGCCCTGTCCGAGGTGGAGGAGAGCGACCCGGTCTCCACGGCCAGGACGCTCGCCCTGCTGGGTCTGTCCCGGACCGGCCGTTTCTCACTCGCCGAGCAGCGGGCCATGGTCGAACGCGGACTCGCCCTGCCGGCAGCCGGCGAGGACCACTACGCCCAGTCGCTGCTCCACCTCGCCAGGTTCAGCCAGCAGTGCGTGGCCGCCGATCCCGCCGCCGCCGAGCTGGTGGCGGCGCTGCCCCGCGAGAGCGACGACGTGCGGGTACTCCAGGGCACGGTGCTCTTCCTCGGCACAGGTGCCGTGGACGCGCTCGCCGTCGGCAACGACGCGCGGGCAGCGGCGGCGCTCGCCGAGGAGAGCGCGATGGCGGCGCGTACCCACATGCGGATGATGGACCCGTATAGCCACTCCTTCCAGGTCATGCTCGACTGGCAGGCCGGGCGCTGGAACGAGGCCGAACGGGGCCTGGAATCCTTCCACGAGCGTTATCCGGACAGTCCGCTGGCCGAGGGCGGATTGCTGGCCACCGTCCGCGGCCTGATCGCCGCCGCCCGTGGCCGCACCGCCCAGGCCGCTACCGCCTTCGGGCAGGTCCTCGCCCGCGAGGGCCTGCACCTGGAGGCGCTCGGCGCAGCCGCCGGCGCCGCCCGCCTCCACCTCAACCGAGGCGACCCCCACGCCGCCTGGCGGGCTCTGACCGACCCGCACGACTTCCTCGCCTTCCTCGACCGCAAGGAGGCCTGGGCCCACGCCTGGGACCTCGTCCCCACCGCCGTCGAGATCCTCCTCGCCCTCGACCGCACCGACGAGGCCGAGGCCCTGACCACCCGCCACACCACCGGAACCGAGGGCCGCGACGCGCCCGGCGCCGTCGCCGAACACCACCTGTGCCACGGCCTGCTCCTGCAAGCCCACGACCCCGACGCCGCGATGACCGCCTTCGACCTCGCGGCCGCACGATGGACCGCCATCGGCCGCCCCTACCCCGCCGCCCTCGCCACCGAACGCGCCGCCCGCACCCGCACCGACCTCGACGACGTCTCCACCCGCCTCACCGCACCGATCACCACCTTCGAACACCTCGGCGCCACCTCCGACGCCGCCCGCTGCCACCGCACGCTACGCGAACTCGGCAAAGCGACCTCCAACCCCCGCGGCCGGGCCGGCTACGGCGACCGCCTCTCCCCCCGCGAAGAACAGATCCGCGACCTCCTCACCACCGGCGCCACCAACAAGGACATCGCCGCCGCACTCTTCCTCTCCACCCGCACCGTCGAGAACCACGTCGCCCGCGTCCTGGCCAAACTCCGCACCACCCGCGCCGACCTCACCCACGGGTCCCTCTGAACCCGGCCCTGTTTCCGTGCCTGCTGCCTGGTGCCTGGTTACCGGGGGTGGCGAAGGCGTCGGAGATGCCGGGGCGTCGCCGGATACGTTCGCGCGATCCTGCGCTGAGCACGGTCGGACCAGGGGCGCCGTCCCATGCCCTTGCGGGGGTTCCGGCGGCGGTCCTGGGCCCTGCCCGAAAGGGGGTGCTGCCCGTTCCCGCATCACCCGGTGAAGGTCAGTGACGGGTGGCGCCGACGATGACCCCGAGGCCGATCAGCGCGATGCCGCCCGCGCCGCCGATCGCCGACAGGCGGCGGTCCGAGCCGGCGAGCCAGGTCCGGGCTGCCGACGCGCCCAGGCCCCAGACGGCGTCGCAGAGCAGGCCGATACCGGCCGGGATCAGGCCGAGGACCACCATCTGCAACGGGACGGGCCCGGCGTCGTGGTTGACGAACTGCGGGAGGGTCGCGGCGAAGAAGACCAGGGCCTTGGGGTCGGTGACGCCGACGAACAGGCCGTCCAGGACGGTGCGCAGATCGCCGCGCCGTTCGCCTCCCTCGGATGCCAGGTCCGTGCGCAGCTTGTCTCGGTGGCGGAACGCCTGGACGCCCAGGTGGACGAGGTAGGCGGCGCCGGCGAGCTTCACCGCTGTGAACGCGGTGGCTGAACTCTGAACGAGGGGGCCCAGGCCGAGGGCGACGGCCAGGGCGAGGGTGTAGCAGCCCAGAAAGTGCCCAGGACGGTGGCGAGCGCGGTACGGCGGCCGTGGGCGAGGGCGCGGCCGACAACGAACAGGACGCTCGGGCCGGGGATCGCGATCATCACGAGGGACAGCGCGGCGAACGCGAGGAGGCTTTCGGGATTCACCATGGGCCGTACTTCCTGATCTGGCCACGCGGCCGGCGAGAGTGCGCGGCGCGTGCTTGCTCTGTGCGGGGGGGGTGCCTCTATGTCCTTCGTCAAGGATGTGGCGCCGGTTTTGGTGCTGTTTGGGGTGGTCATGCGGCAGGGGTGACGGCTGGGGTTCGGGACTCGTAGAGGGTGCCGTCGCGGAGCATGGCGAACAGGACGCTGATGCGTTGGCGGGCGAGGCGCAGGAGTGCCTGGGTGTGGGTTTTGCCGCGGGCTCGTTGCCGGTCGTAGTAGGTGCGGGAGGCGGGGTCGGCGTTCATGCAGGCGAAGGCCGAGAGGAACATGGCGCGCTTGAGCTGCCGGTTTCCTCCTCGGGGTGCGTGTTCTCCGTGGATGGAGGTGCCCGAGGACTTGGTTGTGGGCGCGAGGCCGGCGTAGGAGGCGAGGTGGGCGGCGCTGGGGAAGCCGGTGCCGTCGCCGACGGTGACCAGCAGGACGGCGGCGGTCCTGACGCCGACGCCGGGCATCGAGGTCAGGACCGGGTGAAGAGGGTGGGCCTCCAGCAGGGTGTTGATCTGGGCCTCCAGGGCCCGGCGCTGTTCCTGGACGGCCGCGAGGGATCGGGCCAGGGACGGGATGACCACGTCGAGGGTGCCGGTGCCGGGGACGACGACGGTCTGTTCGTCGAGGGCGTCGAAGACGTCGTCGATCAATCGTTGGGCCATGCGCGGGGCTTTGGGGCGGATCAGTTCGACGAGTCTGCGGCGTCCGGCTTTTCTCAGGGCTGCCGGGGATCCGTGGCGCTCCAGGAGCCAGGTGACGGCCTGGTGGTCGAGCCGTGGTCCGAGCACGCGCTCCAGTGACGGGTGGAACTGGGTGAGCAGGCCGCGTATCCGGTTGGAGGTGCGGGTGGCCTCGGCGGCGAGGTCCTGGTCGAACCCGGTCAGGACGGTGAGTTCGGCGGTGATCTCGTCGGTGAGTCCCAGCGAGCGCAGGGTGTGGGGCATGGTGCGGGCCGCGTCGGCGATCACGGCGGCGTCTTTGGCGTCGGTCTTCGCCTCGCCGGGGTAGAGATCGGCGATTCGCCGCATGGCCAGTCCTGGAAGGTAGGCGACCTGGCAGCCGGCGTCGCGGGCGACGGTCAGGGGCAGGGCGCCGATGGAGGCGGGCTGGTCCACGATCACCAGGACGGTGCCGAACTTCGCGGTCAGCTTCTCGAAGACGGCCCGCAGCTTCGGCTCGCTGTTGGGCAGCGGTTTGTCGAAGACCTTCTTGCCGGCCGGGGTCAGGCCGTGGCCGTGATGAGCGCTCTTGCCGACGTCCAGGCCGAGGAACACGCCCACGTCTTCGGTGTCGAACATCGCACCCTTCCAGGGGAGTCGGACGGGCCGGCCTCGACGGTGGTGTCGTACGCGCGCATCCACGTTATGCAGACCTGCCGCCCGCGGGCCGTCCGGCATTGCGCCGGACCGGGCGGTGGCCGGACCTCTCATCAGCGTCTCCGACGACACCCCCGGGCCCGGTGACACCACCCCCCAGGTCATCTCTTCGACAGGGGGACACAGTCATGCCGGGCCCGGAGGCCGGCGGCCCTCTTGCAGGACCGCGAAAAACATAACGGGGGACATCGCAGCTCAGCCGAATGTGACGCCGCCGCCGCTTCGGCGGACCGGTGAGGCAGCGCACCGGAACCGGCGAAGCAGGAGGGACTAGTTGGAACTACAGCGCCGCACAACTGCACTGTCAATACTCCGGCACCCGGACATCCACCGAAGGCGGGGAATAGACGGCGCGATCCCGGCACCGGGCGAAAAAGGTGGACCACTACTCCGGTTCTTGATCCACTCCGGCCGATTCCCTCGGCGGCAGTGACACCCCCGGGGGAATCCGCAGGCGGGCCGCCGGGCGGGCGACGACCTGCGATCCACCTCCCGAAGCGGCCACCCCGGGCAGGGTTCGCGCGGTGAAGTACCGATCAAATCAAGGAAGTTGTTGACAATTCGCCGCCCCTGGCCGGCCGACGCGTCCACTGGGCCCGGAGGTGACGTTCGTCTCCCTGCGAACTTCACACCGGACCTCCCGACCGGACGACCGGCACGCCCGACCGACCCGCACAGGGCGTCACAAGCGGAGAATTCCCGGCCCGCACCCGCCTCTTCTCCTACCCCGCGGCGAAGGCGCGCGGCGCACAGAGGAGCCCATACGATTGTGCTATCCGCCCCACCAGCATTTCGGGCCTTGACACCACTCCCCCTCACCGGCCGAAGATCAACACCCGCCCACCGCACCCTGCTCGCCCACGCCGACCCGCTACGCCCGGCACGGCCCCGGAGGCGGCCGCAGTGTTCGAGGGCGAGCAGCTCGGCCGCTGGGTGCAGGCGCAGCGGGCCGGCTGGCCCGGTCTGGAGGCCGACCAGCGGGACCTGCTGACGGCGATCGGCATCGAGGCCGACCCGGAGCTGGTGGCCGCCAAGCAGGCGGCCGAAGCGAAGCCGAAAGTGTCCCGCACCGACCGGTTCGCCCAGGGCCTGGCGGCGCCGGCGCAGTTCGTTGAGCGGGAGCGTCATCCCCGGGTGCCCCGCCCGCACAAGGAGCCGGTGGAGGCCGTGGAGGCCGGCCCCGGTGGCGAGGAGCAGGTGGTGGTGTCGCACTTCGCGCTGGGCACCTGGCTCAACAACCAGAAGGCACGCCGGGCGAAGCTGACCGCAGGGCAGCTCGCGCAGCTCGCCGAGCACGGCGTGGAATGGGCGTAGCGGGCGGTGCTGGGATTCCCGGGATATTCACGTCATTCCCGTGCACCGACGAGGTTGGCAGGTCAGGGCCGGTTGGGGCGCCCAAGCAGCATGGTGGCCCACCGGGGACACCCGCTCGATTACCCCCCCCGCCGAGCCGGACTTTCCCGCCGGCTCACGAGAAGCGCTGGTCAGAGACCACTCAAGCCTCGACCCGGCGGCAGGAACTCACAGAGGTCGAGCGGGCGGAGGCGGCAGCGGCCGGGCCGGGGCGGGGCGGGGCGGGAGAGGATCGGCAGGGGCGCATCCAGGCGCCAGGCCGCGGGGGCGATCGCTCGTGTCGGATCCGCCGGGACGGGCCACGGCGAACAGGCGAGCGACCGGTCGTCGGGCTGCCTGTTTCGGCATGGCGGACGGTCGGTCTGGCGCTTCCCGAGGGTGCCGCGCCGGTCGCGTTCGGCGGTGACCAGGCGGGCGCCGCCGACGACGGCGATGTCACTGGTCACTGAGGCCGGGCGGGAGGCGGAAGGGCTGCTCCCGGTCGGCGAGTGGTGGTCCGGCGCTCGGGTTGCGCACGCTCACGGTGCCCTGGGACGTTCCCGACTCGACGTGGTTCAGGTCCAGGCGGGCGTGGGGAACACCTCGAAGGTCTCGCTCACGGGACGGTCGACCTCGATGAACAGCCACATCGCGGCCGGCTGGGCGGAGGCCGCGCTGGCATTTTGCATGACCATGCGATGGATTACTCGAATTTGCTCGTAATGCTTTATGTTTTACCAACTCTTGACAAGCTGTTTGCGAAGGCGCTGTAGTTGCCCCACTCACTCCCGCTCTAGCTCTTCTGGAGCCCGCATGATGTCTTCATGGCGTGGGGGAATGCTGGTGGCCTCGGTCGGCAGCGCAATCCCTCAGCCACGGCCAAGACCTTCACGGTGGACCCGCAGCAGATCTTCGAGCTGCCCGGCGGCACCCAGGGCGCGTACCGCTTCACCGAGAAGGACGGCCTGCGCGCCGCCTTCACCGCTCAACGCGGCACACCGACCGGCATCACGCTGCAGCCACACGAAGTGGTGGTGTTCGAGGCCGCGCCCACCACCGGCACCGCCGCCTACACCGCCATCCCGCGCGACGGCTGGACGGCCACCGCCGACAGCACCGAAACCGTACGGGAGAACGGCCAAGCCGCCAACGCCATCGACGGAAACAACTCCACCATCTGGCACACGCAGTACGGCACCGGCATCACCCCCATGCCGCACTGGATCGACATCGACCTGGGCCGGTCCCGAACCGTGGGAAGGCTCGACTACCTCCCGCGCCAGGACGGCGGCACCAACGGCACCATGGCCGACTACCAGATCCTGACCAGCACCGACGGAAACAACTGGACCGCCGTGGCGAGCGGCACCCTCCCGCCCGGTTCGGGCGTCAGGACGATCACCTTTCCCGACACCACCACCCGCCACATCCGAATGAAAACCACACGAGCCGCCAACGGTGCCGGCTACGCCTCAGCCGCTGAGATCAGCCTCCACCAGCGACAGGCCACCGCGCGATGACCGTGCCGGTACCGGCAACACCATCGGCATGATCGGAAGGCCGACCCACCCCATGGTGGGTCGGCCTTCACCCCGGCCCACACGGTGCGCGCCCAAGAATCAGAGCGTTGCAGGAGCCCCGACCGAGCCGCGCACGAGATCTCCCCACGCCTACTTGACGCCGTGTTCGGCGAGCTGCGCGCGCTGCCGCCATCAGTTCCTCCCTCCTGCTCCGCTGTCTTCTCCGCCGAGGCGTCCAGAGCGAAATGCGACACCACCGCCTCCTCCTCACCCCAGACCCCACCTCCCGCCGACCCGCCCGTCGCCACCCGAGCGGCCTTATCCGCCCACGCCCCGGTGATCCGCAGCTCCCACGGAAGGGACAGCCGGTACCCGGCGCGGAGCCTCAGGCACGAAGCGGCTCTACGGCCAGGCTCACCAAGATGTTCGACGCAACACCCCGCCCAGCCGTCCTTCACCCTGGACATCCCGCACCTTCTCGGGGATCTCGGGTGACCCGCCGAAGCACCGGACAAAACCCCAGACCGATCCGCGAGCGGCCGACTACCGGTCCGCGCGGAGAAGGGACACGACATGCGCAAATCCTGGCTTCTCCTCATCGCCGTCATCCTGAGTCTGCTGGTACCAGCTGTACCCGCGGCCGGCGACACGGCCACCACGACGACCACCACGGCCGGCCTGGCCGGAAGCCCCGGCACCACCTACACCTTCGCCGCCCGGCACAGTGGCAAGTGCCTCACCATCCCTCGAAGCGACTCCGCCAATGCCGTCCAGGCCGAACAACGGACCTGCGTCGGCGATCTGAACCAGCAGTGGAGCCTGGAGGACGCCGGTTCCGGATACGTCCGTGTCACCGCCCGACACAGCGGACGTTGCCTTACCGTCAGGGGAGCCTCCACCGCCAAGGGGGCGGCCGTCGAGCAGTACGATTGTACCGGGCAACCGAACGCCCAATGGAGGCTCGACAAACAGGGAAACGGCACGTACCGCCTGATCGCCCGGCACAGCAACAAGTGCCTGAACGTCCAGGGCGCTGTGGCGGGTGACGGTGGCCAGTTCATCCAGTGGCCCTGCGGCCAGAGGGGCAACGAACAGTTCACCCGCAGTTCCGCCACGACGCAGGTCGTCACCTGGGCGGCGAGCGCAGACATCGTCGAGCCCATCGGCCACGACCTGACCCACCGCCTCATCGTCCGCACCGCCACGGCAGGCAGCGCGGTGCGGATCCGGCTGTCCAACGCCTTCGGCAGAGAGCCGGTGACGTTCGGCGAGGTACGGATGGGACTGCGGTCGTCGGGCGCCGCCCTGACGCCCGGCAGCAACCGGCCGCTGACGTTCGGTGGTGCCACCTCGGTGACCGTCCCCGCAGGGGGCTCGGTGTACAGCGACCCGCTCGACACCCCGGTCGCGGCCGGCTCCGACCTCGCGGTCAGTCTCTACGTCCCGCGGGAACCCGCTGTCATGTCCGGCCACCGCAACACGCGGCAGACGTCCTACGTGGCCCACCAGGGAAATCACGCGGCCGACCACGCCGGCACCGCCTTCACGAAATCCGTCGAGACCTGGTCCTACCTGGATGCCGTCGTGGTCGACGCTCCCGCCGGTACCGGCACGGTCGCCACACTGGGCGATTCCATCACGGACGGCTGGTGGTCCTCCCTGAACGCCAACCGCCGCTGGCCGGACGTTCTCGCCGCCCGGCTCCAGAGCGCTCCCGGGAACCTAATCAAGGGCGTGGCCAACGAAGGCATCGCCGGAAATGAGGTACTGAGGGACCGCTACCCGTTCGGCGGCAAAAGCGCGATCACCCGGCTGGACCGCGACGTGCTGTCACAGCGCGGACTGCGCACGATCGTCCTGCTCGAAGGCATCAACGACATCTTGAACGGAAAGCCGACCACCCAAGCGCTGACCGACGGCTATCGCGCCATCGTGGGCCGCGCGCACGCGGCCGGCGTCTGCGTGGTGGGGGCGACGATCCTTCCCTTCGGCGGGGAGCAGGCCACCGCAGACGAGAAGATCCGCCAGGAGACGAACGCGTTCATCAGGAGCAGCGGGCTCTTCGACGCGGTCGTCGACTTCGACGCGGTGATGCGTGACCCTGCCCAGCCAACGCGATTGCGTCCCTCGTACTACAGCGGAAGCGACACACTGCACCCGAATGACACGGGCATGCACGCCATGGGAGAGGCAGTGAACGTGGACAGCCTGCGCTGCAACCGCTGACAACCGCCGCGACCCCGTCAGTCGGCCCCACGGCTCGTAGCCCGGCCGCCGCACCATCCGGCACCGGACCAGCGCCGACCACGACACGCCTGCCACACCCCCGGGATCTTCGTCGGCGACCCGTCTCGGTCGCCGACGGGGATCCGGGGGGCCTCCGGAGGCCTCTCTGCCGCAGGCTCGCTGCCAGTCGTAGTAGGCCCTGGAGGCAGGGTCGTGCAGGGCGGCGAACGCGGAGACGAACATGGCCCGTTTCAGCAGCCGGTAGCGGCGACAGGGTTCGAGGGCGTTGCGGAGTGCGGTCGGTCGCCGGGTCCTTCCGGGTAGTCGGGAGACACGGGTGGCCGGCACCGATGGACCGGTGCCGGCCGGGCCGGGCACCGACAGAACCACCCAGTCTGTCGGTGCCCGGAGTTCTTCCGGGGGCGCTCAGAGCTCCGTCCGGGCCAGACGTCCCCTTGAGCGATTGCAGGTAGTACCGGGAGCGTGCCCTGGAGGGTCGGATCCACGACTAGTGCTGCGTTCCTCAAAGCAGGTATACGTAGCGGCGTCGTGCTTGTCGGATTGGCGGGGCTGGACGGCCCCATATCCAGGGACGGGCAAGTACGTTGAGCTGGGCTGTGGCAATGCGGATGGCTTGGGCGATCTCGTCGGGGCCGGAGAAGGACCGCCCGGCGAGGGCGGCCTTGCGGAAGATGCGCCACCAGCCCTCCTGCAGGTTGAGCCAGCACGCACCGACCGGGATGAAGACATGTCGGATCCGTGGGTGGTCCTCCGGCCAGGTCCGGGTGGACAGACTGTTGTGGGATGACAGGTTGTCGGTCACCACGTAGATGTCGCCCGTGGGATTCGTGTCCTCGAGCATGTGGAGGAACTGCTGGTAGAAGGCGCTGTTGCGGGATCGGGCGGTCATGGTGACCGCCTGTTGCGGCAGTACTTCCCAAAGGGCACCGACCTGACCCGCCACACACCCGACGAACTGCTGTCCGCCGCCGCAAAGCTCAACAGTCG
The DNA here is from genome assembly GCF_042726075.1 of Kitasatospora sp. NPDC127035. Classification (NCBI taxonomy): domain Bacteria; kingdom Bacillati; phylum Actinomycetota; class Actinomycetes; order Kitasatosporales; family Streptomycetaceae; genus Kitasatospora; species Kitasatospora sp. NPDC127035. The sequence goes on along the minus strand of NZ_JBHXDN010000075.1, from coordinate 9,678 downwards.
CCCACGCAAAACGCTCGGCCTGGGAGACCCCAGCCGAGCGCATGCATAGACTGCTCGCGGCCTGATCAACCAAACACGTGTTGCAACGACCCCTCGAATTCGCCCCGCGTGGCGGCCTTACCGCCTTCTACCGTGCGGTGTGCCACAGCGGGGCGGCGGTGCGTCAGGCCGGGCGCGGACCCTCGGCGCGGGCGAGCGCCGCGCGCCAGCCGCCGTAGGAGGTGATCTCGCGGGCCCTGTCCAGGGCCTGAGGTTCGCACAGGAATCCGGTCACGAAGGTGCCGTCCGCGAGTTCCACGGTGCCGAGGGTCATCGGACGGGGCAGCTTCGCGAGGAGCGTGCCGAGCCCCTCGGTGGAGAGTTGCCACACCTCCGCCTCGATCGCCGCACCGCCCTCGCGGGTCCGGACCAGGCCCGGTCTGGGCGGGACCGTGTCCAGCGCGTACAGCCGGTAGACGGGCGCGGTCGTGGTCGTCCGCACCAGCCGGGCGCCGAGGGCGAGCAACTGTCCGTTCAGGGGCTGTCCGCCGAGATGCGCGCCAACCACGGCGAGTCGCACCGGCGGCGCGGTGAGCGGGTGGGCGATGCGGGCGAGTCGCGCGTCCGTGAACGCCGGGCCGATCAGCATGACGCCGAACGGCCGCCCGTTCACCTCGCCGGCCGGGACGGCGACCGCCGCCATGTCGAAGAGGTTCGTCGAGTTGGTGAACCGGCCGAGGCGGGCGTTCGTGCCCACGGGGTCGGCGGCGACCTCGGCGAGGGTCGGGTGCCCCGGCGTCGTCGGAAGGAGAACCGCGTCCGCGTCGCCCATCGCCGCCAGCGCCCTGGCCTTGAGGGCGGACAGCTTCGCGCGGTCCTCGTAGAGCCGGTGGGCCGGGACGTCACGGGCGCGGGAGATGATCGCGGTCACGGTCGGGTCGAGGTCGGCCGCGCCCGCGCGTCCGTCGAGGAAGGCCCCGACGGCGGTGTAGCGCTCGGCGACGAACGCGCCCTCGTACAGCAGCGCGGCCGCCTCGATGAAAGGCGCCGGGGCGAGGGGCAGAAGCTCGGCACCCGCGTCGGCGAGCACGGTCGCGGCCTCGCCGAACGCCTCGGCCCAGCCCTGGTCCAGCTCGCCGAGCAGCCCGGGCTCGGGGACGGCGATCCGCCACGGACCGGGGCGGCGCTGCTCCAGCGGGGGGAGCCTGCGGGCCGAGGGCGCGGACATGCTGGACAGCGCCCGCTCGGCCTCCGCGAGCGTGCGGGCGAAGACGCTCACGCAGTCGATCGAGGCGCAGGCCGGAACGACGCCCTCGGTCGGGACCAGACCGAAGGTCGGTTTGAGGCCGACGACGCCGTTGAACGCCGCCGGTACCCGGCCCGATCCCGCGGTGTCCGTCCCGAGCGCGAAGTCGGCGATGCCGAGCGCGACCGCCACCGCCGAGCCGGACGAGGAGCCGCCCGAGACGTAGGCCGGGTCGACGGCGTTGCGGACGGCGCCGTACGGGCTGCGGGTGCCGACCAGGCCGGTCGCGAACTGGTCGAGGTTCGTGCTGCCGAGGACCACGGCGCCCGCCGCCCTCAGGCGCGCCACCACCGGGGCGTCCGCCCGGGGCGCGTAGGCGTACGAGGGGCAGCCCGCGGTGGTCGGGAGGCCGGCCACGTCGATGTTGCCCTTGACCGCGCACACCGTGCCGGCCAGCGGCAGCCGCTCGCCCGCGCCCTGTCGCGCGTCGACCGCGGCGGCGTCCGCCTCCACGTCCTCCCGGGGGCGCAGAGCGATCCACACCTCCGGCCGGTCCACCTGCGCGATGCGGGCGTACGCGGCCCGGACGCGTTCCACCGCACTGATCACGTGCGCACCTCCGTGGCCTCGACGGCGGCCAGGACGACGAGCGCGGTGCCCGCCTCCACCTGACTGCCCGGTGTGACAAGGACCTGAACGACGACGCCGTCGTCGGCGGCCCGCACCGGTGCCTCCATCTTCATCGCCTCCAGCGCCACCAGCTGCTGACCCGCCGACACCCGGTCACCGACCTGGACGTCGACCCGCCAGACGGACGCGGCGAACTCGGCTTCGACCAGGCGGCCTCCGTCGGGCACCACGACCTCCGCGGACGGCGGTGCCGTCCCGGTGGCCGTGTCGGCGCGGTCGAACTCGCCGGCGGCCTGCCAGGCGTCGCGCTCGGCGCCGAACGCCGCGCTCTGACGGGCCCGGAACGCGGCGATCGACGCGGCGTTCCCGTCGAGGAAGGCCCGGTACTCGGCGAGCGAGAAGGTGCCCTTCTCGACGGCCGGCACGAACCGGCCGGAGGTGATGTCCGCGCGCAGCTCCAGAAGTTCGTCCGCGCCGACCGGGTACCACCTGATCCGGTCGAAGAAGCGCATCAGCCACGGCCTGCCCGGCTCGAAGGCGCCGCGCTGACACCAGCCGGACCACACCTGCGTGGTCCGACCGACGAACTGGTAGCCGCCAGGGCCCTCCATACCGTAGACGCAGAGGTACGCGCCGCCGATACCGACGGAGTTCTCCGCGGTCCAGGTACGGGCCGGGTTGTACTTCGTCGTCACCAGCCGGTGCCGAGGGTCCAGCGGGGTGGCCACCGGCGCGCCGAGGTACACGTCACCCAGGCCCAGGACCAGGTACTCGGCGTCGAAGACAATGCGGTACACGTCGTCGACCGTCGCCAGGCCGTTCACGCGGCGGATGAACTCGATGTTCGACGGGCACCACGGGGCGTCGTCGCGCACACCCGCCACGTACCGGTCGATGGCCTCGCGGGTCGCCGGGTCGTCCCAGGACAGCGGCAGGTGGACGACCCGGCTCGGCACCACCAGGTCGTCGGTCGCCGGCAGCTCCTCCTCCACGCGCCGCACGAGGCCGAGGAGTTCCTCCTGCGGCAGCACGTCGGAGTCGGCCTGGATCTGGAGCGAGCGGATGCCCGGGGTCAGGTCGACGACTCCGGGCAGCCCGAGCGCGGCGAGTGCCTCCAGGAGCGCGTGGACGCGCATGCGCAGCGCCAGGTCGAGCCGCATCGGCCCGTACTCGACGAGCAGGTTGTCGTCGCCGCTGCGCCGGTAGGTGACCGCCGGGCGGTCCCCGGTCGCCTCCAGGCGGGCGAGGACTCCTCCGTCGACGACCGGCTCGCGGTCGGCCCGCGGTGTCGCGCTGGGGTTGCGCCGCAGCTCGGCGGCGGCCGCCGCGGTGACCGGGACGAAGCGCACCGTGTCGCCGGGCCGGAGCTGGCCGAGCTTCCAGCGCTGCCCGATGACGACCGTCGCCGGGCAGACGAAGCCACCGAGGGAGGGCCCGTCGGGGCCGAGGAGGACGGGCATGTCGCCGGTGTAGTCGACGGCTCCGACGGAGTACGGCGTGTCGTGGATGTTGGAGGGGTGAAGGCCCGCCTCGCCGCCGTCGGGGCGGGCCCAGCGCGGGGTGGGACCGATCAGGCGGACGCCGGTGCGCGCCGAGTTGAAGTGGACCTTCCAATCGGCGGCGTAGAAGTCACGGATGTCGCCCTCGGTGAAGAACTCGGGCGCGGCGTGCGGGCCTTCAACGGCGCCGACCTCCCACTGCCGGCCGAAGGCGGGTCGTCGGCCGAGGGGGACGGCGGAGGTCTCGGCGCGGGCCTCGCCGCCGTGCAGGACGTCTCCCACACGCAGGGCGCGGCCCCCGTGTCCGCCGAACCGGCCGAGGGTGAAGGTGGCCGCGCTGCCCAGGTAGTCCGGCACGTCCAGCCCACCCGCGAACAGTACGTAGGTGCGCAGGCCCAGCTCGTCGGGGGCTGAGACGCGGAGGGTCTGTCCGGCCGCGACGGTGACCGGTTCCCACTGCGGCACGGGGGACTCGTCGACGCTCACACGGGCGGGGGCGCCGGTGACGCAGACCGTCGTGGGGTGAGTGAACCGCAGGGTGGGTCCCTGGAGGGTGCACTCCAGACCGGGGGTGCCCGCGTCGTTTCCGAGCGCGGTGTTGCCGAGCCGGAAGGACAGGTCGTCCATGGGCCCGCACGGCGGGACGCCGACCTGCCAGTGACCGGTACGACCGGGCCAGTCCTGCACCGTGGTCAAGGTGCCGGGTGCGAGGACCTCGATGCGCGGCGTCGGGTCGGCGATCGCGGCCAGGGAGGCGGTCGAGTGCCGGGCGGAGCGTACGTCCCGGTCCCGGAGCGCGGCCCGTACCAGGCCGAGGTTGGTCTCGATGCCGTCGAGGCGGGTCGCGGCGAGCGCCGCGCCGAGCCGGTCCAGGGCTTCGGCGCGGTCGGCGCCGTGCGCGACGATCTTGGCGAGCAGCGGGTCGTACGCGGTGGTGACCTCGGTGCCGGTCTCCACCCAGGTGTCCACGCGGACGCCCGCCGGGAAGTCGACGCGGGTCAGCAGGCCCGCGCTCGGACGGTGGTCTCGTGAAGGATCCTCGGCGTAGACCCGGACCTCCACGGCGTGTCCTCGCGGGGCCGGGGGTTCGGTGACGACTGCCGGGTCGCCCTGCGCGAGGCGCAGCATCCACTCGACCAGGTCGACGCCGTAGATCTCCTCGGTGACCGGGTGCTCGACCTGAAGCCGGGTGTTGACCTCCAGGAAGTACGCCTCTTCGTGTGCCGCGTCGTAGACGAACTCGACCGTGCCGGCCGAGCGGTAGTCCACCGACGCGCACAGGTCCCGCGCGGATGAGACGAGTCGGTGGCGGATCCGGTCCGGCAGTCCGGGCGCCGGGGCCTCCTCCAGGACCTTCTGGTGGCGGCGCTGGAGCGAGCAGTCGCGGTCGCCGAAGGTGACGACCCGGCCCCGCCCGTCGCCGAAGACCTGCACCTCGACGTGGCGGGCCCGCTCCACCAGCCGTTCCAGGAAGACGCCCGCGGAGGAGAAGGAGGCCGCGGCCACGCGCTGTACCCGCTCCCAGGCGCCGGCGAGTTCGGCCGGACCGTGACAGGCCCGCATGCCGATCCCGCCACCACCGCCGGTCGCCTTGAGCATCACCGGGTAGCCGATCTCCTCGGCCGCCGCGAGCGCCGCTCCCACGTCGGGGAGGAGCCCGGTGCCCGGGGCGAGGGGCACGCCGGCCGCCTGCGCGGCGGCGCGCGCGGTGTGCTTGGCCCCGAACAGTTCGAGCTGTCTGGAGGTGGGGCCGACGAAGGCGATGCCCGCGTCGGCGCAACGGCGCGCGAAGGCGGCGTCCTCGGAGAGGAACCCGTAGCCGGGGTGGACGGCTCCGGCGCCGGTGGCCTCGGCGGCCTTCAGGACCAGGGTGGCGTCGAGGTAGGACTCCTTGGCGGGCGCGGGGCCGAGGCGTACGGCCTCGTCGGCCAGCCGCACGTGCGCGGCGCTGCGGTCCGGGTCGGAGTAGACCGCCACGGTACGCAGGCCGAGCCGCCGGGCGGTGCGGATGACGCGTACGGCGATCTCGCCGCGGTTGGCGACCAGCAGGGTGTCGAAGGTCATCATGTGCCGTCCTCGTCGCGCGCGCCCGGTGCGGTGATCGTCATGCGGACGGCCGTCGGTGCGAATCCGTTGCAGGGGTTGTTGATCTGAGGGCAGTTCGACACCAGCGCGAGGACGTCTGTCTCCGCGCGCAGCGCGACCTGCCGGCCCGGGGCCGAGATGCCGTCGACGATGCCGAGGGTGCCGTCCTTCTCGACCGGGACGTTCATGTACCAGTTGATGTTGGAGACCAGGTCGCGCTTGCCGAGGCCGTGCCGGGCGCCCTCGGCGAGGAAGTTCTCCACGCAGGCGTGCTGCGACCAGGTGTGATGGCCGTAGCGGAGGGTGTTGGACTCCTTGGAGCAGGCGCCGCCGATGGTGTCGTGGCGGCCGCAGGTGTCCTTGACGACGGTCATCAGCGGGGTGTGCTCGTTGGACATGAGAACCGAGCCGGTGGTCAGGAAGACGGTGCCCTGAGCCTGGATGGTGTCGGGGGCGCTGTAGCGCAGGGAGGTGTCGTGCGCGTCGTAGAGGAGGAAGTCCACGGCCTGGTTGCCGTGCAGGTCGGTGATGGTCAGCAGCTGACCCGCGCGGACGATCGCGGACCAGGCGGCGCGGGCGGGCACGGTGTCGTCGGAGACGACGTGGCCGGATCGGGCGGTGCCGGTCATGCGATCGCCCGGGCGGTGAGGTGGGCCACGGTGTTCAGGAAGGCACGACGGCCCTCGGGCGAGGCGTCCCACCGGGCGTCGCCGGGACGGGTCGGCCGGCCCCGGTACGCGAGGACCTGAAGGTTCCCGCAGCTGTACGCGGGACGCGGGTCCAGCGGGTGCGGGACGTTGGCGAGCAGGACGGTGACGTCCTGCTCGACGAGGAGCGTGACGGTGGCGCCGGGGCCGGCGGAGCCGGTGAACTCGGTGGAGCCGTCCTCGGCGATCCGCACGCCCTGGAAGAAGGAGAGGGAGGGCGGGAGGTCGCGCGGGCCGAGGCCGTGCTTCAGGGCGGCGAGCTTGAACAGCTCGCGCCCGGCGGGCGAGGCGCACTGCGCGGTCCCGTCCCCGTATCGCCGGGTGTTGCGGGCGAGGGTGGACGTGCCGGTGAGGGCGTCGTGCCGTCCGGAGGTGTCCCCGGTGACGGAGGCGAGCACCCGGCCCTGGTCGGACAGGAGGAGGCACCCTTCACCGAGGTACGCGTTCCAGAGCACCTTCACGGTGTCGGCCACGTTCAACCGCTCCCAGGGGCGGTCGGCGCAGTGGAGCAGCAGGTGCGCACAGGCGTCGCCGGTGAGGTCGGTGAGCCGCAGCCTGGTACCTCGGGCGAGCACCGCGTGGGTGTAGCCGCCGCCCGTCACCGTCTCGGCCCACACGATGTCCGCGGCCGCGACACCCTCCGGGGGTGACGGCCAACTGCTCGCGGGCAGTACGGGCATGGCGTCGACCCGGGTGCCCTCCTGGGCGCGGGCGTGGTCACGCGCGCCGTACGCCGACGCTGTCGTTGACGTTGTCGCCATGGGATCGACCTCCGGTCCGGGAGTGATTTCTGTCGCTCGACAGAAATTAAGGAGCGGGCGATTCGCGCCCATTGCCCGCGCGTTTCGGGTCGGTTACCGGAATCTCACCGAAGGGCTCGGGCCGCGGGCGGGCGCCGGCCCTGTGCGAGGATCAAGGAGTGAACACGCCGACCAGCAGGAGAGTCGGCCGCCCGCGCGCCCACGAGCGGCCCGCGAGCGGCCTGGACCCTCGGGACGAAGTCCTGGGCGCGGCGGCCGAACTGTTCACCACCCACGGGTACACCGCGACCTCCACCCGGACGATCGCCGAGCGGGCCGGCCTGCGACAGGCGTCCCTGTACCACTATTTCGCCGGCAAGGAGGAGATCCTCGCCGAGCTGCTGGAAGGGACAGTCCGTCCGTCCCTCGATGTGGCGCGTGGGCTCGCACCCCGAACGGACGCGCCCCCGGAGGCGCGGCTGTGGGCGCTGTGCCACTCCGACGTGGCGCTACTGTACGGCGGTCCGCACAACCTCGGAGCCCTGTACCTGCTGCCCGAGGTGCGGGCGGAGCGCTTCGCCGCTTTCCACCGGGTGCGGTCGGAACTCAAGGACTTCTACCAGGAGCTGCTGGCCGCCACCCCGGCGGGCGCGGAGCTCGGCGCAGCGGACCTGGCGCTGCGCACCGACCTGCTCTTCGGTCTCACCGAGAGCGTGATCCTCATCCGGCGCACCGACCCCGACCGCGACCCACGAGCGCTCGCCGTCGCGACGGCCGACGCGGCGTTGCGGGTAGCGGGGGTGGCGCGGCGCTCCCTGGCAGGGCTGCGCCGCGAGGGCCGGCGGCTCCTCGCGGCTGGTGCCTGACCGGGTGGCCGGTGCTCCCGACAGCTCAGGTCCGTAGAGTCTCGCTCACGTGCCCCGGCTCGGTCTCACGGCCGGGTTGCATCACGGCGGAGGCACTCCCGCGGCTGTACCAGCGGTACGCCGCACCCACCGCGACCGTCACGCCGACGGTCAGGACGGTGAACCACTGGAAGTACCAGTGGCCGCCCTGCGGGTCGTACACCTCGGCACGCGGCCAGGACAGGTTCACCGTCATGAAGAGTCCGTAGCCGACGGCGAGCACGTTGACGGGCAGTCCCCAGCGGCCGAGGGAGAACAGCGGTCGTCCGAGTTCGTCGCGCTCACCGTCGGCCGGCGGCGGCCAGTCGCCCTTCAGCCGCCGGACCAGCATCGGGCCGGTGACCATCGCGTACGCCAGGTACACCAACGCGATGCAGGTGGTGCCGATCGCCAGGAACGCCTGCGGCGAGGCGAGGTTGAGCAGCAGCAGCCCGCCCGCGAGCACACCGACCACCACCGCCGCTGTGCCCGGCATTCCGGTCCGCCGGGGCACCCGGGCCAGCCGGGCCGACGCGGGGAGGACACCGTCGCGGGCCATCGAGTAGAGCATCCGGGTCCCCGAGGTCTGGATGGCCAGGGTCGCCGCGCAGATGGCCAGGGCCACGTCGGCGAGGAGGACCTTGCCGAGGCCGTCACCGAGGGTGCTGGTGAGTACATAACCCAACCCTTCGGTCGCGAGGCGCCCGTCGATGAGGCTGGGGGCGGCGAGCAGCCCGGCGAGCAGCAGCAGCCCACCGCAGACCCCCGAGGTGGTGAGGGCGCTGAACGTCGTGCGGGGGGCGGTGCGCCGTGGGTTGACGGTCTCCTCGCTCATCTCGCTCGCGCTCTCGAACCCGATGAGGACGTATGCGGCCGTGAACGAGCCCACGAGGAGCCCCGTGATCAGGCCGCCCTCGCCGCCTGTCTGCAGGATGATGCCGGGGTCGCGCTCGGCGTGAGTGACGAGGAGGACGACGATCAGGGCGACCCCGGCGATCTCGGCGGTGACACCGACCATGTTGACCGCGGACAGCGCGCGATTGTCCAGCACGTTGAGCAGCGTGGTGAGGGCCAGCAGTGCCAGACCGAGGACGGCGGCGTTGGCGGCGCCGGTGGTCGTCGTGGGCGACGGGTCGCCGCCGACCAGTTGGAAGCCGGGCCAGATGGCAGGCAGGACGACCTGCAGCGCGAGCGCGGCGGCGGCCACGACCACGATCCGGCCGATCACCATGATCCATCCCGCGTACCAGCCGAAGGCCGGGCCGCCGAGGCGGCTGGACCACTGGTAGATCGCCCCGGCGATGGGCAGCCGGGCCGCCAGCTCGGCGAAGCAGGCGGCGACCAGGAGCTGGCCGAGGAGGACGGCGGGCCAAGTCCAGAAGAAGAGCGGCCCGCCGAAGGAGTAGCCGAGGGAGAAGAACTGGAAGACGGTGGTCAGCACCGAGATGAAGGAGAAGCCGGCGGCGAAGGAGGCGTATCTGCCCATCCGGCGCCGCAGCTCCTGCGGGTAGCCGAACGCGGCGAGGGTGTCGTCCTCCGCCGTGCCGGGCGGAGGCGTGGGTCTGGGGGTCACGGTCACGGCTGTTCCCTGTCGTATAGACGGAACCTGCAATTCCGGTCGGGTGACAGAAATTAGGGACCGCCCGTTTCCACCACGTGTCGCACCCATGTCCCGCCCGTAAGTGACTTCTCTCAGGGCCCGCGATTCCGCGCTCCCCCGGCGCCGCGGTGCTCGCTCCCACCCGGCGTGGCGCCACCGCACTACGACGCCGAGCGCACCGCCATTTCTCCTGGGCGGGCTGCCGCCGCTCGGCACCAGTCGTGGGGGGGGGGGGGGGGGCGGGGGGGGGGGGGGGGCCCCCCCCCCCGGCGGCGGCGCCGGGGGCCCGGGGCGCGCGCCGCGCGGGG
>NZ_JBHXDN010000074.1:23314-47452 GCF_042726075.1 Kitasatospora sp. NPDC127035 | reverse complement strand
GCATCCGCAGTGAGAAGGGTCTGCGCTGGGGCGGCAGGCCCGTCCTCGCCGCGTGATCAAGCAACCCGGTGAACGAATGCGGTCACAGCACTAGCGAGCTGAGAAAGGCTTCTCCTTCTCCATCCTCGCCGGTCAACAGCGCTGCGCGGTATGCCTGGCAGACCAGTTGCCCAAGAGTGCTCTTCCCCTGACCGGGACCACCGACCAGCAGAATGTGCCGCGGATCCGCCGCTGTCTTCAGCGAAGGGCGCATCACGCTGTCCCCGCGCTCGATCACGTATGCGGCGGCGCCCGCCACCGCGCAGGCGGAGTTCCGCGCCTTCAAATCGACAGCCACCGGTCCGAGGCTGATCTTGCCGCTACCCGGCTGGGCCCCGGCCTGACCCAGCCCCACCCATTGATCGGCGACCAGTTCCATGCTGGCGTGTGTTCGGATCATCTCCGAGGTCTCGGGAACCGCCTCGGGCAGGGCTTCAAGCATGCGGGCGAGAACATCGCCGGGTGTGGTGAATGCTGCGTAGGCGCGGCGAACGCCGTCGTGAAGTTCCAGATAGCGGCAGATCTCATCGAAGTGCCACACATCGAAGCCCTTGAGCGGGATCTCCAGTCGCTTCGCTTCGCTGCGGATGAGAACTTCGACGCGGTCAACACCGCCAACTGCGGGGATTGGGGAGAGCACCACATTGGTGGTGAACAGTAGATACTGGGGCAGTTCGCCGCGCTGGTTGCCTTCCTTCGCCCATGCCGCAAGTTCCGCCCGGACGGCATCCTCCATCCAGCCGACATCGGGCTTGATCGCGGAACTCGACCGCTGACGGAACTTCGCCTGTACAACCCCGCACCCGTCCCCACTGCTGACCTTCGTGAGGGTAAGCCGTGGGGCCGCGGAACGTCGCCTCCCGGCCGCCGTCCTTGCCGTCGCCGAAGATGCGGACCCCAGGTCCGAATACCGACCTCGCAAGCGCCTGAGTGAGCTGCTCGAACTCCCGAGTGCTTAATCGGGTGAGGTCGTAGTCCATAGGTGGTATTCAACAGCACGACTGCGGGCGCTGATCCCTCCACAACTACGTTGATCCAGCCCGGCAGCCCGCCCAAGGGAGCGAGTGGACCGGTCACTGCTGTCTGAGGAGATGTCGTCGCCCTTCCGAGCAGCGCCGCAGCCTTCCAGTGGGCCACCCTCCGCTCCGCCCGCTTCCTCCCTGGCGAGATCAACGGCCAAGTCCTCTTGGATATCGCTACCCACTGCGTCCAGGGCGACAGTCCGCGCATCGGCGACCTCAGAGACATCGCCGCAGTCCCGCCCGTCCGCGAAGCCCGCGACGCCGGACTCCTCGTCCCGCACCCCGTGTTCAGCCGCCTCGACCGCGACGGCCCGGTGTGGCCCGACGGCAGCAACTGGCCCTGCGACACCGCGATCTGGTGCACCGGCTTCCGCCCCGACCTCGCGCCCCTGCGGCCCCTAGAGCTGCTGCTGAACGCTGAGCAGCGCTACCGGCGGGCGCTGGTAGCGGCGGTCCAGCGGATCGTCGGTCGAGGCCGGAGCCGCGAAGCCGCCCTCGGGTGGCCGTGGCGGCGACCACGGTTCTGCGCCGGCGCCACGGTGCTGCTCAGCCGGGCTGAGAACATCGACCACCCTTGTCCATCCGACAAGGTCCATTTACATTTCGACAAGGCTCCTTTACGTTTCTCGCATGGAGAAGACACCAGAGAACCGTCAGAGCCGAAGCGACACGGTCCGTTCCCGCGCGTGGTTGCTCGACTGGTTGCCGGCGCTCGTCGCCCTCGGGCTGCTCAGCTTGATCGCGGAGTTCGGCCTCTTCGGTTCGGCGGATTCGTGGAAGCTGTTCTGGTCGCTGCTGAACCTCGCCCCGGGACTGTGGATCGTCCGGGCCGTGGTCAGGGGCCTGCGTCGTGCGGACGAGTACCAGCGCCGCTGCCAGCTCGAGGCCCTGGCGATCGGTTTCGGCGTGCTGATCACAGCGATCTACACCGTCGGGCTCCTCCAGGCGGCCGGGGTGGGCGACCTGCGACAGATGGTCCAGACCAGCTTCCTCGCAAGCATCCTGATCTGGATCGCAGCCCTGCTGTTCAAGACGTCGCGAACCCGATGAAGAACCGGCTCAGGGAACTGCGGGTGGTGCGACGCTGGAGCCAGACCGACCTTGCCGACCGCCTCGACGTGTCCCGGCAGACGATCTACGCCATCGAAACAGGCCGCTACGATCCCAGCCTTCCGCTCGCATTCAAGATCGCCGCAGTGTTCGGCGAACCGATCGAGGGCCTCTTCTTCCCGGACGAAGACACGGACCCTACAACGTGAACGGTCCGCTTCCAGCGCGACCTCGAAGACACCGACGTCGCGCCACTGACGGAAACGGTTGTGGACCCGACCCGCCGCGCCTGAGGGTGCCCCCCGTCTGCGGATCCGGCCCGGCGGTCGATGGGTGGCGTGGGCCAGTGGACGCGCTTCCCCCCGGGCGGCCGAGTCCGGTGGTCCTCGTGAACCCACGAGCCATCCCGCCGCGAAACGAAAGAAGGGCGACATCTTTCGAAATTCGATGAAGGTCCATTTCTCTCACGAGCATTAACCATGCGACTTCCGGCGGCTTAGCGTTCGCGCCAAGACATCAACCGGAAACACCCGGAGGTTAATGTGTCGGCTCTTTCGTCGCACGAACGCGAAATAGAGATCATTCGCCTGCTCGACAGTGAATCCGGGTGACGGTGACCGACCTCAGCCTGCGATTCGGAACGTCGCCGTCAACACCCACCTGGCCGCCGGGCTGAAACGCTACGAGACCGAACACGACTGGCTCACCACCGTCCGCCTCCCGGCATACGCACCGGACCTGAACCCGGTCGAAGTCGTCTGGTCACTCGTGCGCAGAGCCACGGCCAACACCGCTTTCGACACCCCCGACGACCTCGACCGCGAACTCCGCCGCGAGCTACGCAGAATCCAGCTCCGACCGCACCTCATCGACGGCTGCCTCACCGCCACCGGCCTGGTCATCAACTCACCGACCCCACCCTGAAAACCTCAGTAATGGTCGCCCCGGCCGGTGCCGGCCATCTTGACGGTCTTCCAAGGAATCGTCGGAAACCTTGGAAGCCAGGTCACGGTCGGAAGACGCCGCAGGTCAATTCATTGGTGGGGCGCGGGCCGGACACCTTGGTGCCCGGCCCGTCCACCCCTTGGCATCCCCTGACGGGCGATCGTGACCGTTTGCCAATTGATCTTGACTGTCGGCGGGCTTCTGTCACTCACCGCCCGGGCCGCCGCCGAGTTCGGCGAGGTGCCGGCGCAGGGTCCGCACGTGGACTCGCTCGGTGCCGCCGGCGCCGGCCGCCGTCGAAGGTGAGGCCAAACTCGAAGGTGCCGTCGAGGAGTTCGGCGTGCTCCCTGAGGCCGATGAGACCTGGTACGCACGAGTGAGTGTTGTCGACGAGTGGTGTCACGTCGGAGGCCGGTTCGGTGAAGCAGAGGTGCGGCGGCTGCACTTCGGGGATATCGAGGCTCGACATGCCGCATCCGTGCGCAGTGCCACGGTGGCGTCCACTGGTCCCGGGGTTCACCGTCCTCGCGCGTGACGAGATGGCCGAGACGCGCTCAGCCGGTTCAGATCTGGCTCGACTCCGTCACGCGCTCGGCTGCCTCCGTGTGCGGGATGAGATGTCCGTCGTCGACGGGTGCCCGGCCCAGATCCGCCGTGCGTCCATGGCCGAGCCGGGGCCGATGCCGCGTTCGGTCGGCCGGCAGGTCACGGCGACCGGAGGGTCGGGGGTGACCTCGCGTTCGACGAGCCCGACTTCCTGGAGCTCCGAGAGACGGTCGCCCGGAAGGAGCTGCTGCGCCGCAACGTCATCGCCCGGCGTGCCGCGCTCCGCCTCGGCGCAGTGCCGAGGCCCGGACGGTCCGGCAGGTCTGTGCCCTGATCGCGCCTGCCCCGATCGTGCGCTGAGGCAGACCAGAGCCGTGGGCGGCCCCCAAGTCGGTTAACGGAAGGGAAACGAGTGAAGGCCGTGGGTGAAACGCACCCCGGGCATCTTTTCTCTACGAGCGTAGAGAAATAGCCGACCGCCGCCCCCGCAGAGTCGGTGCCCGCCACAAGACGCTCGGCACACCCCCGGAGGAAGACCGCCCATGGACGTCCTGCCCCTTTCCTCACGCATCCCGATAGAGGTCCATCCGCTCGACTCCCTCACCCCCGTGGAGATCGACGCCGCTCGCCGAACACTCACCGACGCCGGTCTCGTCACGGCATCAACCCGCTTCGCCTACCTCGGGCTGGAAGAGCCGGCCAAGGACGAACTGCTCGCCCACGCGCCGGGAGTGCCGGTCGACCGCCGAGTGAGGGTGCTGCTGCTCGACACGGACCCGGCGGGTGGCCCGGCCCGGGACGCGATCGTCTCCGTCACCCATGGCAGGGTCGATTCCGAGCGCGCCATCGATGTTGCCACCGAAGGCCAACTCCCCATACTTGACCAGGAGTTCGCGCTCGTCGAGGAGATCCTGGCCACCGACGGGCAATGGCTGGCAGCGCTCAGGAGCCGGGACCTGGACGTCGCGCGGGTACGGGTCGCGCCCCTGTCGGCCGGCTCCTACGCCGACGAGTACCCCGAAGAGAGCGGGCGCCGCGTCCTGCGTGGCCTCGCCTTCGTCCAGGAGCACGACACGGACCACGCCTGGGCCCATCCGGTCGACGGACTGGTCGCCTACGTCGACGTCCTCAACCGAACCGTCGACCGTGTCCTCGACTTCGGCCCCGTCCCCGTGCCCACCGAGGCGGGCAACTTCGACGACCCCGCCGTCACCGGACCCCTACGCACCACCCAGAAGCCCATCGAGATCACCCAGCCCGAAGGCCCCAGCTTCACCCTCGACGGCAACCTGCTCACCTGGGAGAACTGGTCCCTGCGCGTCGGATTCGACGCCCGCGAGGGCCTGGTCCTCAATCAGCTCGCCTTCGCCGGGCGGTCGGTCGTCCACCGCGCGTCGATCGCCGAGATGGTCGTCCCCTACGCGGACCCCTCCAGGGTGCGGTCCTGGCAGAACTACTTCGACACCGGCGAATACCTCATCGGCCGCTACGCCAACGCCCTCCGGCTCGGCTGCGATTGCCTGGGCGACATCACGTACCTGGACGCGGTCATCGCCGACGAGACCGGCGCCCCGAAGACCCTCCCCAACGCCCTCTGCATGCATGAAGAGGACTACGGAATCCTCTGGAAGCACACCGACCTGTGGGCCGGCTCCGCCGAGACCCGGCGCCAGCGGCGCATGGTGATCTCCTTCTTCACCACGGTCGGCAACTACGACTATGGTTTCTACTGGTACCTCTACCTTGACGGCACCATCGAGTTCGAGGCAAAGGCCACCGGCGTGGTCTTCACCTCCGCCCACCCCGGCGGCGATCATCCCTACGCCACCGAGATCGCCCCGGGCCTCGGGGCGCCGTACCACCAGCACCTGTTCAGCGCCCGCCTGGACATGGCCGTCGACGGCACTGCCAACCGCGTCGAGGAGATCGAGACGGCCCGCGTGCCGATCGGCCCGGACAACCCACGCGGCAACGCCTTCGCCCTTCGGCGCACACCGCTCACCCGGGAGAGCGAGGCGCAACGCATGGCCGACGCGGGCGTCGACCGCGTCTGGCACATCTCCAACCCCGGATCCCTCAACCGCCTCGGCCACCCGGTGGCGTACGCACTGCTCCCCGAGGGCAAGCCCGCGCTGCTCGCCGACCCGGCCTCGTCCGTCGCCGCCCGTGCCGCCTTCGCGACCAGGCACCTGTGGGTGACCCGTTACGACCCTGCCGAGCGTTACCCGGCCGGCGACTTCGTCAACCAGCACCCCGGCGGGGCCGGCCTGCCCGCGTACGCCGCCGCCGACCGCGACATCGACGGCCAGGACATCGTCGTCTGGCACACCTTCGGCCTCACCCACGCTCCCAGGCCGGAGGACTGGCCGATCATGCCGGTCGACTACACCGGCTTCAAACTCAAGCCGGTCGGCTTCTTCGACCGCAACCCCACCCTCGACGTGCCCCCGGCCCCGTCCGGCCACGCTTGCTGCGCACCGGAGGGCCACCACCATGGCTGACCTGACCTCACAACCCGCTACCGACACCACCGGTGCCACCGCTACCACTCCCGCGTCGGGCCTGCGTGGCTCGATCGGCGTCACCGGAATCGTCTTCCTCGTCGTCGCGGCAGCCGCGCCGCTCACCGCCGTCGGCGGTGCGCTGCCCGTCATGTTCGCCATCGGCAATGGCCCCGGCATCCCCGCCGCCTACCTGCTCGTCGCGGCAGTCCTGCTGCTGTTCAGCGTCGGCTACGCGGCGATGAGCCGCCATGTCGTCGACGCAGGCGCCTTCTACTCGTACGTCACGGCCGGCCTCGGCAGAGTCACCGGCGCCGGGGCGGCGGGCCTCGCCCTGCTGACCTACAGCGCCGTCCAGGCGGGCGTCTACGGCCTGGCCGGGGTCACCGCCGGCGGACTGGTCACCAAGTACGGCGGTCCTGACCTCCCGTGGTGGACGTGGAGCGGGATCCTGCTGCTGCTCGTCGCGGTCCTCGGCTACCGCAACATCGAGGTCGGCACCAAGGTCCTGTCGCTGTTGATCGTGCTGGAGGTCGGCATCGTCGCCGTCGTCACCGTCGCGGTCCTGGTCAAGGGCGGCGCCGACGGCATCAACCTCGATTCCTTCACCCCGCACTCCTTCTCGGCCGGCTCACCCGGCATCGGGGTGATGTTCGCGGTCGCCTCCTTCGTCGGCTTCGAAGCCACCGCCATCTACGGTGAAGAGGCCCGCGACCCCAAGCGAAGCGTCGCGAAGGCCACCTACCTGGCCGTGGTCCTCATCGGTGTCTTCTACGCCCTCGCGAGCTGGGCGGTCGTGCTGGCCGTCGGCACCGACAAGGTGCAGGGCGCCGCCGCCGAGAACACCGCGGAACTGGTCTTCGCCGTCGGCGGTCAGTACGTGGGCACCGCGGCCTCCGACCTCATGGAGATCCTGCTCCTCACCAGTCTGTTCGCCGCACTGCTCGCCTTCCACAGCGCGATCGCCCGCTACCTGTTCTCCCTCGGCCGCCAAGGCTGCGCGCCCTCGGCGCTCGCCCGCAGCCACGACCGGCACGGCTCCCCGCACGTCGGTTCGCTGGTCCAGACGGCCTCGGCCGCCGTGGTCGTCGCTGCGTTCGCCCTGGTCGGCGCCGATCCGGTGTTGCAGCTGTTCACCTGGATGAGCGGCCTGGCCACGCTCGGCGTGCTGGTGCTGATGATCCTGGTCAGCGTCGCGATCCTGGTCTTCTTCGGCCGGGGCGGCGCCGACCCCCGCCTCTGGCACACCCGGATCGCCCCGGTGCTGGGCGGGCTCGGCCTGTGCGCGGTGGCGTGGCTCGTGCTGGACAACTTCACGACCCTCATCGGTGGATCCGCCACGCTGGCCCGTCTCTTCGAGGGCGTCGTGATCCTGTCCTTCGCCGCCGGCGCCCTGTCGGCCGTACGGCGACGGCGCAGCGGCCCGACGGACTGAAACCCGGCGGCGGGGTCCGGCTCCCGGGCCGGGCCCCGCCGCCCCCGACCAGTGACCGGAAAGGGGCGCGCGTCCATGACGCGTTGGCCCTCGCCGTTACGGAGGGGGCGGCTCTCTGTCTCGCCGGACACCTGCCCGGACCGGTCCGCCCCTGGGCACCTCACACGATCGCGCTCACCGTGCTGGTGCTGATGGTGCCCCTGCACGCCCGGCCCCGCGTTCTCCTCGCCGGGGCCGCCGCTGTCGCGGCGGCCTGTCTGTGGACCGCTTTCGCGGGCTGCCCCGCACGTCGTCCGGGGGGCGTCGTGGAACTCGCGGCCATGGCCGTCCTCACCGCGGCGGCCTCCGCCCGGGCCTGCCACGCGGACGGGACATCACGGATCCGCTGCCTGGGAGCCGAGGCTCTTCCTCCTCCTGACCGGTTGCTGGGCCGTCGCACGGGCTGCCGCCCACCTCGACGCACCGTCTCGGTCTCGTCTATCTGGTCGGTGGACCGCGCCGCACGGCGCCGACTGCCGTACCGGAGCGTGGTGCTGAGCGAATCCGGTGGCCTGGTCATGGTCGTCGGCATGGCCGCGACGCTTGCCTGAACCACCCCTGGTTCCCTCTCTGGCCAGGTGCCACGTGCGTTAGGGTCGGACCGGAGAGCGGGACGGGGCCGGGAGGGATGGGGCGCATGCCGAAGGTCGTCGATCACGAGGCCCGGCGCCGTGAGATCGTCGAGGCGGTGTGGGCCCTGATCGCGCGCCGCGGGCTGGACGCCGTCACCATGCGGGAACTCGCGGCCGAGGCCGGATACGCCAACGGCGCCCTGTCGGGGTACTTCCGGAACAAAGACGAGATCCTCCAGTCCGCCTTCCAGTACGCCTTTGACGCCACCAACGTCCGGGCCCGTCAGGCTATAGGGGAACAGCGGGGACTCTCGGCGCTACGCCTGCTCTGTCGGGAGATCATGCCCCTCGACGAGCTGCGGCTCCTGGAAGCCCGTGTCGTGATCGCCTTCTGGGATCGCGCCCTGCACGACGAACGCATGGCTGCCGTCCACGAGGCCGTCATGACCACCTGGCGGGCGCAGATGCATGGCTACCTCCAACAGGCCCGGCTGGACGGCGACGTCACCACCGCCACCCCGGACGAGGTTGTCATCGACAGCCTCCTCGCCGCCCTCATAGGCTTGCAGATCAACGCCCTCCTCGCCCCCGCCGCCACTGCGGAGCGCCAGGAAGCGGTTCTCGATGAACTTCTCGGTGCGCTGGCGCCCTGACGTCATACCCGGCTTGCCTCCATCTGCGTCAACCATGCGGTCGCGCCCCCGCACCGCACGGACGCGGTGCACCGGCCGCTCCCACCCGCCGCCCGGCGAGCGGCCCGCCGAACCCCCTACTCCGGAGCCAGCCCCCCGAGAGGAGTCCCAGTGCCGAGCGCCAGTCCGGTCCTCGTCCAGGTCTCCGAGCGATCCTTCGGCCTGCTCGACGCCAGCGTCATTCCGGTCGGCGCGGAAGACGACTACTCCACCGGCCTGGTCATCACCATGACCGCAGGTGCTCGTGTCCACACCGGCATCCACACCGGGCCGGTCCGTGCGCATGTCACCGTTCTCACCGCCCGCCCCGGCGACAGGGAAGGCCCGGAGCCGGGCTGGAGCGAGATCGTCGAGGCGAGCGTCCACGCCCCGCGCGGGAGTCTGCGCGTCGACTCGCTTTCCGACGGTCCGGTGCCCGGACTTCCCCTTCTCAGCGCGCAGGGCCCAGGCTGGTACCGCATCCTCGTCAAGGCCCGCGGCCGGGACACCGCACCCGACGGCGTCGTCAGCTCACTCGTCGAGGACTACGAGATCACCATCTGGCCCGAGCCGCCGTCCCCCTCGCACATCGTCCAGACCCAGGACCGGTGCGGTCACGGCCTGAGACTGGCAGCCGGCCGCCGCCCCGCACCGCCGCCCCAAGCCCCCTCCAACCCGTACGGCAGTACGGTCGAGGAGCAACGACAGGCTGCCAACCTCGCACGGCTTCGCACCATGGGCGCCTCACCCTCGCCGGACCCGAGCCCGCAATCGGCCGCGCAGCCGTGGAAGCCGATGCCGGACCAACCCGCACCCCGGCCGCACTGGGCAGAGGAACCTCCTCGGTAGGCCTTCAGTTGCCAATACCGTTCAGGTCGGCGCAGTAGGGGCGGAACCCATCTCTGATCGCACGCCGTGCGGTGGTCCGTGGCGGTCTTCGGGTGCGTGTGGCCGGCGAGAACCTGTTCCCAGAAGCCGACGACAGCCCCATGGGGATGTTTCGTCCAGCTGACTGCAGGGCAGCGCACTCTGAACTGGACGTGGCGCCCCGCCATCTCGGCAGTACGGCGGCCCGACGACCACGAACGATTCCATGCCCGTCATCCCCGTACTGGAGAGGTGCGGGTCCGCGGGCCTGTCGGTCGCCCCCGCACCCGACCCGACGCGGTCGCCGGGGACATGGCCTACTCGTCCCGCGGCAACCGCGCACACCTACGCGGTCGCCATATCAAGGCGGTCATCCCGGAGAAGGAGGACCAGGCCGCCAACCGGAAGAAGAAGGACAGCAAGGGCGGCCGGCCCGTCAGCCACGACGCCGACCTCTACGCCGCCTCCGCAGTAGCGGCGGCGAAGCTGCTTCCACGTGATCCCGGGGTGCTTGCGCCGTATCCACCGGACGACCCGCATCCACACGTAGTGGCTGAGGTAGCAGAAGGCGACGTTCGAAACCCCGGGACGCAAGTACGCGCACCAGCCCCGCAGCACCGAGTTCAGCCGGTGCGGCAGGACTGTCAGCGCCAGGCCGACGTTCTGCCGCCGGGCCGTGCGCCCGGGGGTCACCGCATCGGCGGACCGGTCGGGCACGGTCGTGGTTGTCGGCGCTCTGCGGTCCGGCCGCGGCCGTCCGTCTTGACCCGGGCCGCGGTGGCACGCTCGGGGGATTTCCGGGTGGGAGGGGCAGGTGGCGTCGGCAGTTCCTTCCGCTTCGGCGCGACCGGTGTCAGCGGCCGTGCCACCCGGCCAGCGCCCCGCCTGGCCGGACGTGTGCCCGATGCCGGCTTGCCCAGTGATCGCTGCTGGTCGCAGGGCGGCGGCGCCGGGCCGGCCGGCGGGTTGGAGGAGGTCGGCGGAGGGGCGGCGGTGCAGGGCCTACCAGAGGATGGGCGTCCCGACTGAGGTGTTCGATCAGACGGCGGTCCTCTGCACCCGGTGGCAGCGATCCGGGTCTTGGGACGGGTGGGTGCGTGGCCGGACGTACCGGTCGGCCGTAGCGGCGGCCCCCCGTCCTCGCCGACCCGGACGGCCGGCGCTCGGCCGGCCGCCCGGGCGAGTTCCTCCGGGGCCGCGCGCACGGCCCCGGTGACCGGCTTGAGGCGGGTGAAGTCCCGGACGGTGGCCAGGACGTGGGTGGAGTCGGTGCGCTGGGTGGTGCGCCCGCGGACCAGTCCGGAGTCTTTGAGGCGGGCCGGGGCGAGGTCGAGGAGACGGTCCCCGCCCGGCCCTCCCCCAACAGGCGGTCGCGGTGGCCGGCGACTGCGGCTGGTTCAGGGGGCGGTGCGGAACGTCCAGCGCAGGGTGGCGTCGGTGCGGGGTGCCACGAGCTTGAGCGGGGCTCCGTTGTTGCGCGCGCCCGCTCCGTCGAGGAGCAGGCCACTGCCGTGGTTGGCGATGGTGTACGCGCCGGTGCCGAGGTCGGTGATCGTCCACTGCTGGCCGGCGCCGCCGTCCCAGATCTCCTGGAACGCGGTGCCGCCGGTCGCGACGCCGGTGGCGTCGACGACCAGGCCGTTGGTGCGGTTGACGAGCCGGTAGCGGCCGGTGCCGAGGTCGATCGCGTGCCACTGCAGGTTGGTGCTGGAGTTCGCGGTCCACTGCTTGACCGGGGACCCGGCGCGCACGTCGCCGCCGCCGTCGACGGCCATACCGGTCGCGGTGTTGGTGATCCACAGCCATGCCTCGGGCGCAAGGGTGACCCGCAGCGAGCGGATCCGGTCATTGGCCCCGGTGATGCGCAGGTCCGCGGTGTCGGTGGTGAACGTCCACGGGGTGCCGGTGAACTGGTCGCCGGGGTAGCCAACCACGCGGTACGCGGTGGGGACGTGGAGGGAGGAGATGCTCGCGGGTGCCATGCCGGCGGCCTGGAGCTGGGCGGCGGTGTGGCTGCCGAGCGGGAGTGTCGCGCGGGGACCGTGGAAGTCGACGTCGCGGAAGGCGGTGATGCGGGTGGGCGGAGTGAGGGGCGGGATGGCGTTGGCGAAGGTGAGCCGCAGGGTGTAGGCGTGGGCGGGGAAGGGTGCGTTCGTGGGCAGCGGGATACGCAGGCCATCGGCGTCCTGGGCCCATCCGGTGACCTCGGTGGACTGCCCGGCTGCGGGGCCGAGCAACCGCACGCCGGTGAGGGCGGTGAGGTCGATGCGCTTGCGGGAGCAGGAGGTGACGGTCAGTCCCTGGGAGGGCCAGCCGAGGGCGGTGGCATAGAGGGTGGTACCGGCCTTGTCCCGCGTGAAGCGGATGTCCTTGGCGGTGCCGACGACCGGCTTGGTGAAGGAGCCGCCGCCCATCGCGGTCGGGCCCTCCCCGTACGCCGTCCAGACGCGGGTGTCGTAGACGGCCTCGCCGAAGCGGGTGAGGTGGTCGCCGATGCCGAGCAGGATGTCGCGCTGCCTCTGGGGGATGGTGCCGTCGGCCGTCGGGGCGACGTTGAGGAGCATGTTGCCGCCCTTGCTGACCCGGTCGAGCAGGGCATGCATCATCTGCTGGGTGGAGTAGTAGCCGATGCCGGTGGTGTAGCACCAACTGGAGCCGCTGACGGAGTCGTCGGTCAGCCAGTACGGCTCGCGCAGATCGCCCGGCCCGCCGCGTTCGAAGTCGTACACCTCGCCGGGGCTCGGGTAGTGCTCCTTGTAGGTGGAGACCACCTCCTTGCCCCAGTCCTCGGCCTGGTTGAAGTAGTAGGACAGGAAGTCCAGGCGCCGCTGTTCGTCGACCTCGTCGAGGTTGAAGTCCTGATAGATGATGTCGGGATGGGCGCGGTCGACGACCTCTTTGAGCTTGGCGTACCAGAGCCGGTTGGCGGCGGTCCGGTCGAGCTGACCGTAGAGCTTCTTCAGGCTGGGGTCGCTCTGGGCGGGGGTGAACTGGTAGTAGCCGGTGAAGTTGTAGGCGTGGTGCATCGCGACCAGCAGCTTCATGCCCTCACCGCGGATCGCGTCGGTGAACAGGCGTAGCAGGTCGAGCCTGGGGCCGCGGGCGGCGGAGTTCCATTCGTTGACCTGGCTGTCCCACATCGAGTAGCCGTCATGGTGTTCGGCGACGGGCCCGGCGAAGCGGGCGCCGGCGGCCTTGAACAGCCGTGCCCATTCGTCGGGGTCGAACTGGCCGCCCTGGGAGACGAGCTTCGGTGCGAACTGGTGGAAGGTGCCGGCCTTGTCGCGGCCACCGTCGATGAAGGTGTGGTACGGCCAGGCTGCCGGGGTTCCGAAGGTCGCGATGTGGTGCTCGTTCGGGCCGGACCCGGTCTGGTACATGTTTCGCGGGTACCACTCGCTGCCGTACGCGGGGACGCTGAAGACGCCCCAGTGGAAGTAGATGCCGAACTTGGCGTCCTGGAACCATTCGGGTGCGGCGGTGTGCCGGCCCACCGAGGGCCAGGTCGGCGTGTACGGTCCGGCGGCGGCTGCGTCAGTCGCGGCGCGTGCGGGTGCGGAGGCGAGCAGGCCGGAACTGCTCGCCATCGCGACGCCGGCGGCGGCGTTCAGGAAGGTACGTCGGGACAAGGACACGGGAACTCCTTCGGGATGGTTGAAGGAAGGGACGTGTTACTCGTGGGGCCGTCCGGAAGTGTCAGGACCGGTTCGAGGAGCAGGCGAACAGGGGCCGGGCGGCCCCACTCCGTGGCGTGGTTCCATCGCCTGCCGTGCTTCTGCGGACGGCGTCGAGATCATCCCGCTGACGGGCGCGATGCCCGCGCGGTCGCTCTTCGCGCCGTCCGAGCTGGCGGACAGCGTGCGTGCGAGACGCACCCCCTGCCGTCACGAGAGCCGGGAACGGCTGGTCGAGGAATCGGCCATGGGTCCACCTTGGGCTGGGAGGGGTAGGTGGCACGTGCGGCTCCGCGTGCCAGGCAGATCAGCCGGCTGAATCAAACGTGGCATGTCACATACGTCGGTCGATCAATCAGAAGTCAACACCGATTCGTCTGCCGAACTCGGACTGATACAGCGCCAGGATCCGTCCGTCGGCCCCCGGCCCGTCGTAGACCGGGCCGCATCGATGCCCGTGCCGCCTCGACGGAACTCAGGGAGCCGACGACCGAGCATGCTCCCGGAAGGGAACGGGCCCGCAACGACACCTGAACACACAGCGACGAAATCTGACGGAGCGTCTATTTGCCCACACCTAGCAGCTCGCAGGCGACAAACGGTTGGACACGTTTGGGCTTCGGCGCGGTCAAGCAGTAGGTGAACCATAGGTACCGGGCGAGCCGGCCGCCGGTCGGCGCATCGCCGCCACGACAGCTCCACCTCACGCGCCGGACGGGGAGCTTCTCGACCTGTCGGCCCCAGGTTCGCACCAACTCTTGACACATGGCGGCGACCCGGGTGTCATTCTCTTTGCCTGTCGACTTGTGTTTGTTTATGACTTATCTCGTGCACTTCTGGCGGCACTCCACGCTCCTCACACCTCGCGGGGACGCAGGCCGGCCGGTCTCGACGTTCGCCCCTCGCCCACCCACCCGGGAGAAACCACCCATGTCCAGGAGCGGAGCCCCCTGCGCCGCCGGGCCGCCCTGACCGCTGGTCGTCGAGCGGCGGAAGGACCGCACCGATGCCTACGAGGCGGCCCTGCTGGGCGCGGTCGGACTGCTGACCCGGTTCACCCGGGCCGTGCCGGAACGGGCGCCGGGGGCGGAGATGAGCGAACGGTTCAGGCGTCATCGACGCCGCGGTTGCGTCACATCGGTCAGCACCGTCCTCGGCGAGGTGCCGTTGCGGCTGTCGCCCGAACCTCGGCTGGCCACATCGTGCTCCTCATGGCCCAGGGCACCGGCTTGGGGTGGTCCCGCTTGGACGCCGGCCTGAGAGACGCCCGGATCGGACTGATCACACACGTCTGTGCCGTGGCCCGGGCCAGGTCGCGGTGAACTGCATCGGGCAGGCCCTTGAGGCCGTCGGTCGGGGTGTTCGGTCGGGTCAGTGGGCGCCGAGTCCGGTGAGGGAGCGGACTTCCAGTTCGGCGTACTTCGCGGGGTTCGCCTTCTCCTTGGAGAGCAGGGTGCCGATCACGCCGGCGAGGAAGCCGATGGGGATGGAGACCAGGCCGGGGTTCTCCAGGGGGAACCAGTGGAAGTCGCTGTCGGGGAGCAGTGAGGTCGGCTTGCCGGAGACGACGGTGGAGAAGGCCCGAGCACCGAGGGGCGCACAACAGGACTGTCCCGGCCCGCGGGAACAGCGGGCTCCGGGCCGGGAACGCCCGGAGTTCGAGGCGTGGGAGGAGGATGAGGCTCAAGTCCTGTGGTGTGCCTGCCCGCTGGGAGCTCCCCCAGACGGATCGGAACAGGTATCCGAGCAGGTAGTTCGACGCTACCCCGAGCTCCCGGCGGGGCCAAGACTCGGATACACCCAACACGGGGACCGCGTACGGGGCCCGGCGACTGCGCCTCGGCTCCCTACCCGGATCAGCCGTTCTCCTCCGTTCACCAGCATCGAGGTGAAATGATCAAGTACCCTGCGGCCGTCAGGACGGGCCGCCTGTTGCTGACTTCGGCGCGCCAGGGTGACGATGGCGTGTCGAGGGTCAGGCCGGTGCCGGCGGCCATAGAGCCGTCGTGTAGGGCATCACCCCTGTCGGATCCGATGGGACGGGCCACGGCAAACGGCCAGGCAGCCGGTCGTCGGGCTGCCGGCCCCAGCATGACCCGCGGCCGCTCCGGCGATCCTCGTGGACTCTCGGACTTCCGGAGAGTACGCGGTTGTGTCGCGGGGCATCGCGCCGTTGCGCGGCCGGGAGATCCGGATGCCTGGCCCCGTCGCGTCCGGACACCGGGCGACGCCGCCTTCCCGTCCCTGGCACCTTCGGCCTGCCCGTCCCCGGCAGCCGTGCACCCGGACCAGCCACAGTGTCGTGAAATCGAGAGAGACATCACGTGCCTGACAAGTCGAGCCGCCCACGGCCAGATCCGCTGATGGGGACGTGAAGGCGTGATGCTCGTCGAAGTGGCTTCGTTCACGTGAAGTAGCAGCGATTGGTCAGCGGTTTGGGCAGTAGTTGGCGATCTTGAGCTCTGCGGATGTTCACCAGAAATGACGTCACCCGAAGGTGACAGAGTGGCCTGTGCTTCGGTCGATGATCGCCACGCTCTGCCGGGCGGCGTAGTCCACCGCCGCCGGCGAGACGGGAAGCGCGCCGCCGTAGACCCGCTGGCACAGGCCGTCCGCGGCGAGGTCGCGCAGGTCGCGCCGCGCGCTGTCCTCGGAGATCCCCAGCTCGGCGGCGACATTCTTGGCGACGATCTTGCCCTCGCGGGCCAGCAGACCAAGCAGATGTTCGCGCCGTTCAGCAGCCAACATCCGCATTCTCTCCTGTTCTTGCACGTTTCTGCATGTAGTGTAGCGCCCATGACCGACAAGCCGATGCTCATCCTCATCGCCGGCCCCTACCGATCCGGCACCGACGGCGACCCGCAGGCCATGGCCGCCAACCTCGCCCGCCTCGAAGCCGCCGCCTGGCCCGTCTTCGCCGCCGGCCACCTCCCCGCGATCGGGGAGTGGATCGCCCTGCCCGTCCTGCGCTCCGCCGGCGCGGGCCCCACCGACCCCCTCGCCGACCAGGTCCTCTACCCCACGGCCGAGCGCCTGCTCGCCCGTTGCGACGCCGTACTGCGCCTGCCCGGCGACTCCACCGGAGCCGACCAGGACGTCGCCATCGCCCGCCGACGCGGCCTCCCCATCTACCACGACGTGGCCGAGATCCCCCGCCGCACCCCGCAGGAGACCACGTGACCGGCCGCCCCGGCACCGACACCCCCGACCACCGCGGCCGCACCGGCCTCGACCGGGCCGGACGCGGCCTGGACCGCAACCCCGACATCCGGGTCCGCGACGTCGAGCTCACCTCCCGGGGCTGGCACGTCCTACGCCGCACCACCTTCGACTACCGCCGCCGCGACGGACGCTGGGAGACCCAGCAGCGCGAGACCTACGACCGCGGCAACGGCGCCGTCGTCCTGCCCTACGACGCCGAACGCGGTCGCGTCCTGCTCACCCGCCAGTTCCGCTACCCCGCCTACGTCAACGACCACCCCGACGGCATGCTCGTCGAAGCCGCCGCAGGACTGCTCGACGCGGACGACCCGCCCACCGCCGTCCGACGCGAGAGCGCCGAGGAACTCGGCGTCACCCTCGGACCGCCGAGAGGTCTGGGGGCGTCGTGGCGGATCGAGGAATGCTTGCACACCAGCGCCGCGTTCTGATCGTCGACACGGTTCGGCGGGAAGGAGCTGTGCGGGTGGCGGACCTTGTCACGTCCCTCGGTGTTTCGGACGTGACCATTCGCCGCGACCTGGACGCGCTGGCACAGACGGGCATCCTGGAAAAGGTCCACGGGGGAGCGGTCGTCGCCGCGACCAGCACAGAAGACCCGGGTTTCGACGCGAAGTCGACCCGGGAGTCCGCGGTGAAGTCGGCGATTGCCGATGCCGCCGCTGCACTCGTCCGGCCCGGTAGTGTCGTCGCCCTCAATGGTGGGACGACGACCTTCGCCGTGGCCAAGCGGCTCCTGGATACTTCTGATCTGACGATCCTCACCAATTCGCTTCCCATTGAACAGCTATTTCGGGGTCACGCCGCGCCGGGGGTCCAGGCGCCCGTGGTTCTGCTGACCGGCGGTGCGTCGACCCGCTCCCAGGCGCTCGTGGGGCCTATTGCCGAGCACGCGATTCTTTCGCTGCATGCCGACCTGCTGATTCTCGGCACGCACGGTGTCACCGAAACCGAAGGTCTCACCAGCCCAAGCGTGGCCGAAGCCCAAACAAATCGCGCCTTCATTTCCAGGGCGCGCCAGATCGTAGTAGCGGCCGACCACACCAAATGGGGAACGGTCGGGCTGAGTAGCTTCGCGCAGCTGGACCAGGTGGCCTGTTTCATCACTGACGCTGGAATGCCAACTGGGGCGCAGTCCCTGTTGGCTGACAAAGTCGGCGAATTCGTGATCGCTGACTTGGCTTCGTTCACGTGAAGTAGCAGCGATTGGGCAGCACTTTGGGCAGCAGTTGACGATCTTGAGCGCTGCGAATGTTCACCAGAGATGACGTCATCCCGCGGCGATGGGGATCGCCTGAGCACTCGCCGATGTGTAGAGGCAGAACTGGTGACGTGCAGAGTGAGCCGGGGCCCTGATGGCTGCCCTTTGCTGTTCGAGATGATGGGGCTGTGGATCTCCGTTACTTCAATCAGACCGGCTGGATCGCGATCTTCAACGGCACCGAGACTGAGATCGGTCGCATGGTGCGTGTGGAGAGCTGGGACCAGGCCACCGGGGCAGCGCTGGTGGTCGACCGGCAGCGAGGAGCCCTTCGTCCGGTGACGGACTATGAGGACTTCTCCCATCTGGAGCCGGCCGACCAGGTCGTCGCCGCGGTGCCCGGCGGAGGATGGCGGGCTCACTGGACGGACCAGGGTCCCGGCGGAACCGCGCTGACCGAGCAGGTCCTCGCGTGGCTGATCACGTCGAACGGGCGGGCAACGGCTATCACGGTCGACGCGAACGGCCATGTCGAGGACGCCGACAGCGCAGACACCTTCATCCCACCGGGCGAGGAGCTTGGGCCGCCGAAAGGCGGCGACGGTCCTCCGCCCGGAGGGCGGAGGACCGTCGAGTAGGAGCCTGTCGCGGTCAGCCTGCCTTCGCCGGTTCCTCGGCCCGCGCCCGGGTGCTGGCAAGGCGGTAGGAGTCGGTGCCCGTCGCGATGATGGTCCCGTTGAAGGTCAGGCGGTCGACGATGGCCGCGCAGAGACGCGGATCGGTGAAGGTCTTGGTCCAGCCGCCGAACGACTCGTTGGAAGCGATGGCGACGCTGTTCTTCTCCTCGCGCTCGGTCAGCACCTGGAAGAGCAGTTCGGCGCCGCGGCGGTCGAGTTCCATGTAGCCGAGTTCGTCGATGCAGAGCAGGTCGACGCGGCCGTAGCGGGCGATCGTCTTGTTCAGCTGCTTCTCGTCGGCGGCCTCCACCAGCTCGTTCACCAGCTTGGTGGCGAGGGTGTAGCGGACGCGGTAGCCCTGCATCGCGGCCTCGGTGCCCAGGGCGATGAGCATGTGGGACTTGCCGGTGCCGGAGTCGCCGATCAGGCAGAGCGGCTGGCTCTTCTTGATCCACTCGCAGCTGGCGAGGGTGTTGATCACGGCGGGGTCGATGTTGGGGTTGGCGTCGAAGTCGAAGGTCCGCAGTGACTTGTCCCGGGGGAATCCGGCGGCCTTGATCCGCCGCTCCGAGCGGCGGCGGGCCCGGTCGTCACACTCGGCCATCAGCAATTCCGCGAGGAAGCCGCGGTAGGTCATCTGGTCCTTGGCCGCCCGGTCGGCGATGTCGGCGAACTCGTTGCGGATCGACGGCAGCCGCAGGAGCCTGCAGGCGGTGTCGATGGCCGTGGTCGCGGCCTGCTCGGTCAGGTTGCGCTGGCGGGGCAGCATGGCGGTCATGGCGCTTCTCCCTCTCGCAGGTCACCGCCGCCGGTGCGGCGGTGTCGGAGCAACTGGTCGTAGTGGGTCACCGAGGGCAGCGGCCTGGTGTCCGGGGGCAGGTGGTTGAGCTTCCACTCGTGCAGGAACGTCACGCTCGCCCCACCCGGCCCGGCAGCCGCCCGCGATGCGTGGACCCCGACGGCCGGTTCGTCCTCGGCCTGGGCGGCCTTGCGGGCCTCCAGCGCGACCGCGTCCGCGGTCAGGGCCCCGGCCTGCAGGGCGGTGGCCAGACCGGCGACAACGTGCTCGTGTGCGAGGTAACGGCCCAGCAGCAGCACCTCGATCAGCGCCCGGGTGCCCTCGGCGTCGCCGTGCGCCCTGACCGCCGCGGCCCACCAGGCGTCGTGGACCGGGGTGAACTTCCCGGCGGAGCGGGCCTGGTCGAGCGCGGTCGCGCCGGGGAAGGCACCCGGCTTTCGAACCAGGGCCTCCAGGTAGTGGTCCAGCTCCAGCCGGCAGGCGCCTTTGGCGATCAGCCGCTCATGCCGGGCGACCTCGACGTTCCTGTCGTAGACCACCAGGTGGGAGGCGTGCAGCAGCACCCTGACCCGCTTGCCGATCAGGCGGACCGGCACCGAGTAGCGGTTGGTGCGGACCGCGATCTGACCGTAGCGGTCCACCCGCGGCGTGAACACCCGCCCCGTCTCGAACGGGTCCTCCGGCAGCGGCAGCAGCCGCGGACGCTCGTCCTCGAAGCACTCGTCGATCGTCCGCGCCCTCGACCCGATCCGGCGCCGCCCGTCGTGCCGATCCCACTGCTCGACCAGCTCGTTCAGCTCCGCCAGCGACTCGACCTCCGGCACCGGCGCGAAGTGGTTGCGGCGAAAGTAGCCGATCTGCCCCTCGACACCGCCCTTCTCGTGGGCGCCCTCGATGCCGGGCCGGCAGTAGAAGCTTTCGATCCCGAAGTGCGACTTGAAGGCGACCCACCGCTCGGCCTCCACCCGCGCCCGGCTCAGCCCCAGCACCTGGGCGACGGCGGCCTTCAGATTGTCGTAGCGGACCTTGCTTCGGGGGACCCCGCCCAGCACCCGCAGCGCGTGGACGTGGCCTTCGAAGAACGCCTCCTGCCCGCAGGAGGCGAAGACGCGGTGAATGGCCTTGCCCGAGTAGGACAGCCGGAAGGAGAACAGGTAGCAGGTCACAAGCTCGCCGGCGAGCTTCACCGTCACGTCGCCGAAGTCGACCTCGGCCTCCATCCCGGGCTGGTGCGTCTGCGGGACGAACGCCTCGATCGGGGCCTTGCCCGACTCCACCAGGATCTGCGGCTTGCGGTCCGCGACGTAGCGCCGAACCTGCTGATAGGAGACCTCGGCACCGTGCTCCTCGACCAGGCGGTGGAAGATCCGAGTGACCGTGTGCCGCTGCTTGCGCGGCGCGTCCAGGTCAGCCCGCAGGATCCCGTCGACCACCAGCTTGTACGGGTCCAGCGCGGTCGCGCGCGGCGGAAGCTTCTTCCGCGGCTCCGGCCAGACCGAGTCCACGGCCTTCCTGATCGTCCGCCACGACACGTTGTACTTGCGCTCGATCTCCCGCAGCTTCATGCCGCCGCGGTGGTCACGCCGGATCGCGGCGTACAGCTCGACCTTCGACATCTGCGGCATGACCAGGGCCTTTCACCAGGAGCACTCCCGATGCTGGCCTGGCAAGTACCCCGGTGACGTCGAAACTCGTGAACATCACCCATCCGTGGTTCGGGGTGCCTCCCAAACTCGTGAACAACTGACGTCACAACTGGTGATTAAAGCCAAAGGGCGTATTCGGGTCGTCCTTGAGGCAGAGGTCCGCCCCCGGGTTGGCATGGGCCACCCGGGGGGCTGCGGCCGGCACGGCGGCGAGGGCGGAGGCGGTGGCCGGTCCCGTCTTGATGCAGGTCCAGGCCATGCCTTCGCGCCGGAGGTCGGGCCCGGTTTGCGTACAGTCGCCGTGGCCCTGGGGGGCTGTACGGCTCGTGGGCGGTTGGGCGGCGGCCGGTTGGGCGCCCAGGGCGCACAGGGCTGCGGTGAGGGCGAGCGAGGCTACGGCCGCGAGCAGTTGCCTGACATGTTTCAAAGGGTGGTCCCCCTGTTCGGTGGCGCACGGGTTCACCGAGGATCGAAACGGCCCGGCAACGGTGTACACAAGGGGAGGAATAGGCCCATCCACGAACTTTTGTGGCCGGTTCCGGCCTCACGCCATGCCCTCGCGGTCACTACATTCACCCTTGACCTGACATATACACGACCAGAGGGGAATGGATGATGACGCGCCCCGAACGACCCGTCAGCCGCACTGGCAGGTCACTCATGGCAGTGACCGCTACGGCGGCCGCCTGGGCGGTCGCCGCCGTGGGCTTCGCCGTCTCACCGGCGGCCGCAGCACCCGCCACCACGACGGCGCCCCGGCTCGGCGACACCTGTACGGCGGCCGATCTCGGCGCCCGCCACCCGATCATCAAGACGACCGAGATCACCCCGACGATCACCCACTTCAAGGGCTGGTACGTCACCCAGGGCTCCACCGGCAGCCATACCGTCACCACCAGCACCCAGACCACCATCTCGGTGTCTGTCGGCCTCAACGGCACCGTTCAGGGAAGCTTCGCCGTCGAGGCCCTCGGCAGCGTCGGCGCGAGCCTGGGCCTGAACGTGCAGGTCAACTACTCCTCCACCAGCAGCGAGTCAAACTCCGTCTCCTGGAACTTCTTCGAGCCCGGCTACTACGGCCTCTACAAGGGCACCAAGAAGGTCACCGGCACCTACGGCAGCCTCAACTGCAACCGCACCGACCTGGGCGGTGGCACCTACGGCCTGAAGTGGACCGCGGGTCCCGACACCGGCAGCTACACCACCTACACCGCCCTCGAAGAAGGCGCGGTGCGCTGCGAGGACACGGTCCCCGCCAACAGCATCATGGCCAAGGCCAAGGGCCTGCTGGACTGCGGCTCCCCCGCCGCCGCCGCGAAGCACCCGGCAGGTCCCGTCCCCTCGGCCAAGGCCGACCAGGCCAAGCACGACACCGACAACGCCGCAACAGCCACCCAGAACATGCAGGCCCCCCAGGCCGCCAAGCCCGCCACGCGCGCCGCCCTGACCTGCCAACCCGCCGTCTACAGGATCGACGTCCCCGGCAAGGTCCTGAACTGGAGCGCACCGCTCCTGGCCAACGACGGCATCCGCCTGCGCGCATCCACCATCTTCAGCGCCCACCTGGACAACTGGCGACTGTGCAACGTGACCGAGCACAACGGCGTCATCGAGGCATCCCTCTGGAACTGGGGCATCGGCGGATGCGCGACCATCCCCGCGAACATCGCCAACCAGGAGCGGGCCTACCTGACGACGGCCACCTGCGCGGAGGACGACCTCCAGCGGTTCTACATCTACCGCGACGTACCCGGCAGCACGAAGATCGGTCTGCAGAACAAGTACACCGGCTCCATGATGGGCCACGACCGGTACGCGGACGGGGAACTCATCCGCCAGTACTCCAGCGGCCGGCCGGACGGAACGGGTACATACACCCTGACCGGAGTCTGACGGCCCCCACCCCGTGAATGCGGCCCCGCGCGTGAACCCCGGCCTCCCGGTTCCGTGCGGGGCCCTCCCCGTCTCTACCCCGAGCCCACCCCCGGGGACCGATGCCCGCGGCCGAACGTCCCCTGCCGCATGCGGCGAACCCCTGCCAAGGTGGTTCGCGCTGCCGGTCGGGGACTGCGTCGCGGTCCGTACCCGGCTCCAGCACACCGACCCCGCCGTGGTTGCCCTCGACAGCCGGGGCGAGGCGTAGCGGTGGAGCCGGGGCCCCGCCCCGGCTCCGTTCCGTCTCACGGCCTGGAGCTGAACGGGTCCCGCCGGGCATTGCGGGCGTTGCGCATCGCCCGGCGCTCCTCGGGTTGGACGTACAGCACGTGGACGGCCTCGGTGATCAGCTCGGCGACGTCGCCGACCTCCTCTGCCGAGAACTCCAGCCCGTCGTGCAGGCTCCAGTTGCCGAGGAAGCGGGCCTCGTGGAGGTCGTCGACGATCTCACGGCTGACGCCGCGGTTGACCAGGTCCTCGATCTTCTTGAAGAGGTTCGGGCCCTCCGCGCCCCGGTCCTTGCAGAGTTCCTCGACCGCGGCCCGGTACATGGCGGCTCGGGACGTGGGCAAAAGGCCCCTGGGGGGCGGGCCGCGGCCCGCCCCCCAGGTCAACCGAAACTGGTTCGCCCGTCGGTGGAACAGTTGCCAGATGGTGTGCAGGTTTCCGCCCGCGTTGGCCGCGGTCAGCGGGGCCTCCAGTACCAGGCCAGGCCGTTGCACCGCTCCACAAACGCGCCGTACGTCCCGCCGGCCCGTGGGGCCGGCGGGCCCGCCGTGGTGGTGACGTGCCCCGGCTCGCCGGGATCAGACGGCGTTGGCGACCAGTCCGGCGAGGACACCGAAGCCGGCGGGCAGGACGTAGGCGAGGTTCGCCGCGGACTTGTTCCCGATCCGCTCGACGAGGGCTGCGGTGACGATGCCGAAGGTCACCGCGTAGAGCAGGGTGTCGGCCCCGTCGAGCCCTTCCCAGCCGTGGGCCACGAGCGCGGCGACGGTCATGGAGCCGCCGAAGAACGCTCGCGGCCGTCACGATGCCGGAGGCGCGCACCACCAGCTGTTCCCGCGCGGCCTGACGCCTCTGCCGCCAGACCTGACGCAGGAGTGCCACCACGACGACGATTTCCACCGCGGTCGCGGCAACGAACGAGGCCATGAACAGCGATTTCACTTCAGGACTCCTATCGGGGTGAGGGGTCGGGGCCCGCCCCCCGCGGCGGGCCCCCCACCCGCGGGTGTACGCGCACTAGGTGGCGACCGTGCCCAGGCCCCTGACGTAACCCCACGTCGCGACGAGGGCC
>NZ_JBHXDN010000074.1:0-23304 GCF_042726075.1 Kitasatospora sp. NPDC127035 | reverse complement strand
TAAAACACTTTCACTTTGCTCGGCCTGCTTTTTTTTTTAATACTCCCCCCCCCCCCCCCCCTTGGGGGGGGGGGGGGGGGGCCCCCCCCGCGGGCGGCGGGCCCCCGACCCGCGGTTCTACGAGCAGTAGGAGGCGACGGTGCCCAGGCCCGTGACGTCACCGAAGTTCGCGACGAGGGCCTTCATCTTGTCCTGGAAGTTGCCCGCCTGGACGACCAGCTTGGCGCCCCTGTAGATGCCTCCGAGCTTGGTCAGCTTGGCCGCGAGGAGCGCGTTTCCGGCGATGAACGACATCGGCCGACGAGTCCTGGCCGACCTCATGCCCGACCGGCGCATCCGCACCCGCCCCCGCGTCGTCAAACGCGCGATCTCCAAGTACAACGCCAAAGGCACCATCGACCGGACCAGCTACAAAGCCACCATCAGCATCGACATCCTGACCACACCAGACCCGTGACAGGAATCCGCAAGTTCTATCTACACGGCATTGGGGCTAGACCGATACGAAGCCATCTCCACCGACCGCGCGGCCGACCGCCAATCAGTGCGACAAGCACGGACAGTGACGATTGACGCGCCTAACGTGACCGAGGCCACAGCGCTCCGGTCGGCCATCGGCCGGACCGAATCCGATCGACGCCGACAGGAACGGTCGAAGGCCGGCCCGGAAGATCCGGCCCCGTCGACCAGCACATCGCGGCTACAGCCGACACCTGGCGAAGGTGACGGTCGAACTGGACGGCGGCCCGCCGGACGGCATGGAGACCAAGGTCGACACGACCGACCCCGATCCCTGGGCGGCCATCATCTCGAGGGCCGGCTGCCCGTACCCGGGCGGGCGCGCGTCTACACGCCGGACCCCGCGACAGGCCGGTGGGTATGGCAGGAAGACGTGCCCTGGGAGGCGTTCTAGCAGGCCCGGCCGCACCGGCCAGGGGTGCGGAGGGCGTCAATCCACCTACTGACGGCCAGGCCAGCCGCCACGGCAAGCAACTGTCGGCCCCGCGCTCGCGGGGATTGCTCCTTCTAAGCTCGCGCGCCACCGCGGTTAGCGCCATCGGCCTCGCGTTGCGCTGCAGCAGATCCGCCGCCCGCTCAACGGCATACCAAGATCATATTCGGACGATGTCTTCACACAGGGTCGCCATGGCCAGCACGACGTCGTGGGCTCCCGCGATGTCCGGCTCGGTGTCCGTGTCGGCGTGGGAACCGGTCACCAGGCGGCGCTGGAGCAGGTGCTCGGCCTGTCGCAGGTGCGAGCGGACGGTGGCCGGGTTCATGTCGAGGGCCGCGGCCGCGACATCGACGCGGCCATTGGAGCGGGCCCAGGCGGCCAGTGTCTCGAGGAGGGGTCTGCGGTCGGAGTGCAGCGGCTCGAGGAACTGTCCGGCCCATCGCCGCACTTCGTCGGTGTCGAGGAGCGACCTGATCCCGACGCTTGGTTCGGCGGCCGGCTGGACGCGGTGGTGCCTGCGGGCTCGGACTTCGAGTGCGAGGCCGATGACCGCGCGGTGGGCGATGTCCTGCAGGTCGCAGTCCAGGAGCTCGGCGGCCTCGGCGAGGCGGCGGGCCACCGTGTTGCGGTGGGTTCCGAGGATCCGGGCGGCGGCGGCCGGCTGGAAGTCCAGGCCCAGGCGCAGCGTGGCGAGGAGTTGGTCGCGGCGGCCGTCGGGCAGGTCCAGGAGGGGTGCGAGGAGGGTCCGGGCCCAGGCGCAGGCGCGGGCGTCGAGGACGTGGGCGAGTTGGATCTCGGTGATATAGAGGTGGGCCCGGGCGGTGATGCGGCGAGCGACGATGAGGGCGCGGCTGGCGTCGAGGTAGGCCTGGGCGGTGTCGGCGAGGCGGTGGGGGCTGCTGCCGCCGAGGTAGCGGCGGGGGGCGTGCTGGGCGACGGTGGTGAGGTT
Source organism: Kitasatospora sp. NPDC127035 (assembly GCF_042726075.1). NCBI lineage: Bacteria > Bacillati > Actinomycetota > Actinomycetes > Kitasatosporales > Streptomycetaceae > Kitasatospora > Kitasatospora sp. NPDC127035. Next base: position 21,400 of record NZ_JBHXDN010000074.1, on the reverse strand, counting down.
GGTGAAGACGTGGTGCTCGGCGGTGCGGCGGGGTGCGACGACGATCACCTCGTCGGGGAAGGCGGGGCAGGCGCTGACGAGCGCGGTGGTGCCGACGGCGTCGTTGCACTGTTGGATGACGGTCGCGCGCTCGGTGTGGGAGGCAGTTTTGAGGACGAAGACGCGGCATTCGTCGGTGTCGAGGATTCCTGGGGCGATGCCGGCGGCGGTGCGCTGGGCGTCGGTCACGTGTCCGGTCATCAGTAGTTGCAGGATGGCTTGGCGTACGGATTCCTCGCCTTGTCTGAGGCGGGCGCGTCCGCGGGCGGCGTCCTCGATGGCGCTTTGGGCGACCAGGAGGTCGAGGGTTCGCGCGATGGCGGTGTTGGTCTGGGGGGTGAAGGCGGGGGCCGCGATGGCGAGTACGGGGGCCGGGCAGGTGTCGCCGATGGTGAAGAGCCGGATCTGGTGACCGGCGGTGTCGAGTGCGGCGGATCCGATGCCGCCGGTGTGGGCGAGTCTGGTGATCTCTTCATGGGCGGGCTGGAGGACGTCGTGGGCGTCGGCGGGGGCGGCGGCGGTGGTCAGCAGCCGGGGGGAGACGACGGTGACGTGGGCGCCGGCGGTGGAGGCGAGCCAGGTGACGAGGCGATGGGTGCCGTCCGGCTGGCCGAGGTGGTGGATCTGTTCCAGGAGTTCGCGGTGTAGCGCGGCGGTCCGGGTCAGTTGGTCCTGGTGTTCCTGTGTGACGGCGCGGTGCAGGAGCAGCCAGGTCGCGGGCTCGTGGCAGATCGTCAGCAGGGGTATCCCGCGGCGTTCGGCGGCGGTGATGCGGGACGCGGCCGTGGTGGTGCGGCCGGTCGGCGGGTGGGCGATGGCAAGCGCTGTCGCCTGGGCGCGCTCGAGGCAGCTCAGCAGGCGGGCCAGTTGGGCCCGGTCGCTCAGTCGTGGGTCTTGGGCCTGGATGACGACGAGGTGACGGCGGATCTGGTCGGGGTCCGGGTCGCTGTCCGGTGTCAGCGCGTGAACGCCTTCGAGTGGCCGGTCGCCGTCGGCGGTGGCGGCTTCCTCGACGAAGCGGAGTTCTGATTTCTCCACGCCGGTCGCGAATCGCAACGTGGGCAATCTGCACCTCCTGGACGTGAGTGCGTGTTCGCACCCTGGTGCGGCGGGCTGGGGTGCCGGGGCCCGGACGGGCCTGAAGGTCTGAACGGATTCAGAGAATGACAGGCCGATCATAGGAAAGAATCCGCCCTGGCGAACACGGTATGCGGTCATACCGACACGTGGCGGTGTGCCGGTGGTTGCGCAGGGCGTACGCGGATGCGTCTGTGCGGGGCGTGGCGGCCCTGTCTGCCTGGTGGGTCGTCGGCCATCGACCCATGGGTGCGCCGTGTCGCCGTGTGGCCTCACGATCGGCTGTCCGCCGCGCCGCCCCACAGAATGCGCGCCCGGCGCTCTGGTGACGGTGTGTTGTGCGCCGGTGTGCGCTGTGCAAGGTTTTGGGGACAATCGTGGTGCTCTCGTTCAGTACCGTCCCTGCCGGGTTCTGATTACGTTCAAGGTGACCCGCCCGGCAGTACGACGCCAGCCGTCGGCCGGAGTGCCCGGGGCCGTCCCGAGAAGCCCTGGCGCTCGGTGTGCGCGGGCGACAAGCACACGAGGAGGTTCCCGACCATGTCACCCAACGCCGTGAACGACCTGTCCGCCATCGCCACCGGCGACCTGCGCGGACTTCTCACGTCCTGCCGAGAGCGTACGGAACTGTCACAGGAGAAGGTCGCCGAGATGATCGGGGTATCGGGCCGTCACTACGGCGACTTCGAGCGGGGCAACGTCCACCGCCCCTCCCGCCTCCTGCTGGACCGGGTCGCCAAGGTGCTGAAGATGAGCGAGGCCGAGGAGCGGTCCATGAATGAGATCGTCCTCGACGGCCCAGGGGTGTGAACTCCGGGTGGCTGACGCGGTGCCGGCTGTGCCCGGCCTCCGGGCTCTTGCCCGGCGCTCCACCCACCCCGCCGCCGACAGTGACCTGCCGCGGCGCCGCGGCACGCGCCGGGCGCGCACCGGCCCCTCACGCAGTGGCCGAACCGGCCGGGCGTTGCCGCCCGGTGTGCGCCGGCGCCAACCGCCGCGGCGGCGCAAACGGCCGGTTGCGTTGTCGCGCCGGGAGCGGGTAGCGCGTTCGGTGGACCTGCGGGGTCCGGCCGACACCGTGGAGCATTCCTGCGGACCGTGCCTCCGCGAGCGGCGGCAGGTGTGGGCGGCCCCCTACAACTCGGGGCCCTCCTTCGGGCACACTGATGGCGAATTCGAGCGTGGACATAGGCCCGCCCTACCCTGAGAGTGGAACCCGTGGTTCTCGGGCCGTGGGGCACGCCTCGGGTCATGCTGCCCAGATTCCGGTGAGCGGCCGTCCCCGAGTCCCGCACACGCTCGGAGAAGTGCGTGTGGCAACCAGAGGAAGAGAGCCGGTCGACCGTGGCCAGAGATGATGAGGGAGCCGCATGCCGGCTTCCCATACGGCCCTGCCGGGACGTGATGTGGAGGCAGAGCTGCTGTGATTCACGCTGACCGCAAGCCCCCAACGCTGGCGGAGAGGATCGAGGCTCTCCGGCGAGCTTCGACCCCACCCGGCGAGAAGCCGCCGTCGGATGCCGCCGTCGTCACGGCGATCGCCGCGCGGCGGGGTGAGTGTCCAGTCGCCGAGAACACTCTCTACAGACTCCGCACGGGCCGGTCCGCGAATCCGAACATGGAGACTCTCGAAGTGCTGGCTGACCACTTCAGGGTCTCCCCCGGCTTCTTCTTTCCCAACTCCATCTGGGGCCCGGAGGAACACCTGGCGCTGGCCAGCGCGCTACGGAGCCCGCAGGTGCGACGACTGTGCGTACGGCTGGGACAGTTGTCCTCGGACAAACTCGAGCAGGTGGACCAACTACTGCTCGACGACGACACCTGAGCAGCCCGCAAAGGCCCGAACCTGCGCTGCTGGCCGACTCCGGTTGTGCGCTCGTCGAGGTCTGTGACGTCGTCATGGTGCGCTCGTGCAGTTGCGACCGCGTGGAGGGTGTCGTGACCGTCCCGGCCCGGATGCGTGCGGGACGTGCAGGAGGAGGCGTGCGCGTAGGCGGCGCGGCCAGTCGGCCGCTGGCCCGCTCCGTGCCCGAGCGGGCCGCCGCCGCGGCCGCGTACAAGGCGGTCTACAAGCGAGCCGGTCTCCCAGCCCCGGGTGTCTGACACCTCGCCGCCCGGGCGCCGGCCGGCACAGATGCGGCCGTCCGTCACCCCTGGCTCCCGTTCCCGGGCGCTGCGGCGGGCCCCGGACCGGGCCTCAGCGGCCGCTCGCAGTACCGCAGGTCCTCCACGGCCGGAGCTTCGAAGTCCTCCACCGCCGGTGCCGGCCGGCTTCCGGCCGCGCGGTGGCGCTCCCTCAGCTCCTGCCGGATGTGCCAGGCACCGGACCAGTGCCACCGCCACAGGTTCCGCGCCGAACGGGCCTCGTCCTGGAGCGCGTCGAAGCGGTCCTCTACGGAGAGGCAGTCTGCCGCCACCGCCTCCTCCCGCAGGCGGGGCAGCGACTCCTGCAGACGCTCGGCGTCGCCGACCGGGTCCCGGGACCCGGGAGCGAGCCCGCGGGCCCTGTCCAGTCAGAGCGGCGGCGGAGGCCAGCCGTTCGGCACCCCGCTTGAGGGCCGTGTACTGCGGGCCGCGGCCGAAGAGCGCGTCGATGCGGAGCATCCCGAGGGTGGAGGTCGCCGCGCCGGCCCGCAGGTCCGCCTGCCACATCTCCCATTCGGCGCGCAGCAGGGCGCGGTCGAGGTCGTCGTCGCCGCGGTGTCCGTGGGGGCGCGGGGCAAGCGGTGCGGTGTCCGGCCCGCCCTCGTCCGCTGTGTCACCGGCGAGGGTCAGCGGCGGGGGGAGCCATTCGGTCCCGGCGGGGGGCCCGGGGTCGAAGGCTTCTTCCAGTGCGGGGTCGGTGGGGTGCGGTTCGGACGGTTCGGGGGCGGCGGGCAGGCCGAGTTCGTCCTCCAGCGCGCGCAGCCACTGCCGGACGGCGGCCTGCTCCTGGACGGTGGGGGACTGGAGGGTCGGGCTGTCCGGCGTGTCGGGGCCGGAGGTGGCCGGGGTGGCGGCGGCGATGATTCCCTGCTCGCGGGCCCAGGCGTTGAGGTCGCGGGCCTGCAGGCAGCGTCGGCGTTCGATGTCGTCCAGGGTCTCCAGTGGGTCGGGTGCGGCGTAGCTCTCTTCCAGGAGGTACTCGAAGGCGAGCTGGCGCAGCGGTTCTGAGGGGGCCGTAGGGGAGGTGAGGAGCAGCCAGGCGCCGTAGAGGTGCTCCGGTGGGACGCTTTCGAGCAGGCGTTGCACGGTGCCGGAGGCGCGCAGGGCGTAGAGGATGGGGGTGCCGGTGACGGCGTGGTGGCCGACCAGGGTGTAGAGCGTGTGCCCGACCTGCCAGGAGGGGCCGATCTCGGTGCTCTCGTCGTCCAGTTGGAGGGCGATGAGCTCGTTGTCGCCGTCGGCCAGGTTGCGTTCGGTGTGTGGGATGCGCAGCCACGGTGACTCGTCCCGTGCGTTGCCCTGTGTCCACCAGTCGGGATGCACTGCGCGGTCCTCCTTGTCCGGCCGCCGGCGGCCGGGGCGGGGCGGGAAGGCCGTCCGTACCCGGCGCGGTGGGGTGGGTACGGTGGCGTCCGGACTGGCCGAGACGGGTGTGGGGGCGGGTCAGCGCGTGCGGCGTTCGTAGCCGTCGTCGTCAGGGGTGAAGACGTCCTCGGTGGTGCGGCCCATCGCCCGCTCCCAGTCCTCGTCGCTCACCTCGTCGCGCTCCACGCGGGTCTCTCCTTGGTCGGCTGGCAGATGGGCCGGGACGGCGAGCGGTCGTGGGGGGGGAGCTCGCCGTCCCGGGTGGCCGGTCCGGGTGGGCCGGGTCCCCCTCACAGTGCACGGCCCAGGAGCGCGGCCGCAGCCTGCCGGGCTGTGGATCCCGCCCGGCGGGATATTCCGTCCGCAGTTTCTGCCAGGCGGGAACAAGCGGCTCGCGGGCTGCCCCGTAGGCCGTGCGGGGGCCTTTCATGGCGGGGCAGGACCCGTCCTCGTCTGTTTCGGCACATCTGCCGGGGGCTGGGCCTTGGGATTCGACGACGGGGAATGGAGGGGTGTCATGGCCTTGAGCGAGCAGCAGCTGTCCTCCTTGGCGGACTTCGCTACTGCCCGGGCGGAGCGGCTGCGGTCGGGGCCGGTAAGCCTGGAGGCCATGCGTCAGCACCTGGAGGCGGGTGACGCCGCGCTGCTGGGCGACTTCCCCGGGGCGCCGGTGCGGTTCGTGGAGCGGTGGTGGCGTGCGGGTGAGGGCTGGTGGGAGCCGCTGGAGGAGGCGGTTGTCGCGGCTCTGGACGAGGAGGCCCGGCGCTGGGCGCTGTCCCAGCAGGCCGTGTTCACCCAGGCCGAGCCGGGCCCGGCGGAGCCTCGGTGAGCGGCCCGGAGGCGTACTCCGAGGAGGCCCTGCTGGGTGCGGTCCTGCAGGATCCCCGTCGTGCGCTGGAGGTGCGTGACTGGCTGCGTGCCGAGGACTTCGCGGATCCGTGGCGCAGGGAGGTCTACCGCACGCTGGTGGACCACCACCTCTACGCCCACCCCGTGGTCCTCGCCGCGCCGCCCCAGCAGCGGACCCAGGTGCTGGGGCGCCTGGTGGTGGAGAATCTGCACGCGCGGGCCGGCGCCGACGGCTGGCAGGTGAGCGGAGCCGGCTGGCAGCAGGTCGCCGCCTACGTCACGAACCTGCCCGCCAGCGTGCCCAACTCCGCCAACGCCGCCCAGTACGGCCGTGTGGTGGCCCAGGCGAGCCTGGAGCGCACGGTCGGCGCGCAGGGACAGTTCGCGGAGCAGGCGGTACTGGCCGCCGTCCTGGCCCGGCCCGAGGAAGGCGCGCGGCTGGCGGGCTGGCTCAAGGCCCGCGACTTCCAGGACCCGTGGATCGGTCAGATGTACAAGGCGCTGGTCGAGGAGAAGCTGTACGCCCACCCCGCCGTCACCATCCGCTCCTCCTCCGCCGAGCGGCAGCAGGTGCTGGCCCGGATGCTCTACGAGCAGTTGCAGCACAAGGCCGCCGACGAGCGCTGGACGGTCCCGGCTTCCGCCTGGCCGGCCGTCGCGCAGCAGATCCACGCCCTCACCACCACCCAGCAGGTCCCCCACCCCGAGCACGCCGCCCAGCTCGGCCAGCGGGTCCTGCAGACCAGCATCCAGCAGCAGGTCGCCGAGGGATCCTGGCGGGTGGAGAACACCCTGCAGATGCCGGGCGCGCCCGCCGCCGAGATGGAGATCAACGCCATGCTCGGTACCCTCCAGCGGCTGGAGGACCGCTGGGAGCAGGCCATGGGCCGCATCGAGGCCGTCGGCGCGGCGCTGGCGCCGCAGGCTTCCCCGCGTCCGGAGATGGCGTTCACCGAGGACGCCGTGCTGTCATCGCTGCTTCGCGACCCCGGACAGATGGAGCAGGTGGGCCGCTGGCTGCGCGCCGAGGACTTCACCCAGCCGGGTCGTGCCCAGCTGTTCACCTCCCTCCAGGACGCGGCCAGCGGCCGCGGCACCGTCGACCCGGCGCTGGTGGTGTGGGACGCCCACCGGCGTGGCGCCGTCGCGCCGGGCGCGCTCGCCCCCGAGCAGGTGTGGGCGATGTACCAGGCAGGCCGGCCCGGCATCGCCCAGGCCGGGGGCCGGCAGCTGGTGGAGGCCAGCATCGTGCAGCACGTGCGCTCCGCGACGTCGGCGATCAACACCGCCGTCGGCGATCCCACCGCGGCCCCCGGCATGGTCATCGGCACCGCCCGCGGGCACCTCCAGCACGCTTCCGCCCAGGCCGCCCGCCTCACCCAGGCCACCTGGTCCCCCGCACGCACCGGCCAGGGGGCGCGGTGAGATCCCCAGCCGCCGCGGTCCGCACACCGGTCGGTCTGCTCGCGCCGTGGCGCCGCCTGCCGCAGCTCGCCGGCGTCCTCACGCAGGCCTTCGCCCCCGCCACCGCCCGCCCCCGGTGGCTGCGCGCCCTGTTCGCCCCGTTCTGGCTGATCGAGACGGTCGTCCACCGCTGCGCGGGCCGGGTGATGGCCCGGGGCCCGGCGACGCTCGTACTGCGTCGGCCCCAGCCCTGGACACGTACCGCCTGGCAGAACGTGCTGCTCCTGCCCTGTACCGTGGCCGCGTTCGCGGCGATACTCGCCCCTGCCGCTGTGGCGGGGGCCGCCGTCGGGGGCGCCGTCGCGGGACCCGATGGCAGCCGGTACTCGATGACCGCGGTGCTGCTCCTGACCGCGGCTCTGCTGATGTGGCAACTCGTCTCTCTCGTCCGGGCGGCCCGTACGGGGGTGCGGCTGCGCCGTGACGTCCGCGTTCTGCGCGGGCCGTGGGCGGAGGTGGGGTCGCTGGCCGGCGGGCGCGACGGGCAGGCGACCCGCCGTCTGGTGCGCGAGCTCCTGGAGTGGGCCGACGACAACGGGATCTCGCTGGTGGCGGTGGCCGCCGACGAGCGGCTCGCCCGCCTCTACGGGCGGGGCGGGTTCGCGCCGCTCTCCCCCACGTCGCCGGTCCTGGTCCGCCGGCCCCGGCCGGCCGGCTCCTCCTGGCGTCGTCCTCCTGCCGCGGAGCGTCGGCGGGAGGGTGTCCGCGGCAGCACGGTGAGCGCGGGTGCCGGCGCGGGGCCGCCCGGGGATGTGTCCCGGGCGGCCCCGCTGGTGAGGGGTCAGGCCCGCGGATCGGTCCAGGTCACCAGAAGCGCGGCCAGCGCGACTCCCGGGCCGAGGCCGAAGACCAGTCCGCGGCCGCCGTCGGTGGGAGGGGTGGCGTAGGTGCGCTCCAGGACGGAGAAGATGGTCGGGCCGCCGAGGTTGCCCTCCTCGGCGAGGACCTCGCGCGAGTGTCGGGTGAACTTGTCGTCGACGTCGAGTGCGGTGGCGAGTTTGGTGAGGATCGCCGGGCCGCCCGGGTGCAGGACGCCGAAGTCCAGGGGGGTGTCGATGTGTTTGGCGAGCCACTCCAGCAGGACGGGCGCGAGGTCGGTGACCGAGCGCAGGGAGGCTCTGGTGGAGGAGAAGTGGTCGCCTCTCTGATCGGTCTCCTTGCGGTAGCGGTCGGTGGTGTGGGGGATCACGTACTCGAGGGTGTGGTCGATGCGAAGGGACGCGGCGGGGCCCAGGGGGCGGGTGGCCACGACGGTGGCGGCCACCAGGTCGCCCCACAGGGCCTTGTAGATGAGGTCCTCGATCGACAGCAGTGACTGCTGGTAGAGGGAGGACAGGAACTCCCCCGCGACGACGAGGACTTTGTGTCCGGGGTACCTGGCCAGGTGCTCCTCGGCCATGATCAGTGCCTGGGTGCCTCCCGCGCACGCGAGCTGTGTCAGGGGGCGGCGCCGGATGTCGGGGCGTAGCGGGAGGGTGTTCTGCAGGTGGACGTCGAGTCCGGGCATGCGGTCGCCGGTGGAGCTGGTGGTGATGATGCAGTCGATGTCGTCGGGGGTGACGCACGCCTGGTCCATGGCGGTCCGGGCTGCTTGTTGGGCGGCTTCGAGGATGACGCCGAAGACGTCGTCCTTGCGCTGGGTGGGACTGCGCTCGGCGACTATCTCCTCGTAGGGACGCAGGTAGCGGCGAGTTCCGGGGAGGTTGGCGAGAGCCTTGCGGACGACCTCGAGCTTGGGGTGGTCGGGGTTCCAGGCGAGGATGTCGTCGCGGACCCGGGTGGCGTGGACGACGTGTTCGCCGAGGACGAGGGCGGGGCGGCTGACGTAGGCGGTGGGAGGGATCAACGCTCGGGTCCCTTCGGGTGCGGCTCGCTGCTGCGGCGGGCCGGTGGGTGTGGTGGGGCCACCGCGGGGCGCGGGCGTCCGCTCCGGCCGGGCAGGTACGGGCGGCGGAGCGCGGTCGGGTGGCGTGGCGCGTGGGCGGTCGCCGTAGGAGGGGTGCGGGCGCGGGCCGGCTCAGGCGCGGGTGCGGTGTAAGGGTGGCGGGCCGGTCCCGGGGCCGGGCCGACGCCACGGATCGGGCCCGTGGCGTGGGCCGTCAGTTCTGCCGGCGGTGTGGTTCACCGTCCGTGCCGGGCGGCGCCGGCGCCCGTACGCGGCCGTGCGAGCAGCGCCGGTGAAGCAGCCGGGACTCCCGCTGGTGACCTTCCCGCGCACGGTGTTGTACGCAGAGTTGCGACAGCTCAGCACCATGACATCCCTCCCCCCGTCGGCGGATGCTGATGTCGATCACGCTACCTGGCGGTGCCGAGCCCGACACCGGCCGCCGGGGAATGGACGCGGTGGTGCACCTTGTGGGTGTCGGTGGTTGACGCTGCGTCGCCCTCTCTGGTTGCCGCCGGTCCCGGTGGTGTCACGGGGTGCCCGCCGCGGTGGCCTGCTGCGTGATCTTGTGCAGCTCGAAGCCGTCCAGAAGCTGCTCCAGCACGGCGCCAGCGTGGGGGCCGCCGTTGGAGTCGGGGCCGAGCAGGTGGTACAGGCAGGCGAGGGTGATGTGTGCGGCACGGGTGACCAGCGGTGCCAGCGCGGTGTCGGGCGTCTGGTCAGCGGCCAGGGCGTAGCTGAAGGGCTCGGCGGCGCTCTCGTGCAGGGAGCGGCCGCCGGGCAGTTGCTCGGCCAGGGCCAGACGGACGAGCTCGACGAAACAGTGCCCCAGCGTGGTCGGGTCGGTGCTGAGCAGGCCGTGGTCAAGCTGGTCGAGGACGCCGGTGATCTCGCGCAGGTGTGCGGCGCTGGGGGCCGGCTGGTCGCCCAGGAGCCGGGCGGCCAGGGGGTGGTGGTGCAGGCTGGCCGCGCGCAGCGCGGTGCAGGCCAGGCGGGCGAGGGCGCCGGTGAGGGCGATGGCCGCGTCGTCCGCCACGAGCGGGGGGTGGCGGTCGGCGAGGTCGCGCAGGGCGTCTGCGGTGTCGGCGGTGAGGGTGGGACCGGCGGCCCGGCGTGCGAGGTGCAGCGCGAAGATCTCACTGTCCTCGTAGAGGCGCCGGTAGGGGTCGCGGGACACGGCGCTCTCCGGTGGGTGGGGCAGGGCGCCGGGGGCCCGGGGCTCTGCGATCGGTGTGCCGGGTACGGGTGTTGCCCGGTGTCCAAGGTGTATCACCCCGGGGCAAGAGGGTGCTGTGCCCGGCCCCGCCCGCCGGGGCGGGCGGGCTCAGGTCTGGGCGAGGACGGTGGTGCGGGTTGCGGGGCGGCGGCGCTGTCCGTCCGTCTCGGGGCTCTTGGCGGGGGCGGGGTCGGTGGTCTCCTTCGCCTTGTTCCTGGCCTGGGTGCGGGCGGCGCGGTAGCGGATGGAGCGCCGTTCCTTCTCACTGACGCCTCCCCACACACCGGCTTCCTGATGGGTGGCCAGGGCCCAGAGTCGGCATTCGGCGCGTACCGGGCAGCGCTGGCACACGGCCTTGGCCTGGTCGATCTGCAGGAGGGCGGGGCCCTGGTTGCCGACGGGGAAGAACAGCTCGGGGTCTTCTTCGCTGCACAGGGCGCGGTGCAGCCAGTCGCGCCGCGGGGCCTGGCGGTCTTCACGGTGGGTCATCGCGTTCCTCGCTTCACGATGGTGGGACGGGTCTCGCGCCGGGGCGGCTTTGGAGCCGGACGCGGTCCGGCGGCGGTGGTGGCGGCTGGCCCGGTGGGGGCGGCCGGGAGGGTTCCGGTGAGACGCTCGGCGAGCTGCCGGCGGTGGCGGGCCAGACGGCCGGCGCCCTCGCTGTCGCCCGGCGGGGGCGGTGCGGGCAGATCCATGACCGCGCGCAGGGCCCTCAGTGCCTCCACGGTGGCGGGTCTGTCCTTGCCGGTGATCTCGTTGAGGCGCTGACGGGCGGCGTCGGCGCGTGAGCGCGCCTCGCTGATCTGCTCGGCGGTGGGCGCGAGGCGGGCTCGGGGGTTGCGGTCGGCCGCGAGGAGGTCGTCCAGCGCGCGGGTACGGACGTCGACGGCGTTGCGCGCGCGGGCGACGGCCTCCTGGTCGATGTCGGCGGCGAGCTGGTCGCCGAGGCGGTGGCCGGGGCGGGGGAAGTGCGCGGCGACGGTGGCCCGCACCGTGCGGCGCTGCTCGTCGAGGGCCTCGTCGAGCAGGGCACGTGCGGCGTCGAACGCCGCGACGTAGGCGGCCTGCTCGGCGAAGTGGACCTCCATCGGGCGCAGGGCACGGCTCTGGGCTGCGGTGCGGGCCGCTTCGGCGGCCTTGCCCGCGAGGGAGTGCAGGTGCGGTTCGTGGGCGCCTGCGGCGCGTTCGGCGTCGGCGAGGGCGAGCAGGCGGCCCATGATCGTGTGGCGCCCGGTGGTCTCGGCGGCCTGGTTCGCGGCGAGGACGGTGGTGCCTTGCGAGCCCGCGGGCCTGATGCCGTGGTCGATCTCGCGCTGGGCGTGGGCGACGTAGGTGTGGGCGTGGGTGAGGGCGGCGTCGGCGTCCTCGGCCGCCCGTTGCGCGGAGGGCACGCGGCGGCGCCAGTGGAGGGCGGCGTCGGCGTCCTGGGCCGGCTGGTCGGGGATCGGGAGGGGCTGCGGCGGTCGCAGGACGCCGGCTGCGGCCGCGCGCACCCGCTCGCGCACCTCGCCGTCCAGCGGCAGGTGGTCCAGCGCCTTGGCGAGGGCGGCTTCGACGCGGCGGCGGTCGGCTTCTCCGGTGGGGGCGTCACTGTGCGACGCGGGGTCTGCGGATTCGGTATACGCAAGGGCGGTGAACGTCTCGATCCGGGCCGGGTGCCGTTCGGGGACAAGGACCAAGAGGTCGCGCTGCAGGTCCACGGCGGCCTCGCGCCACTGGGAGCGCTGGGCGTCGGTGAGGTGGGCGGGGGGCCGGGCGGTGAGCGGGTCGAGGTCAACCAGGCGCTCCAGGTACCAGGCGGCGGCGGCCAGGACGGCGGGCTCCGTAGGCCCCGGCCAGACGGGGCTGAGGATCCGCCAGTTCGCCGCGAGTGCCTGCCGGTCCTGGTGGCGGACCGGTCCGGCGGCCTGGCGGATGGCGCGGACGGTGCGCAGGGCCGCCGTCACCAGTGGCACGTGTGACTGCTCGGTGCCCGGGTAGCGCGCCGCGAGTTCGGTGAGGACGCCGGCGCCGGGCGGCGCGGTGAACTGGGCGCCCCAGGCCGCGCCGGCGCGGTGCCAGTCCGGTCCGGCGGGCGCGGTGGTGTACGGCTCGTCCTCCCGGTCCCACAGGCGGTCCTCCAGCCAGTCGGCCTGCGCCGTGCGCAGCGTGTCGTGGCGCGGGTCGTCCGCGGGCAGTTCGGCCAGGGCGTGTTCCACGATCTCGCCGGGCCGCACCGGCAGCAGGGGGCCGTCGGGGGCGGTGGCGTGGGCCATGACCTCCAGGTGGCCGATCCGGTCGGTGGCCAGGAAGGTGTGCGCGGCGGTGACCGGGTCGGCGGTGAGCAGTGAGGGCCCGTCCGTGCCGCCGAGGTACTGGTTGGTGTAGACGGAGGTGAGCGCGTAGCTCACGGGGTCGGGCGGTGGTGTCGGCTCGGTCAACGGCCTGCCTCTCGTGCGTGGGGGCGGGGTTGGGGGGATCGAGCGTGCGGGAGCGGCGTACCGGGCGGCAACCGTTGCCCGGTGCTGCTCCCGATGGGCGGGAGCGGTGGTGCGCGCCTTCCGTCTGACGGGATCGTGCGCGGCCGGGGCGGGGGGTCGGCGCGGATGTTCCGATCACCGTCGGCGGCGTCCTCCCGGGCGGCGCGGGCGGCCGGACTTGGCGCCGGGCACGGGGCGCGACGGCGGGGATGCGGGGGTGCGGGCGGCGGCCTGGGCGGCCTGCTGGGCTGCGGTCTGCAGGCGCTCGCGGTCTTCCTCGCGGCGTACGCGCAGCAGGTGAAGGCGGTCGGTGATGCGGGCGGTGCGGTAGAGGTCGAGGGCCTGGGAGAGGTGGGTCCACTCCTGCCCCGGTCCCCGGTCGGGGGGCGGGCCGAGCGGGTCGGTGCCGGTGACGCCGTGGCGCAGCCGCCAGTGGGCGATGTCGGTCACCAGACGCCGGTAGAGATGCTGCTGGCCGGTGTCGTTCTCGTCGGGGGCGGGGATCTGCTCGACCCACTGCGCGGGTGCCTTCCGGCCGGCGAGGGCTGCGGCCAGGGCGTCTTGGCCCAGGTGCTCGGCCTGGGGCAGCGGGAGCGGCGTCGCAGGGCGCCGGTCGGTGGCGGGCGCTGCCGGGTCCGGGGCGGAGGCGGCGGCCGGGGGTGGCGCTGCGGTGCCCGGGTCGGGGTGGGAGGGGTGGGCGGTGGTGCGCAGCTGTCGTACGCGGGCGAGCTGGTTGAGGGCTTGGCGGGTGAGGTGGGCGGTCGGCGCCGGGTGGGGTTGGTGGGCGGTTCGCACGCGGTGGTGCAGGGCGCGGATGCGGGCGTCGAGGGCGTCCCAGGCGGCGGCGTGCTGGGCGGCGTCGGGCTTCGGGCCGAGGCCGTCGGTGTGGGCGGGGATCTGGCGCAGGATGCGCCAGGCGTCGGTGAGGGCGGCGGTGCGCTCCCACTGTGCGCGCAGTGCGGCTCCGGCCTGCGGGGGCGGGAGGGGGCCGAGCGGGGCGGCCCAGGCGGGGGTGTCGGCGGCCAGCTGGGCGCCGCGGGCGGCGAGGTGGCGTTCGACGATGTCGCGGCGCGCGCTCAGGTGCCGCCGCCAGGCGTCGGGGGTGGGCGGGTCGTCGAGGGCGGTGGTGGGGGTGAGCCAGTCGGGCAGGTCGCCTTCGTGGCTGGTGTCGGTGGGCGGGCGGTCGGGCAGCATGCGGCGCAGGTGGCGTTCGGCGCCGGCGCGGGCGGTGACGGCCTCGGCCCGCTGCCAGGCGTCGCGGGCCGCGTGCTGGCGCAGCTGGGCGCGTTCGGCGTCGGCGGCGGCCGCGGTGGCGGGGTCGGGGGCGGTGGCAGGGGAGCCTGGGCGGGTGCGCTGGTGGTCCTCCCGGCAGCGGTCGCGCCAGGGCATCTGGCGGCGCAGCGTCTGCTCGGCACGCAGGGCCACCAGGTCTTCGACGGCGGCGAGTTCGGTGCGGTGGTCGCCTTCGTCGGCGGCCCGCAGTGCGGTGCGGCGCGCGGCGCGCAGCCGGTCGGCGAGCTGGCCCGGGGTGAATGTGCCGTAGGGGCGTTGGGGCCAGGCCGGGTGGCGGCGGCCGGCGGCGGTGACCGGTTGGGGGGTGGCGGCGGCTTGGACGTCGGCGGCGTGCAGCTCGGTCAGGGCCCGGGTGCGGTGCGTGGCGGCGAGGGCGGTGATGCGCTCCAGCTGCTCGTCGGTCAGGGTGCGCAGTAGGCGGGCGGCCGGGTTGGGGTCGGCGTCCGCGTGGGCTTCGGCGGCGCGGGCGGTGCGCAGGCGGCGGTCGATTCTCCACGCCAGGACCGCGCCGGGTACGTCCAGGCCGGCCAGGGTTCGTTCGCGGTGGGCGGCGGCCAGGATCCGCTCGGGGGTGAAGCCGGTGCGCTCGGCGCGGCCGAGCGCGTTGACGATCGCGGTGAACGCGTCGGCGGTGATGAGCGCTTCGGCGGGCGGTCCCAGGGCGGTGCGGGCCGCGGCGGCGTAGCGCTCGCGGGTGGCCCGCTCGGCGGCGTCGGTGTACTCGGCGTGGAGCTGGCCGATGCCCCAGGCGCGTTCCTGCTGTTCGCGGATCGTCTGACGGGCGGAGGGCGCGAAGCTGCTGTAGGTGGCGATGCGCAGCAGCGCCTCGTCCAGGCTCTGGTCGTCCTCGAGGGCGATGTAGAGGTGGTTGCCGGTGCGGCCTCGGGTGGCGGCGACGTAGGCGGCCTCGCGGGAGGTGCGGGTGGTGAGCAGGGCGTGGGAGCGGGTGACGGTCATGCCCTGGGCGCGGTGGATGGTGGAGGCGTAGCCGAGCTCGCAGTGGGCTTTGAGGTAGTCGGCGGGCAGGGTGAGGCGGCCGCGGTGCTGGGTGTGGCGTGCGATGGCGTCGCCGGTGGGGGTGTAGCGCTCGATGGCCCACACGTCGCCGTTCTTGACGAAGTCGCGGCCGCTGAGGCAGGTCAGGCGGCGCTGGTTCTGGCGGGTGACGACGAGGTCGCCGACGTGCGCGTGGTGGCCGTCGCGCAGTTTGGCGGGGCGCGGGCGCCAGCGGGAGGGCTTCAGGAGCTGGCCGCGTTCCATGCGCCAGGCCTGGGCGCGGCGGTTGAGGGCGGCGACGAGGTCGCGGTCGGGGGCGGTCATCAGCGGGGTGCGGCCGGCGCTCAGGTCGCGGCGCCAGGCGGTGAAGACGGCGTCCGCCATGGCGGCGGTGTCGCCGCCCTGGATCCGGCCCTGCTTGCGGTACCAGGCGAAGGCCTCGCCGGGGTCGCCGTCGCGCAGGGCGAGGGAGGCGGCGGCTTCCTGGGGGTGGCGGAAGCGGTGGACCTCGGTGAGGTGGACGGCCCCGACCGCGGACTGCAGCAGGCGCAGCACGCCGCCCGCTTCGACGGCGGTGAGCTGCGCGGGGTCGCCGATGAGGCGTACGTGGGCGCCGGCCCGCTCGGCGCGGCGCACGATGGCGGCGAGCTGGGTGGTGGCGGCCATGCCGGCCTCGTCGACGATGATCACGTCTCCCCGGCGCAGTCGCTCGGTGCGGGGCAGGACGAGGTTGCCGGCGTCGGCCAGGCGCTGGCGGCGCAGCCAGGAGTGGAGGGTGTGGGCGGGGCGGCCGAGTTCTTGGGCCATGACGTGGGCGGCGCGGGCGGAGGGGGCGAGTGCGACGGTGGTGCGGCCGGCGGCGCCGATGGCGTTCGCGGCCAGGCGCAGCGCGGTGGTCTTGCCCGCTCCGGCCGGTCCGATCGCCGCCACGAGGGTGCGGTCGGAGGTGGCGAATGCCTTGGCCATGGCGCGCTGACCGGGGTCGAGGGGGCCCTTGTGGCGGGCCTCGATGCGTTGGAACCGGTGCTCGCCGCAGGCTGGTTTGGTGGGGCGGCGGGCGGCGGCGACGATGCGGTCCTCGGCGGCGAGGATCTGTGGTGTGGTGTAGAGCTCGGCGCCGCGGCGCCGGTAGACGCTGGTGCCGTCCGCGCGCTGCAGGGGGGCGAAGGCGGGGTTGATGTCGGGTGGGGTGAGGTCCAGGCACAGCTGCCGTAGGGCGTGGTCGCAGATCCGGTCGGCCCAGCCGTCGCCGGCGCGGCCGCCGGTGGTGCGGGTGACGTATCGGTGGGCCTCGGCCAGGAGGTGGCGTTTGCCGAACACGGCGCGGTGCAGGGAGACGGTGGCGACCACCTCGCGGGCCGCCTTGTCCAGGTGAAGGTGGGGCGGGCCCTTGTCCCGGCGCACCTCGCGGCCGGCGGCCTTTGCGTTGCGCAGGAGGTTGTCGACCAGGGGTCGGCCGAAGGCTGCCGCGACGCCCAGCTTCCAGTTCTCGCGCAGCACCGCCAGGGGGCGGGCCTGTTTCTTGGAGGGCCGGGTCTCCAGGGAGGCGCGGTGCTGCAGGGCGATCCGGGCAGGCAGTGAGGGCTCCTTGCCGTGCGCGGCGCGGTAGGCGTCCAGCAGGGCGGGCATCCGCTCGCGCACCGCCGCGGCCCGCACCGACGAGGCCTTGATCAGCCCGGGGCCGATGCCGGCGATCTCCATCACCGGGCGGCGCCCGTCCGCGCTGGGGCGCTCTGTCACCGCCAGGTCCAGGGCGCTGCACACCCGGCGCAGGACCTCGGCGTTGTAGACCTCGGACGCGCAGACGGCCTGGGCGAGCAGCAGCCGGCCGTCGATGGTGCGCCACCGCCCGTCCGGGCCCTGCACTTTGTTGGCGAGCAGCACGTGGTCGTGCAGGAGCGCGTCCCCGCACCGGGAGTCGAAGTGCCGGAACTGCGCCGCCACCAGGCCGGAGGTGACGTCGTGCTGCGCGACGCCGCCCGGTCCGCAGCGGGTGGCCAGCGCGTTGTCCTCGATCCACACCAAGGTGGCCGCGATGGCCTCCTCATGGGCCTTCTCGACCGTCTGGCGGACGTCGTCATCTCCCAGGGCCCACAGCAGGCTGACGCTCTTGGAGGGGCGGAACACCGTGTGGAAGGCGGCCACCGGCTGGCGCGCGGGACGGGTACGGCGGGTGATGTAGCGGTTCAGCTCGCTGCCGTCGAGGGGCTCTCGCTCGAACTCGGCCTTGAAGGCCTTGGCGCCGGTCTGCCGGCGGATCGCCCTGCGCTCGTCGGTGGTGGGCGGGCGCCCGGTGCGCTGCTCCCACTCCTTGGTGTGCTGCTCGATGGCGAGGGCCAGCTCGGTCGGCTTCTGCCCGAACTGGTAGAACCCGGCGCCCAGGCGTGCGGCGTTCCGGGCTTGGCGCGGGGTGTCGCCGGCGCGCAGCCGCTCGGTGATGATCTCGTCCGCGCGGGGGTGCAGTCCTTCCCCGAACAGGGCTCTCATCTGTGCTTCTGTCACCTGGCCGGACACGCCGAGGAGGGCCGCGGCCCGGCCGCTCCACTGCCCGGGCGGCACCCCGGCGGCCGTCTGGTGCTCGGCCAGGTCCCGGCCTCGCGTGCGCAGCTCGTCGCCGGTGGCGATCTGGCGCATCAGGTAGACGTACCCGTTCCCGGGCGTCATCTTCGCGAAGGCCACCGTCATGGCCGTAAGGGTCGGTTTCCCGGCTGCGGTGATGCAAGAGTTGTTGGGATCTCGGTCCCGGTTTCCCGCCCTGCGCGGAGGGTGCGGTGGGGTGCGCACTGCGGCCGGTATGCCTGGGCGGGGGTGTTCTCGCTGGTTGTGGCGGTGAGGGTGGAGGTGCGGGCGCGGTGCGGCGGTGTCCGGGCCGGTGGGAAGTTCATGGGCCGGCGGGTGGTGAACTTTCCGCCTGGCGGGATCTGGGGCGGTGCGGGCTTTCGTCCTCGGGTGGTGGCGCGGTTGCCTGGGGGTGCGGTGTCCCGGTGTGGGGCGCGCTGTCAGGTGCGGGGTGCCGGCTCGGTCCGGGTCCCGGGAGGGAAGAGGGGTCGGTCCGTGGTGGCGAAGGGTGCGGGGGTTGAGCGGGGTGCGGTGTCGTCGGTTGCGGCCCGTCGGCGGGCGCGGGAGTTGCGGGTGGAGTACGAGGCCCGTGGCGTGGCGCTGGCCGAGGGTGCGGAGGAGTTCCTGACGTTGTTGGAGCGTGCCGACCGGGCGGTGGAGGGGTTGGAGCAGCAGATCGTGAAGCTCCGGGCGGCGCGGGAGAAGGCGGGGCGTGAGGGGTGGGAGGCAGGCGCGCGGGTGGCGGCGCGGATGAAGGGTCTCCAGGTGCGGGGGGTGGGGGTGAGTGAGGCGGAGGTCGCGGAGCGGCTGGGGGTGGAGGTGGGTGAGCTGCGGCGGATGCTGGCGTTCGTGAGGTCGTCCGGGGCCGGGCGCGGCGATGAGGTGGGTTCCGGGCCGGTGGATGCGGTGGTGGTGCCGGGGGGCGGTGGGGGGCGGGAGGGTGGCGGGGCGGTGGGGGTGCCGCCGGCGAGTACGCCGCCGGGGCCGGGTGCGGTGGGTGTGGGTGTACCGGCGCGGCCGGGCACCGCGCCGGGTTCGGGTGACGGTCGGGGGGTGCGGTGATGGCCCAGGTGTCGGAGGTGGCGGCCGGGGAACTGGACCCGTCGTGGCTGGGGGGTGCGTTCGAGGTGGTGGAGGAGGGCCCGGACGGGCCGCTGGTCCACGGGATGCGGCTGGTGTCGTACCGGAAGGTGGTGGGGCGGGAGAAGGTGGTGCTGGTGGGTGAGAGCACCAGCGTGGTGGTGGGAGCGGAGGTGGGGTTGGCGTTCCATGTCGCGGCGGCGGTGCCCGGGCGGTTCACGGGGGCGGTGGTCGACGGCGGTGTGGCTGGACCGGCGCAGCCGGCGGCGGTGGGTCAGCCGGTGCCCGCGGTGGGGTGGCCGGGGGCGGGCGGGTATCCGCCGCCCGGGCCGGTGCAGGCCCCCGGGCCGGTGGGGCCGGGACCTGGTGTTCCCCCGCCGGGACCGGGCGCGGCCGCGCCGTGGATGCGCAGGCCGCCGCAGGGCTGAGGCGCTGCTGCGGGAACGGCGAACGGGGGGCCGCTGCCCTCTCCCGGGTGGGAGGCGGGCGGCGGCCCCCCGTTGGTGGTGGCGGGCTGTGTGGTGGGGCGGTCATGCGGCCAGGTGGTGGCCGGGCGGGCCGCGCGCCTGGAGGGAGTGGAGGACGACCCGGGCGATCTCGGCCGCGCACTCCGGGGGTCAGGGTGGCGCCTTCGCCGCGCTGGGCGGCGGCGAGGCCGGCGAGGGTGCTGTGCGGTGGTCGGCGACCGTGGGGTGCGGCTGGTGGCCGGCTGTTCCCGGTCGGGTACCGGGCCGTTGCCGCGGTGCGCCCGGGGCTGTCGGTAGGGACAGCCCCGGGCACGGGGGGTTCAGGGTTCTCAGGCGGTGCTGTCGGGCTGGCTGTCGGGGATGGTGGAGGTCTCGGCGATCGCGGCGACGTCGCCGTGGAACGCCTGGCGCAGGGTGGTGATCGGGTGCCTGTCGGGGGTGGTGAGGGCTTCGACGATCGCGGCGGCTGTGGCGGCGACGTCGCCGTTGAACGCCTGGCGCAGGGTGGTGATCGTGTACCCGTCGGGGAACGTGCGGGCGTCGATCGGCCAGGACTTGTGCGTTCGCTGCTCGTTGTTGCTGGAGTCGGTGAGGAGTCCGACGGCGAGCAGGTGCAGTCGGTGTATGGCGCGCCGCCAGTTGTCCAGTGTGTGGGCGGCTCGGGTCTGGGCCTGGGCGGTTTCGGGGAGCGGGACCTGGAGGGTGGCGTCGGTCCCGGTGTGCTGGGGGTACAGCGCGGCGAGGACTGCGGGGTGGTCTTCGGTGTGCTCGATCGCTCCCTGGGTCAGGGCGTCGGCGTACAGCACGATGGCGTTCGCGACCCCGTTGGGCTCGGCGTTGACGATCTGCTGGAGTACCCGGCGCAGCTGGGGGGTGAGGGGCTGGCGGGAGGTGCGGGGGCCGGGCCGGCACTGGTCGCAGGTGGCGGTGGGGTGGTGGGCGCGGGCGGTGTGGCGGACCCAGGCGGTGACGGCGGCCGGGGTGTTCACCGGGAGGCGGGTGGCGTGCTCAAACCAGGTGTGGGGGAGGTCGTGGGCGGGGGCGGTGATGTGGTGGACGTTCACCTGGTGGCAGGCGGTCGTGTACGGCATCGGGGTGTCGGTCATCAGGATGCCGTCGTTCCACGCGGTGGTGGTCAGTCGGCCGGTCCGGGTGTCGTGCAGGAGCAGTATGTCGATGCGGCCTGGGCCGGGGGGTGTGGCGTGGTGCTTCATCCTGGCGATGGTGTTCATGGCCTGGATGGCGGTGTCGAGGAGGGTGGCGCCGTGGACGGCTTCGGTCGGCTGCTGGCCCGGGGCGGTGGTGGGGTGGGTGGTGTCGGTCAGGGTCCAGGTGACCTCGAAGTCGGTGGTGTCGTAGGGGCCGTTCGGTTGGGGGGCCGGGGCCGTGCGGGGGTCCGGGCCGGGGCTCGGGTGGGGGGTGGGGGTCTCGTCGTGGTGGGCGGGCTCGTCGTAGCGGGTGCGCGGATGGGCGTCGCACTGGACGGTGACGGTGAAGCCGTCGGTGTGGCACAGCCGCGGGGGCTGGCCGGGGTGGGGGTTCCAGTCGGGGCCGAACTGGCGGGCGAGGAGTGTCAGCAGGTCGCTGGCGGTGAAGCTGGTCGATTCGGGGTCGATGAGCACGCGGTCGATGGGCATGGTGTGGTGTCTCCGGGTCGGTGTCGGGGGTTGGTGGTCGGCACGGTAGGAGTGGCTGACGGCCGGTCAATCCCGGTCTTGCGTGCGGCTGGTGGCCCGTGGTGACAGGGTGGCTGGTCGGCCGTCGGCCGGGGGCGGCGGCATCTGGTTGGGGGCGGGGCACGTGGACGGCGGTGCCGGGCGCCCGTGTGGGCCGGGGCGCAGCTGCGCCGGGCCGGGCCGGGGTGGTGGCGGGCTCTGGTCGGTACGGCCGCCGGCACGGCGGGCTGCGGCCGGACATGGCAGAAGGCCCGCACCACCACGCTGGGGGAGGGCGTGGCGGTACGGGCCTGGCTGGGGGCGGCCGACCGCCCCCGAGGGGGCGGGGGCGGTCGGCCGGGCACCCCGCCCACCCCGGGGGGGTGAGGGCGGGCGGGGCGGTCTCGGGGGGCTGGCCGGAACCCCCCGGGGGTGGGGGTCCGGCCAGCCGGGCCGCCCGATACGGCCACGCGGGCCCGGTGTGGTCTGCCGGGGCGCGGCCGGGACGGCCAGGGGGCACCCCGGCCCGGTCTCCTGCATGTAGGGCGCGGGTGGGTGGTGCCCCCGCAGGGTGCCTCGACCCGTCCATCCGGCGCAGCGGGGGCGGGGAGGTAACCCGGGGGAAGGCCCGCACTACCGCAGCACCGCCCACGGGGTGTGCTCGACGCGGTGGCCGGGCGGGAACAGGACACACCATAGGCACCACACCCCACCGGTCAACCCCCTTCCGGCGAGGCGGTGTCGGCGGCCGGGCGGGCACTGCGGACCGACGGCCCTCGGCCGTAGGAGCGGGGCGGGACCCTGCCACTCCCCCGCCCCGGCCCTACGGCCGGCCGCAGCACCCCGACACC
>NZ_JBHXDN010000073.1:0-48152 GCF_042726075.1 Kitasatospora sp. NPDC127035 | reverse complement strand
TGTGGTGGTTTGGTTGTTGTTTATATGAGCCTTCGGTGGGGGGGGTCGTCGCCCTCCTTCGTCGCCCCGGGCGGCGGCTGCCGCCGCCCGGCCGTCCGGCGGGGGTCTCCGCCCCGCCGTGCTCACCCACCATTTCACGACATCTAATTGTTGACTTCTGTTCTTTTGTGTTCGAATATGAACCCGAGGCTTGCTCAGTACGGGTAGCCGAGACAGGCCCGGCAGGGAAGGAAGCCATGATCAAGACCTCGGACAAGCTCGCGGACGGCCGCGAACTCCTCTACTTCGACCAGGACGACGCCACTCCCCGAGCCCGCTCGGTCGACCTGCGTCCCTTGGAGCCGGCGGCGAGCCTGTCCGAGATCCGCAGGGACCCGCTCACCGGGGACTGGGTGACCATCGCCGCGCACCGGCAGGCCCGCACCTACCGTCCGCCCGCGGACGAGTGCCCGCTCTGCCCCTCCCACGACGGCCGGCTCAGCGAGGTTCCCGCCTCGGACTACCAGGTCGTCGTGTTCGAGAACCGCTTCCCCGCCCTGGCCACCGGTGCCGACCCCGAGCACCTCGGCCACCCGGTGGCCAAGGCGGAGCCGGGCGCCGGGCGCTGCGAAGTGGTGTGCTTCACCGCCGACCACGGATCGTCGTTCGCCGACCTGACCGAGCCCCAGGTCCGCCTCGTCCTCGACGCGTGGACGGACCGGACCGCGGAACTGTCCCTGCTCCCCGACGTCAGGCACGTGTACATCTTCGAGAACCGCGGCGCCGAGATCGGCGTCACCCTCGCCCACCCGCACGGACAGGTCTACGCCTTCCCGTTCGTCCCGCCGCGCACCGCCCGCATGATCGAGCAGGCCGACTGGCACCGCGTCACCACCGGCCGCAACCTCTTCGAGGACGTGCTGGCGGCCGAACGCGCCGATCCGGTACGCGTGGTGCTGGCCGGTGAGTACTGGACGGCGTTCGTTCCGTTCGCCGCCCGCTGGCCCTACGAGGTGCACCTCTATCCGAACCGGCGGGTCGCCGACCTGACACACCTGAACGAGGCGGAGCGCGCCGAGTTCCCCGGCCTCTACCTGGAACTGCTGCGCCGCTTCGACCGCCTGTTCGTCGAGGCCGAGAGCGGCGGACGGACCGCGCCGACGCCGTACATCGCGGCCTGGCACCAGGCGCCGACCGTCGGTGCCCCCGAACTGGCCCTGCATCTGGAGCTGTTCACGATCCGCCGCACGGCCGGCAAGCTCAAGTACCTCGCCGGTGTGGAATCGGGGATGGACGCGTTCGTCAACGACGTGTCGCCGGAGGCGGCCGCGCAGCGTCTGCGGGAGGTCTCGTCATGAGCAGGTACCTCGTCACGGGTGGCGCCGGCCATGCCGGCCGGACCCCGCGCCGCCCGAACCCGGACGACGTCGTCGCCGACGCCCGGGCCTTCACCCCGACGCGGAACACCGAGAGGCAGCAAGCCCGATGAGCCCGGTACGCACCCCCGACAGCGCGACGGCCCCCGCCCGGACCGGGGTCTGGGCCGCCCCCGGCCGGGTCAACCTGATCGGCGAGCACACGGACTACAACGACGGGTTCGTCCTGCCGATCGCGCTGCCCCAGGCGGCCCGCGCCACCGTCCGCCCCCGCGCCGACCGAACTCTTCGCCTCTACAGCGAGCAGGGCGACGGCCGGACCGTCGAACTGGACATCGACGCCCTCTCCCCCGGCGGCGTGGACGGCTGGGCCCGTTACCCGGCCGCCGTCGTCTGGGCGCTCCGCGAGGCCGGATGCGCGATCGGCGGGGCCGACGTACACATCGACAGCGACGTGCCGACCGGCGCCGGCCTCTCCTCCTCGGCAGCGATCGAATGCGTCGTGGCAGCCGCGTACAACGACCTTCACGATCTCGGGCTGACCAGGAAGGAACTGGCCCGGATCGCCCAACGCGCGGAGAACGCCTTCGTCGGCGTCCCCTGCGGGATCATGGACCAGATGGCCTCGGTGTGCGCCCGGCAGGGCGAGGCGCTGTTCCTCGACACGCGCGACCTGTCCGCCCGTCACGTCCCGGTCGACCTGGAGGGCGCCGGTCTGCGGCTCCTGGTCATCGACACCCAGGTCAAACACGACCTCGCCGACGGCGAGTACGCGAAGCTGCGGGCCGGCTGCGAGCGGGCCTCCGCCCTGCTCGGCCTCCCCGCCCTTCGCGACCTCACCCCGGACAGGCTGCCGGCGGCGCTTGACCGCCTGCCGGCCGAACTACGCCCGCTCGTACGCCACGTGGTGAGCGAGAACGCGCGCGTCGAACAGGCCGCCGCCCTCCTCCACGAGGGCTACCTCCACGCACTCGGCCCGATCCTGACCAGCGGACACGCCTCGCTGCGCGACGACTTCGGCGTCTCCTGCCCGGAGACCGACCTCGCCGTCGAGGCCGCCGTCGACGCCGGCGCGCTGGGCGCCCGGATGACCGGCGGCGGCTTCGGCGGCTCGGTGATAGCGCTCGTCGCGGCCGACCGGGTACCCACCGTCACCACCGCGGTCGAAACCGCCTTCCGACAGGCCGCCTACACCGCTCCCCGCGCCTTCACGGCCGTCCCTTCCTCCGGCGCCCGCCGCATCGTCTGAGCCTCCCCGGAGGGCTGCCCCCGGCGGCGACGGCCGGCCGGTCCCCGAGCGCCGCGCAGGCTGCCCCGGCACGGCAGGACGTCGAACGGCGCGACCGCGTCCGGGCGGGCGCTCAGACGTGGGGCGTGAGGGGCCCTCCGGCCGTCCGCGACCCGCCCAGCGGAGCGAGAGTGCCGGCGGCGGCCGCCAGGACCTCGGCGAGCAGAGCCGCGGTGCGACTCGCCTCGTACAGCTGGTCCCGGGCATCGCGGGCGGCCCGGATGACGTCGAACGCCGCGTCGCCCACCGGTTCGGTGGCGGGCGCGATCCGGCCCGAGGCCTGCTCGCTGCTGAGGAAGGCCTCGACCTGGTCCAGCAGCTCCGGCAGGCGCGCGGCGATTCCGGCGAGCGCAGCGACGGTCTCGGCCGCCTCGGCGGTGTGCAGCAGGCCCGGACGGCCACCCTGGGGAGCCGTACCGGCGGCACGCAGAAGATCGGCGGCCTCGGTGGCGAGGCGTACGACGGAAAGGTTCGGAGGGACGGGCTGACTCATGGGTGGTCCTCCTCGACGGGCCGGTGGTGAGGGACCGTCACCGACGCTCCCTGGCACCGTCTTCCCCTTCGTCTCTGCGCCACACCACCCGAATTCTCGCCGGCCGGACGGCGGTCCGCGGAGGGCGGTCCACGGAGGGAGGGCGGCCCACTGACGGGGCTCGGCCGCGCGAAGCGGCGACGGGTGCGGCGCGGCAGCCCTTCGTTCCTCAGAGCGCCGCCAACTCCTCCAGCACCACGGCGGTCCCGGCGGGCCGGGAGAACATCGGCCAGTGGCCGGTGGGCAGTTCGCGCAGCTCCCACTCGGGGCCGGCGAGCGGGGCGAAGTACGGCTCCCCGGAGGCGATCATCGCGCGGATCTGCTCCAGCGGG
The DNA here is from genome assembly GCF_042726075.1 of Kitasatospora sp. NPDC127035. Taxonomy (NCBI): domain Bacteria; kingdom Bacillati; phylum Actinomycetota; class Actinomycetes; order Kitasatosporales; family Streptomycetaceae; genus Kitasatospora; species Kitasatospora sp. NPDC127035. The sequence goes on along the minus strand of NZ_JBHXDN010000073.1, from coordinate 44,645 downwards.
AACGAGCAGGAGACGAGCGCCTTCGGCAGGGCCTGTCCGCCGCCCGTGAGCCGCAGCGGTTCGGTGAAGACCCTGACCGGCACATCGGTGGCGCGCGCCCGGATGTCGTCGAGGGTCTCCCGGTCCAGGCCGTCCAGGCTTGCGCCGCTCGCCGCCAGTTCGTCCCAGGGAGGCATCGGGTGCCGCCAGCCGCCGACCAGGGACGCTTCGGCGCGGGCCCGGTAGGCGGGTTCCCAGAGGTCGCGCAGGGCGGCGCCGTCCGGGAGCGGCCCGCTGTCGAGGTAGACGACCCGCCGGATCCGCCCGGGCAGGCGGTCGGCCGCGCCGGTGGCCGGGGCGCCGCCGCCGCTGTGCGCGACCAGGACGACCTCCCGGAGGTCCTCGCGGACCATCAGACCGGTCAGATCGGCGATGTGCGTCTCCAGCCCGACCTCCGGTCCGGCCTCGCCCGCGCGCTCGGCCAGGCCGGTCAGACTCACCGGGTGAACGGTGTGCCCGGCGGCGCGCAGCGGCGCGGCGACCGCGTCCCAGGCCCAGGCACCGAGCCAGAAGCCGGGCACGAGTACGAACGTGCTCATGGCGTCCTCATGGAATGTCGCCCCACCTTCCCGTGAGGGTCGAAGCTGATCATCCGCAGGGCCGGCGCGCCCGGTGGGGGCGCCGCCGACGCCAGGGTAGCGGGCGCGGGTGCCGCGAAGGCCGTCCGACAGGCCCGCAGATTCCACCATCCGCACCGGCTCGGAGAGTTCGTTCTGACCGGTCGTCAACCTCTGGCCGTCCGAAGCCCTCACGCCGGGTCGCCCGGCGGCCCCGCGCCGCTCCGGGCCGTAAGCGCCAGCCGCCGGATAACGAGAGCGCGGAGGTCAGGCCGTGTCGACCGGACACGGTCAGCCGTGGACCAGGCGAAGCGATCGTGTTCTGTCTGGTTGATCCGGACCGGCCAGTGACCGGGCGGTTCCTCGGCGGCGAAGAAGAACCCCCTGCTGGCGGGCAGCAGGGGGTTCTCACGGGCTGGGTAGTCCAGGTGGCCGATGTACAGCGCGCTGGCGATGGCCAGCCCGGCCTCCTCCTGGACCTCACGTGCGAGAGCTTCGGCGAGGGCTTCGCCGGCCTCGACGCCGCCGCCGGGTGGTTCCCAACGGCCGGCCCAGGAGTCCGACGCCGTACGTCGGAGCATCAGGAGCCAGCCGTGGCGGACGATGAGTGCACCCAGGCAGAAGGCGTTGTATCCGTCTCCGCGGGTCTGGTCAATGCGCTCACGGTGCACGATCAGCGGGTGACGAGTTCCCGTACGGCCTCGCTGACGGCTGGGATCTCGTCGGGCCCGGCCCACTCGTGCGCGTCGTGCTCGGTGAGGGTGACCGGGCCGGTGCGGGTGACGGTGACCTCGAAGGTCAGCTGCCGGGTGCGGGCGCCGCTGCCGGAGGTGTAGTCGAAGTGCCCGAGGTACTTCTCGACCGCGTCGATCCGCAGGCCGGTCTCCTCGTCGACCTCCCGCAGCAGGGCCTGCTCGATGCCCTCGTCCTTCTCGACCTTGCCCGACGGCAGCTCCCACAGGCCGGCCATGAACTCGCCGACCGGGCGCCGCAGGAACAGCATGCGGTCGCCGTCGGCGATCACGGCGGCCACGACGAATCGTTCCACCCCGTCCGTCTCGGCGGCGGCGCGGATCGTGTCCTCGAACGTGGGGTCGTCGAAGGGAGAGTTCACAGCAGCTCCTTGTGGTGGTCGCTCACCTTGATGGCCGCGCGGATGTACTGCTCGGCCAGCGGACGATCCTGTTCACGATGCCAGACCGGGAGCTTGATCGTGTGCGCGTGGGTGTGCTCGGCGACCGGGAAGTCCCCTGCTTGGTAGCGGCGGTGGGCGTGCGGGTGGCCGGGGAACAGCATGGCCGGGCTCTGGTACAGCGGTAGCTGGTTCACGGGGCAGGTGGAGCCCGGCCGGTCGAACTCGACCGCGCCCTCGGCGACCAGGGCCTGGTGGAACCGCTCGACGCTGAGGCCGCCGAGCTCCTGGGGCCGGTAGGTGATCGTCAAGCCGTACCAGGACGGGATCACTCCTTCGGGCATCGGGATGACCTCCAGCCCGGGGATCCGGGCGAACTCCTCGGTCAGGTAGCGGGCGATCTCCGCCCGTCCGGCGAGGTAGCCGTCGAGGCGGCCGAGCTGATCGAGTGCGATGGCGGCGGCCAGCGGGTGGATCCGGAGCTTGAGGCCGGACCCGGTGACCGCGTACTTCGCGAGCGGGTGCTTGGCCGGGATCTCGGACTTGGCTCGCTTGTTGTAGTGGCCGAACGTCAGGAGTCGGTAGTAGGTGTCGTCGTCGTCCGTGAGGACGAACCCGCCCTCGCCGCCGGACAGCGGCTTGGGGCCGTTGAGCGAGAACGCGCCGGCCAGGCCGAAGGTGCCGATCTTCTTGCCGCCGTGGGAGGCGCCGTGGGCGTGGGATCCGTCCTCCAGCAGGAGGAGGTTGTGCGTCTTGGCGATGGCCTGGATGGCGAGATGGGAGCTACGGGCTGAGCACGTTCATCTGTACTTGGCTGAGCACCTTTGCTGAGTACGCGGACAGCACCAGACACGAACGGTTGATCACAAGGATTGGACACGACTCTGCGCACGGACGTCGACGACAACTGACGCGGACTCGAACGAAACCCCAGCTCAACGCCGCACAAGGGGACACGCAGTCGCGGAACGTACACATCCGCGAACTCGCCGACCAGGGCCTCACCGTCACCCTCATCACCCACCGGCTCGCCGCCACCGCCGACGCCGACCTCATCTACGTCCTGCACGAGGGCCGGCTCACCGAGCAGGGCAGCCACGCCGAGCTGATGGCGGACCCCGACGGCCGGTACCGGGCCTCCTACCTCCTTCAGGCCGCCCAGTACGCCACCGCCGTCCCCCACCGACGCAGCGGCGCCCACGATCAGGACGAGCCGGCCCCGGATCCGGCCTGACCGTCACCGGGGGCGTCCGACGGGGAGCGGCCGCACGATGCCGGGCGCGACGTCGGCGGGTCCTGCGACCAGCGGGCGCGCCGGCCTCCGACAGCCGTGCCGGGGCGGCCCCCTGAACAGCCGCCGGGACAGCTGCCGGGACAGCCGGCTCCTGTTTCACGCGGTCGGGCTCCCGGGCGGACGGAGGGTCCGGCGGATGGCGTTGCGGAGCCAGTGGTGGGCCCTGTCGGCTGCATGGCGGGGGTGCCAGGCCATGCCGACGATCACGGGCGGCAGCGTCAGGGGGAGGTCCAGGAGGTGCAGTCCGAGGGCGACGGCGTCGCCGGTGAGGGGTGAGGGGGCCGCGCCGGGGAGTGCGGCAGGGACGAGGCAGACGATGTCGCTGCGGGCGGCGAGGATCATGGCGGCCAGGTGGCTGGGGAGGACGATGCCGACCCGCCGGTGAAGGTTCTGCTCGGCCAGGGCGGTGTCGAGGGGGCCGGTGAACCGGCCGCGGCGGCTGACCGCGACGTGGTGGGCGGCGGCGAGCCGGGCCGGGGTCAGGGGTCCTTCGGTCAGCGGATGGCCGGGCCGGACGGCCGCCACCATGCGGAGGCTGACCAGCTCCTCGACCCTGGTCTCGGGGTCCACGTGGTCGATGGACCCGACCTCCAGGTCGATCCGGCCGTCGCGCAGGGCCGGGCCGGCCTCCAACTCCTCGGCCCGGAGTTGGAACGAGACCCCCGGCGCCTCCTGCTCGGCCAGGCGCAGCAGTCCGGGGGCCAGGGCCGCGCCGACGAGGTCGGCGGTCTGGAGGGTGAAGGTGCCGCGCAGGGTGGCGGGGTCGACGCCGGCATCGGGGCTGAGCAGGGCTCCGAGGCGCTGCACGACGGCGGCGGCCTCGTCGCGCAGGGCCAGGGCGCGGGGGGTGGGGACCATGCGCTGCCCGGCCCGGACCAGCAGCGGATCCTGCAAGGTGCGGCGCAGGCGGGCGAGCGTGCGACTCATGGCGGCGGGCGAGGTGTGCAGGCGGGCGGCGGCCCGGGTGACGCTCTGCTCGGCCAGCAGGGCGTCCAACGCGATGGCGAGGTTGGCGTCGAGGGCCGAATCCGGGCTGTTCACCAGCGTTATTCCGTTTCCGTCAATGATTCCGTGCCGACGTTCCCATTGTGGCAGCACCGGGGTCCTCAGCAGGATGAGGGGCGTACCGACCAGCCCGACCTGCGAGGTTTTCATGATCGTCATCACTGCTCCCACCGGGAACATCGGCCGTCACCTGCTCTCCCGGCTCCTGGAGTCCGCCCCCGCCGCAGGCGAGGAACTGCGCGTGATCGTGCGCGACCCCGCCCGGCTTCCGGACGCGGCGCGCGGACGCGTCGAGGTGGTCGTCGGCTCGCACGGGGACGCCGAGGTCGTCGACCGGGCCTTCGACGGTGCGGACGCGGTCTTCTGGCTCGTCCCCCCGGTCGCCGCCCCGTCTCCTCAGGTCGCCTACAGCGGCTTCAGCGGGCCGGCCGTGAAGGCGCTCGCGGCGCACGGCGTCGGCCATGTCGTCGGAGTCTCCGCGCTCGGCCGCGGCACCCCGCTCGCCGACCGGGCCGGCCTCGTCACCGCTTCCCTCGCCCTGGACGACCTCATCGCCGACAGTGGCGTCGCCTACCGGGCCCTGGCCAACCCGTCCTTCTTCGAGAACCTCCTGGAGGAGGCCGACTCGATCCGCGAGAAGGGCTGCTTCACCGACTCCGTCGACGCCGACCGCAGGGCGCCGCTCGTCGCCACCGCCGACATCGCGGCCGCGGCCGAAGGCCTGCTGCTGGACCGCTCGTGGACCGGCACCGGCAGCGTCCCGGTCCTCGGGCCGCAGGACCTCTCCCCCAACGACCTGGCCCGCATCATGACCGAACAGTTCGGCCGCCCCGTCCGCTACGAACGCCAGTCGCTCGACGCGCTGTACGCCACCCTCGTCGGCTACGGCCTCGACGACGCGTTCGTCCAAGGCATCGTCGACATGAAGCGCGCCAAGGACCAGGGCCTGGACGCCGGCGTCGCCCGCACCCCGCAGACCGCCTCGCCCACCGGCTTCGAGCAGTGGTGCGCCCGGACGCTCAAGCCGGCCGTCCTCTCCTGAAGCCCCCACCGCACCGATGCCACCTGCCGCTCTGGAGACACCCTGATGCCCGCTGAGAAGACCGCATCGCCGGTCACCGCGTTCATGCTCGTCAAGACCACGCCCGAGTGGCTCGCCCTGACCGTCCAGCAACGCGTCGAGACCTTCACCACCGAGGTCCTGCCCGTGATCGAGACCAGGACGACCGGCGTCCGGTCACGCTTCTACGACACCGAGTTCTACTCCGCGCGCGTCACCGACGTCTGGGTGTGGGAGGCCGACGACCACCACGCGTACCAGCTCCTCATCGACGCGCTGCGCGAAACCCCGTTCTGGGACCGCTACTTCGAGGTCGTCGACCTCCTCGTCGGCACCGAGAACGGCTACGCCCGCACCTACGGCCTCGACCCCGTCGCCACCATCACCACCTGACACACCGCCCACCACCCGCCGCGCGCGTCTGTCCCTGTGCCCTCCGGCCCCACCCGGCCGGAGGGCACAGGAACAGGAGGGCACAGGAACCGGAGGAGCCGGAGCCGTCGGCCGTCCCGCAGGGCCCGGCGGGAACGGTTGTCCCGCGAAGGCCGGGGCCGGTGATCCGGCGGTCGGTCCGATGCGGGGTGATGATGGAAGGGAGTAGACGCGAGGAGGCCTGCGATGGTCAGGTTCACTCCGAACGACCCGACCGGGATCGCCGTCAACGCGGGCGGGACAGGCCCGGCCGACTTCACGGTCAACCCGTCCGGAACAGCCGTCGGGTTGGAGATCTGGCACCGGACGGTCCGCTTCGACCCGGCGGCGCCGCCGCCTCCCCCGTTCGTCCTCGGCCCCGTCTGGGACCCGCCCCACCCCACGCGCGCCCTGCACGCGGACGTCCCCGTCGGCGGCCTCTACCAGGCCCGCCTCTTCGAGAAGGGCAGGGGCAGCGCCGCGCTGGCGGAGAAGCCGCCGCCGGAGCTGCTGGTCGGCAGGGTCGACACCCCCTGCGCGGGCCCGAAGACGCGCCTCAAGTTCCTCACCGCGTGTATCGAGAGACCTCAGACCCTCCTCACGCCGGGCGGCACGTTCGTGACGGCCGCCTTCGCGACGAGCGCCCCGGTCATGGCCCGGGTCCAGATCTCCGACAGCCCGCCCCAGGTGGCGCCGCTGACCGGGCATCCCTTCTTTGGCAACCAGGAGGTGATCGCCACCGCGACCTCCGACCGGCCCGCGCTGATGCACGAGTTCTCGCTGATCGACGACCTGCGCTCGCCGCTCACCTCGTCCCACGTCGGGCTGCGACCCGGCACCGAGCTCTTCTTCCTGATCGTGGTGTGGGACGCGGCGGGCTTCTTCGACTTCGTCTGGAACACGACCGGCGAGGCCCCCGTGACACCACCGGAGAAGATCAAGGTCAAGAACCGGATCGTCGAGGCCAGGGTGACCGCCGTCCACTGCTACGAGGACAGCGACAGGCACAGCTTCGGCGAGGCGGACTTCACCTTCGGCCTCACCGGCGGGGCGAGCACGGTGACACAGACCTTCACCTGGGATCCCATGGCCCTGAGGTCCGACATGACTCCCCTCCCCGCCTGGGCCACCGCCCTCCAGTTGGTCGCACCGTTCACGGACGACAGGGTGGTCGTCTGGGTCGACGCCACGGAGGACGACTCGGGCAGCTTCCCGTCGGACTCCGACGACGGTGCGAGCACCGCCGGCCGGCTCGGCGGCGGCGCGGGGCGCGGAACCCCGCTGAGCTTCCCCGCGGGCGAGGGCCGCGAACAGGTGACCGACCAGCCGCTGGTGCTCCACAGCGTTCCGACCACGGACGGCGAGCTGCTGAGCTTCTCGACCACCGTCGTCTACTCCGTCACCTACGCCTGAATCCGGGCCGGACCGGACCGGACCGCGCCGTTCCCGGGCCGTCAAACCGCCGAACCGCCGAACCGCCGATACCGAACAAGCGAGGACACCATGGTCAGATTGATTCCGGACCGCACGGCGGCCATCGCCCTCGCCGGCGGCGCGGTCTTCCACCTCGACGCGAGCGACTCGATCGGCGGGCAGGCCAAACTGGAGCTCTGGGAACGGACGCTCCCCTTCACCCCGGCCGGGGTACCGGCGACGGCCCCGTTACCGCCTTTCACCCTGCGCCCCGGCCCGGTCTCCGAGAGCCCCACCAGCCCGACCGTCCAGCTCGTTCCCCTCGGGGGGATCTACCAGCTGCGCCTGTTCAACCGAGGGCACGGCAGCGCCGAACTCGCGGAGAACCCGCAGCCGAGGCGGCTCACCCTCGGCGCCCTGGACTTCCCCTCCATCGGACGCGGTCACGCCACCTTCCTGACCGGATGCGGCGACAAGCCCCGGGTCATGGTGACCCCGGGCGGGACGTTCGTCTCGATGGCGTTCGTCACCCAGAGCCGGACCATGGCCCGTGTCCAGCTCCTGGGCAGCACGCCCCAGACCGAGAGCTTCGGCCACCCGGTCTTCCTCGCGCCGGACGTGATCGCCGACGCCGTCTCCCCCCGGCCCGCGATCGTGCACCGGGTCTCCGTGGTGGACCGGATCTCTGCGGCGACCCCGGGCCACATCCCCCTGCGGACCAACCAGGAACTGTGGTTCACGATCCTGGCCTGGAACGAAGCGGGCGACTACGACATCGTCTGGAACACCACCGGCCTCGCCCCCGCCACGCCCCCGGAGGTTGTCAGGACCAAACAGCGCGTCGTACGCGCCCGACTGGCCCGGCTCCACTGCCACGAGGACAGCGACAAGATCGGCAGCGGATCCGGCGAGTTCACCTTCGGGATCACCGGCGGCTCCGCGACGGCGATGTCGCCTCCGGTCTCGTGGAAGCCGATGACCACAGGCGACATGCTCGAAGTCCCGGCCGGGCCGGACCTCACGATCTCGCCGCCGGACGCCGCCACGACGGTCCGCGTCTGGGTCGACGGCACCGAGGACGACTCGGGCAGCGTCCCCCAGGACGACGACGACCGGGCGAGCACCGCCGACTACCTCGGCGGCGGCCCCGGCCGGGGGACGTCGCTCCCGTTCCCGGCAGGCCAGGGGAAGGAACTGGTCACCGACGACGTGCTCACGCTCGCCAGCGCCCCGGTCACGCTCGGCGACAGGTTCGAGTTCTCGGCCGACGTCGTCTACAGCGTCGACTACGTCTGACCCACGGGACGGCCGCGGGAAGCCGGCGGGGCGACGTCCGTCGAACGCCGGCCCCTCGGCGATTCGTTGGCGACCCGTCAGACACGACAGCTCCGCGCTGCGGGCGATCACGGCCGCGGCCTCACGGACCGTCCGGAGGGGGCCGACGGGGGCGCTGTTAGCCTGTTCGACATGATCATGAAGAGTGTCGGGGTGAAGATATCCGGCGCGCCGGCGCAAACCGGTCCGCAGCGCGCCCTCATCGCGGCAAGCTTCGTCAGCCGGGTGGGCAACGGGCTGTTCAACACCGCCGCGGTGCTCTACTTCACGCTGGTGGTGCACCTGCCCGCCGCGCAGGTCGGTCTCGGCCTCACGATCGCCGGGCTGGTCGGGCTGCTCGCCGGGATCCCGGCCGGGAACCTGGCCGACCGGTACGGGCCGCGCACGGTCTGGCTGGCGGCCCTCGCGATGCAGGCCGTGACGATGGCCTCGTTCGTCCTCATCCACAGCTGGCTCACGTTCACGCTCATCGCCACCCTGGACCGGCTGGCGGCCACGGGGGGCGGCGCCGCAGGTGGTGCGCTCATCGCCCGTGCCGGCGGTGAACGACCGGCCGCCTTCAGGGCGAAGCTCCGCACGTTCGTCAATCTCGGCGTGGTCCTGGGCACCCTCGGTGCCGCCTTCGCGGTCTCGGTCAACAGCCGCTCGGCGTACACCGCGCTCATCCTCGCCAACGCCGCCAGCTTCGCCTGTGCCGGCCTGATCGCCCTGATCGGCGTCCCCGACTACCAGCCCCTGCCGCGGCCGAAGGAGCACCACCGCTGGGCCGTCCTGTCCGACCGGCCGTACGTGTGCTTCACCGCGCTCTACGGCGCCATGGGCCTGCAGTACCAGACCGTCTCCCTGCTCCTGCCGATCTGGCTCTCCGCCCACACCGATGCGCCCCGGTGGACCGTGGCGGCCGTCTACGCGGTCAACAGCGGGGTGTGCGTGCTGCTCCAGAGCAGGATCGGCTCGCGGGTGGAGACACCGCGCCAGGGCGGCCGGGCGTTCCGCGTCGCCGGGCTGCTCTTCCTGGTCAGCTGCCCCTTGATGGCCCTGACCGCGGACGTTCCGACCTGGATCGCGCCGGCGCTCGCCGTCCTCGCCGTCTGCGTGCACAGCCTCGGAGAGGTGTGGGAGTCCTCGGGCGGCTTCGCCCTCGGTTTCGGCCTCGCCCCCGACCACGCCCAAGGGCAGTACCAGGGCTTCTTCGGCCTCGGTTTCAACGCCGGGCAGGCCCTGGCTCCGGTGGTCCTGACGACGGCGGTCCTCGGACTCGGGCACGCGGGCTGGCTGCTCCTCGGCGTGTTCTTCGCGGCCCTCGGCGCGGCGGGCCCGCCGGTGGCGGCCTGGGCGGAGCGCACCCGCCGCCCGATCCACGACACGACCGGCACGGCACCTGCCCGGCCCGACGAAACCCCGCTTCCCGACACCGTCCAGGGCTGATGCCGGGGTCCGGGCGCTCCCGGCGGCAGTGCGACGGTCCCGGACGGTCGTGCGGTCACGGCGACCAAGGAGAGTGGAACGGACCTACGTCACGAACTGACGGAGGGTCCGGTCCAACCGCCCTGTGCTGATTCTCGAACGCCGCCGCAGCCGCTCCGGGTACGGACCGGGCTCGCCGACCGGCACGTCCGGTCCGACGAACCCTCCGTTCAGCGGCGGAGTTCGGCGAGGAGGGGCTCGATCGCGGCGACGAGGTCGTCGGCCGTCGCGGAGCCGTTCCCCTCGAACTCGGCGATCTCGGCGCCGACGGGCGCACTCACGGCAAGGACCTTCGCGCAGGCGTGGAGGTCGTCGAGGCTGAGGCCGCCCGGGACGGTGTAGTCGGTCGTGAAAAGCCCCGGCTCCATGACGTCGCAGTCGACGTGCAGGTAGGCGGGGCGGCCCCGGAGGACGTCCGCGAGGCGCTCGTCGAGCCCGCAGCCCGGGGGCACGAGGGCCACGCGGCCGGCGGTGACGTGCCGGATCTCGGCAGGGTCGAGGTCGCGGGCGCCGACCAGGACGGCCTGCTGTTCGGGGAGCCCGCCGCCGAGACCGGAGTCCCACCAGCCCAGCGGACCGGCGAGGGCCAGGCCGCCGAGGTATCCGGTGGTGGTGTCGGCGGGGACGTTGATGTCCCCGTGGGCGTCGAACCACACCACGACCGCGTCGGGGCGGTGACGGAGCACGACCGGTTGGGAGGCCAGGGCGACGGCGCACCGGGTGATGACGCTGATCGGCGCCTGTCCGGCGGTCATGACCTGGTCGATGCGCTCAGCCATACGCTGCAGGGTGGGAAACGCACGGCGCAGCTCCCGGTCCCAGCTGGCCGGCTGCGCCGGCTCCGGGGAGCCGACGACGACCGGGGAGATGCCGAGCCGACGGGTGAACGCCTGGCCGAGCAGGGTGACGGCGCTCATCGCGCGGTCGTTGTGGTCCCCCGCGGGGCCGCGGTAGACGGTGAGGGAGGAGGGGTGCGGGTTCATGTCCTCAGCGTGGCAGCGGTCCCGGCGGAGAGGAATGCCGAGATCCTCTACGGGTGTCCATACCTGGTATGGCGATCTCGCGGCAGTCGGGCCCGGCACCGCGTCGTCGTCAGGCGGGGCGTTCGTTCCAGGCTTCGGTGATCTTCCGCGCCTGCGAAGCGAGCGCTTCGCGCAGGGCGTCGGCGGAGTCGGAGACGGTGGAGCGGAGCACGGCCACGCTGATCCGCCGGGCCAGGGGCGGGCCGTCGACGGACCGGATGACGATGTCGAGCTCGGACTCGTGGCCGGTGAGGGCGAGCCGTGGGATGAGCGCGACCGCACCGTCCTGACCGTGACGTGGGAGGTCACCGCGCCGACCGGCGCCGCTCCGGGCACGGGCGGGTCCCTGGCCGTCACCGCGGGCGCCCGCTCCACCGGCGGTCCGCTGGCCTTCTCCGCGACCGGACGGACACCTCTCCTCCCGGCCCCGCCGACCGCGAACGCCTACCTCAGCGACCTCCCCTGGGTGTCGGCCACCAACGGCTGGGGCCCGGTCGAACGCGACACCTCCAACGGCCGCAAGGAGGCCGGCGACGGCACGCCGATCACCTTCGCCGGCACGACGTACACCAAGGGCCTGGGCGTCCACGCGCCGTCCGAGATCGTCTACCACCTCGGCGCCCGGGGGAACCGGTTCACGGCGCTCGTCGGCATCGACGACTTCTCCACCCGGCAGTCCGCGCTCGGTGCGACGAAGGCGTCGGTCCACGGCGACGGCAGGGTGCTCTTCACCACCGGGAAGCTCACGGGCGCCTCCGGCCCGGTCGAGGTCGACGTCGACGTCCGGGGCGTGCGTCTGCTGCGGCTGGTCGTCGAGGACGCCAACGGCAACATGGCCTTCGACCACACCTCCTGGGCCCGGGCCCGGGTGACCGTGCTCTGACCCCTCTCCGACCCTTCTCCGGGCTCTCCGGGCCTTCTCCGGGCCGGGCCGCGGCGGCGGCCCGGCCGGCTAGGTCTTCTCGTCGTCGGGCCAGGTGCGGGTGTCGCGGGGCCGCACGTACGGCTCCTCCTTCTCGGGCAGGCCGCCCTCGATGGCGCGTTCCCGGGAGAGCTCGGCGTCGAACTCCAGGCCGAGGAGGATGGCGAGGTTGGAGATCCACAGCCAGACCAGGAAGACGATCACACCGGCCAGCGTGCCGTAGGTCTTGTTGTAGGAGGAGAAGTTCGCGACGTACAGGGCGAACCCGGCGGAGGCCGCCATCCAGAGGACGACCGCGAGCACGCTGCCCGGGGACACCCATCGGAAGCCCCGGTCCCGCACGTTGGGCGCGGCCCAGTACAGCACCGCGATCATCAGCACGACGAGGACCAGCAGGACCGGCCACTTGGCGACCGACCACACCGTCAGCGCGGTACCGCCCAGGCCGAGTGCGCGGCCCACCCGGTCCGCGAGCGGGCCGGTGAACACGACGATCACCGCGCTCGCCGCCAGCAGCACCATCAGCAGGAGCGTCAGGCCCAGGCGCAGCGGTGTGGTCTTCCACACCGGGCGGCCCTCACGGATGTCGTAGACGGCGTTCGAGGAGCGGATGAAGGCGGCCACGTAGCCGGACGCCGACCACAGGGCGCCCGCCAGGCCCACGACCAGCAGGACCGAGCTGACGCCGCCGCCGGAGTTCCGGAGCTGGTCGACGGCGTCGCGCAGGATGTCGCGGGCGGCGCCGGGTGCCAGGTTCTGCAGGTTGTCCAGCACGGCACCGGTCGCGGACTGCCCGATGACGCCGAGCACCGAGACGAGGACGAGAAGGGCCGGGAAGATCGCCAGGACGCCGTAGTACGTGAGGGCCGCAGCGCGGTCGGGCAGCTCGTCCTCCAGGAACTCCTTGCCGGTGCGGCGCAGTGCGGCCCACCACGAGCGCCGGGAGAGGTCGCCGGGCGAGTCCGGGGCCGCTTCCGTGACCCGTCGGCTCGGGCCCGGCCCGGCGTCGTTCTCCCGGCCGTCGGGCCCGTGTGCGTGTCTGAACCGAGGTGCCATGACGGGCGTCTGTCCGCACCGGCCGCGGTCAATCCCCTCGGTGTGAGCCCGACCTGCGGAACGCGGTCACCCGCCGGGCCGGCCGGCACCGGTTCCGGTGGCCTGCCGGTGTTCCTCGACCGCCACCCGGGCGAGGTTGCCGAGCAGCCTGCGGTTGCGCAGGTGCAGCACGAATTCGCTCGGTGGTCCCTCGAAGCGCGAGCCGGGGCCGGTCAGGGGGTGCTCGTCGAGGAGGACCAGCGTGTTGGCACCCCAGGGGATGAGGGTGAACGCGATGCGGGCGGTGCCGAACGGTGCGGCCTTCGCCTCCAGCTCCAGGCGGGTGCCGGGCTCGCAGATCCGGACCGTGCAGCTGTCGTCGATGGTGAGCGGGCCGAGACCGGCCCGGTAGCGCAGGGCCGCGCCCACCGCCGGCCAGCCGGGGTCGACGTGCTCGATGTCCTGCGTCCCGACCACCCACTCGGCGTAGCTGTGGCCGTCGGCCAGGACGCCCCAGACTGCTTCGGGCGGGCATGCGATGAACTGCTGGCGCCGTGCCATGCGACTCCTCCTCGGTGCTTGCCGTGTTGCCGTGTTGCCGTATCGCCGGGCTGTCGGGTTGCCGTATCGCCCGGCTGTCGGGTTGTCCGTTCGGCGCGTCGTCGGGCCCGGTCCGCCCGGTCCGCGCGCTCCGGCGGTCGTCAGTCGTGGTCGTGGGGGTGCTCGCGCGGGCCCGACAGCAGTCGCTGCGCCGCGGCGAGGCCCGGGGCGAGCACGCGGCCGGCCAGGAGCCGGTGCGCGCGCAGGGCCGCGCGGGCGGCGTTGGCCCCGCAGGCGCCGTGGACCCCGCCCCCGGGATGCGCGGACGAGGACGCCAGGTAGAGCCCGGCGACGGGCGTCTCCGGACGCCCGGTGCCCGGGACGGGGCGGAAGACGAGCTGCTGGTGCGGCGCGGCGGTGCCGCCGTTGATCGCGCCGCCGACCAGGTTGGGGTTCAGCTCCTGCAGCAGCGTCGGGGTGAGGATCCGCCGGGCGACGATCCGCTCCTTGAACCCCGGGGCGAAGCGCTCCACCTGGTCCTCGATGCGGGCCGCCATCGCCTCCGCCTCCCGCGGGTCCCAGCTGCCCGTGATGCCGTCGGGCCCCAGGTCGTCCTTGATCGCCCGGGGGACGTGGGTGTAGGCCCAGGCGGACTCGGTGCCGGCCGGGGAGCGGACGGGATCGGCCGTCGTCATCTGCCCGAACAGCACGAACGGGCGACGCGGCAGGCGGTCCGTGCCCAGCTGCAGCGCGTAGTCGCTCAGCTCGTCCAGATCGGCCCCCAGGTGCACCGTCCCGGCGCCGGCCGTCGCGGGCGCCGTCCACGGCACGGCGCCGTTCAGGGCCCAGTCGACCTTCACGGTGGAGAGGTCCCACTGGAAGCGGCGGAGGTCCGCGCGCATCGAGGACGGCAGGTGCTCCCACCCGACCAGGCCGCCGTACAGGGCGGGGGCCGCGACGTCCGCGAGGACCGCGCGGCGGGCCCGGTACGCCTGGCCGTCGGCGGTCCGCACCCCCAGCGCGCGCCCGCCGCGTACGACCACCTCGACCACCGGGGCGTCGCAGTGCAGCCTTCCGCCCGAGGACTCCAGCCGCCGCACCAGCGCGTCCGTCAGCGCGGCGGCGCCGCCGACCGGGACGGGCCACCCGACCTGCTGGCCGAGCATCGCCATCAGCCAGCCGAACGCCCCACTGCCGACTCCCTCCGGCAGCAGGTCGGCGTGCAGGGCGCACCCGGCGAGCAGCAGGCCGGCGCCGGGCCCGGTGAACTCCTCCTGTGCCAGACGGCGCACCGGAAGGGTCAGGAACCGCAGGGCCCGCAGTCCGCCCGCGGCCCGCAGCCGGGCGGCCATCGCCGCACCCGCCCTGACCGGGGGGAACGGTGTGAACAGCGTGCGCAGGAGATACGGGTCCAGGTCGTCCCAGAGCCGTGAGAGCCGCTGCCACGCCTCGGCGTCCGCCCCGCCGAACGCGCCCTCCAGGCCGGCGCAGGTCGCCGTGACGCCCCGGTGCAGCGTGGCGGCGCGCCCGTCGAGCAGGGGGTGGGCCAGCACGGTGGGCGCGTGGCTCCAGCGCAGGCCGAACGCGCCCAGGTCCAGCGCGCCGATGGCGGGCGAGGCGACGGCGAGGGGGTGGAAGGAGCTGAACACGTCGTGGACGTAGTCGGGGTGGACACCCCGGTCGCTGCGGACGGCGCCACCGGGCTCGGACCGGCCCTCCAGGACGTCGACCTGCCAGCCGGCGTCGGCGAGGATGTTGGCGGCCACCAGCCCGTTGGGGCCGGCGCCGATGACGATGGCGTCAGGCATGACCCTCCTTGCGCCGCTCCCCCTCGCAGCACGCTACCCGCGCCGGTGCCGCACGGCCCGCCGAGGATCCGGCGACCCGTTCCGGACCTTCCGGAGGACGGACGACCGCGACCGTCCCCCACGACTTCTCGGCCGCGCCCTGCGGCGAACCGGTTGGGCGGGCGGGGTGGACGGGAAGGCTGCCCCCGACCGCTTCGTCGTGTGGGGAGTGCCATGGTGCGCAGGAATGTGGGGACGACCGCCCAGAAGGGTCACCCGTTCGGACGGCGGCCTGCCGGTGGGCTGGCCGACGTGCTGTGGGACTGGTCGAAGTCCGGCACCCGGAACGCGGTGCGCAACCGGCTGCTGCGGCGGCTGCCCGGAGTCGGTTCGGCGCCGGCGTACCGGTTCGGGCTGGTCGAGCGGCCCCACTACGCGTACGGGGTGCGTCGGGCCACCGAGTCGGCCGCGCGGCTGGGGCACCCGGGTGTCACCGTCGTCGAGTTCGGGGTGGCCGGGGGCAACGGGCTGCTGGCGCTCGCCGAGCACGCCCGGTACTACGCCGCCGCCACCGGTGTGGCGGTGCGGGTGGTCGGCTTCGACGGCGGCTCGGGCATGCCCCCCGCCAAGGACCCCCGGGACATGCCCTACCTGTTCGGTCCCGGCTTCTACACCATGGACCACGACCGGCTGCGGGCCCGCCTGGGCTCGTCCGAGCTGGTGATCGGCGACCTCGCCCGGACGCTGCCCGACTACCTCGACACCCACGCGGACGTGCTGCGCGATCATCCGGTGGGCTTCGTCTCCCTCGACCTGGACTACTACTCCTCGACGGCGACCGCCCTCGACCTGTTCCGCGGCTCCGCGCACGGGCACCTGCTGCCGCGGGTCACCTGCTACCTCGACGACCTTCCGGGGACCGTCGAGCAGATCGGCGAAGCCGCCGCGGTCGCCGACTTCAACGCCGAGCGGTCCGACCGGGTGGTCGGCCGCGTCCTGGGCCTGCGCGCGTTCACGCCGTTCGACCCGCCGTGGGCCGACCAGATCTACGTCCACCACCGGCTGGACCACCCGGACTACGCGCGCCTCGAAACCGGTGCCACCGGTGATCAGCTCCCCCTGGCCCCGGACCTGCGGCGGCGCGGGCGCTGACCCGGGACGGGTACGGCGGGGGCCCGCCCCGCCGCTGCGCGACGTACCACGACGGCCGGGGTACGACCGCCGGGGTACGACGCACCGGGCCGCCCCGGCGATGCCGGGGCGGCCCGGTGGAACGGTGTGACTCGCGCAGCGGACCCCGACGAGGAGCCAGGGCGGAGAGTCAGGGCAGGGCGTCAGGGCGAGGGCCGGGCGTGCCGGGGCCGGTACGCGTCGTCACCACGACCGACGACGGCGCGGGGGCCGCGGTGCCGGGACGCCGTGCGCGGGCCGGTGGCCGCCAGTACGGCAGCGAGGACGAGCGGCGCCACCAGCAACACCATGGTGGTGGACATGTGCACCTCCGAGCGTTTGGCCGGAACAGATGCTGTCCCTTCTGCCCCCGAGGAGTGAGGCCATGTCAGGCGTCACCCGATTCGCCCACCACCCGGTGGGACCGCGGGCTCCTCCAGGCCACCGTGCACCACCTCGGAGGACCGTTCGCACCGGACTGCCCGGTGTCCTCGGAGCGCCCTGGGCGCGTGCCGGACCGATGTGTGCCCGACGACGCCGAGGCGGGAGGGGCCCGCCCCGAGCTCGCCCCGCGCACGGCCCCTCGGTCACCACGTCGCCCGGACGTCCTCCCGCACGCATTCGATGAGGTAGTCGCCGGTGCCGGGGTCGACGGACACGCCGTGCGCCTCGCTGTGGAAGCCCGGGAAGGAGCGGTCGAAGGCCTCCAGCGCGCCGAGGTAACGCAGGACCGGGCCGTCGGGGGTCCCGAGTGCCTCCCCGGGCATCAGGACGGGGATCCCGGGCGGGGTCACGGTGACCATGGCGGCGGCCACCCTGCCGGCGGCCTCCGCGAGACGGAGGCGCTCGGTGCCGCCCCGGATCAGCTGCCGGTAGCAGTGCTGGGGCGGGACGACCGGCTCGGGCAGCTCCCGGAACGCGGTGTCCAGGGCGTCGATCAGTTCCGCGCGGGTGAGGTGTTCGTGCATCTCCTGGCAGAGCTCGCGCAGGGTCGTCCGGCCGTAGCGCTGCGGGTGGCGCTCGACCAGGTGCGGCAGCACCTGGCGCAGCGGGGTGTCGGCGTCGTGGAGGGCCTTGAAGTCCATGAGGGCGTCCATCAGGGTGCCCCACTTCCCCTTGGTGATGCCCATGGAGAACAGGACGAGCGCGGTGTAGGTGTCGGTCTTCTCCACGACGATGCCACGGCCCGCGAGGTAGGCGGTGAGGATCCGGGCGGGGACGCCCCAGGGGGCCGTCCGGCCCGTCGCGTCGACGCCGGGGCAGGTCAGCGTCACCTTGACCGGGTCCAGCAGGCACTGTCCCCGGCTCAGTCCGGGGAAGCCGTGCCACGCCGCGCCGGGCTCCAGCTCCCAGCAGCGGGGGTCCGTGGCCAGGAGCGCCGGGGAGGCGTCGGCGAAGGGGACGGTGGTCCCGGTGGCCGGGTCGGTCACGGTGTCGGGCTGCCAGACGCCGAAGAACCACGGCGGCCTGTCGCCGGCGGCCGCGATCCGGCGTCCGGTGCGGACGACGGCCTGCCGGAACCGGACGGCTTCGGTGATCGCCTCGTTGACGAGCCACTCCCCCTGGGGTCCGTCCATCATCGCCGTGGCCACGTCGAGCGAGGCGATCGCCGGGTACAGGGCGGAGGTGGTGCCGTGCATCATGAACGCCTCGTTGAACCGGTGGTGCTCGACCGGTGCCCGGGGGGAGGACCTCACGTGCACCATGGCCGTCTGCGACAGGGCGGCCAGCAGCTTGTGGGTCGACTGGGTGGAGAAGACCGTCGGCCGCTCGTCGCCCTCGAACGTGTCCGGGCCCACGGCCATGCCGTAGCGGCCGGCGTAGAGGGGGTGGAAGCGCGCATAGGCGAACCAGGCTTCGTCGAAGTGGAGCCGGGGGGTGCTGGGGGCCAGCGCACGCGCGGTCTGCACGGTGTCGTAGCAGAGGCCGTCGTAGGTCGAGTTGGTGATCACCGCGTACTGGGCCCCGGGGGACACCGCCCCCGGTGTCAGCGGATGGGCGGCGATCCGGGCGTGCACCGCCTCGGGACGGGTCTCGGTGGCGGGAAGGGGCCCGGCCAGGCCGTAGCCGTTGCGGGTCGGGACGAGGTAGACGGGGCGGGCGCCGGAGATCACCAGCCCGTGCAGGACCGACTTGTGGCAGTTCCGGTCCACCAGGGCGATCTCGCCGTCGGCGACGCAGTAGTGACCGACCATGCGGTCGGCGGTGGAGTTCCCGTGCAGCACGAAGTACGTCCGGTCCGCGCCGAAGACGCGGGCGGCGTTGCGCTCGGCGTCCCCGATGGGACCGCTGTGCTCGAAGAGGGATCCCAGCTCCTCCACCGAGATCGACAGGTCCGTACGGAAGAGGCGCTCGCCGTAGTAGTCGAAGAACGCCCGTCCGACGGGCGACTTCAGGAAGGCGACGCCACCGGAGTGCGCGGGGGTGTGCCATGAGTACTCGTGGGCGTCGTCGAACCGGCGGAGCGCCTTGAAGAACGGCGGCAGGACGGCGTCGGCGTAGGCACGCGCCGCGCTGAGGACCCGGCCGGCGATGAAGGAGGGGGTGTCCTCCAGGGGCCAGATGTAGCCGACGGCGATCTCGGCCACCCACAGGGGCAGCCGGTCCAGCCCGAGGTCGGCCGTCTCGGACATCACGACGAAGACCGGCAGGTCCTTGAACCGGCGCGAGACGTGCCGCAGGACGACCGCGCCCTCCCCGTCGGCCGCCGCGCCGTCCTCGGAGGGGAGGTCCCAGGCCACGACCGCCGCGGCCAGACCCGCCTCGGTGCTCAGGACGGAGACGGCCCCTTCGACCGTCCGCGCCCACCGCACCTCCAGCCCGCGGCTCTCCAGCTCCTTGCCGATGCGCCGTAGTTGGTCGCCGCCGACTCCCCGGCCCAGCGGGTCCTCGCGCAACGCCAGCAGGACACTTCCGTTCGCCATGGCACTCTCCGTCTGCCGTGGGCCCAGCGGCCCGACGTGCCCAGTGTCGAGGCCACGCACCGGGGATCGGGGCGGGAAGCGGCGGCTCTCACCCTTTCGAGCGACCACGAACCCGGTGCGGACGGCGCCGGGCGGTGCCGTCCGCACCGGGCCCACGGCCGGTCGGTCGCCACCGTGGCCGGCTCGGACACGCTCGCGCGGCGCGGCACCTCCGCTTCGGGTGTACAGGGAGAAGCGGACCACGCCCGAGCGGGTCCCGGTGGTGTGCTGAAGGAGCTGAGGGTCCGCGGGCCCGCCGTGCCGGACTCGTGCGCCGTGATCGGCATCCACGGCCTGAGGATCGGCGTCTTCGTCGAGCCCGAACTCACGACGCTCCGGCTGGACTTCGCGGCGTTCGCACAGCCGGCGTTCGACGAGGTCGTGCAGATGTCCGCAGCGGCCGTGAGCACGCCGCTGCCGCAGGCCCGGAAGCGCATCGCCCACCGGCTGGTGGTCCGCGAGTCCGGCTGACCACCGCCCGAAACAGCCTTCGGCGGACGGGAGTTCACACGGTGCCCCGTCGAGGCCGTCCAAACCGGTCCCCTGCGGATCCGGACGGCCTGCGGATCCGGACGGCCGTCAGCGGAGCGGCTCCCGGGCCGCGCCCGGCGGTTCCGTGCGGCGGACGGGGTGACCGGACGGATCCGTGGTGAGCCAGGATCCGTCGCCGAGGGGCCGGAAGTCGTCGGAGTCCCCCGCCACCATTGCGTCGAACTCCCCCCGGACCCGGCCGGAGCAGGCGTCGACGCGGTAGTGACGGCGCCACTCCTCCCCGACCTCCTCCCCCTCGGTCTCGTCCTCGTCCTCGGTCTCGCCGACGAGGGTCACGACGACGGTGTCCTGGTCCAGGTAGCCGCCGCTCCATTCCAGGTAGGTGCCGTCCGGGTCGTGCCCGAAGGCGTCGACGGTGAGGGTGAACGCCACCTCGCCGTCGGGGTAGGCGTGGACGGCGAGGTCGGTCTGATCGTGGTGAACGGTCAGGAACCGGCGTCCGTCGGGCGACAGGTCGATCAGGCACCGGTCGTCCCACGGGTAGCGGACGAGGTCCATCCGGCCCTCGGTCAGCGACCCGCGGTAGACGACCGAACCGTCCTGCCCCTCCCCCACGTTCAGGAGGACCTGACCGCTCGTCCGGTGCGACAGCTGACGGCCGCCCTGCCCGACGGTCGACAGGTCCGCCCGGGCGACGAGTGCGCCCGTCCCGGCGTCCAGCACGACCCACTGGTCGGGGCGGTCGCGGCCGGCCATGACGTCGGGCCGGTAGACCCACACCGTCCGTCCGTCCGCCGACAGGGCGCAGCCGGGCCAGTGCCCGAACCGCCGGTCCGACGGCGGCCCGAACACCGACCGCCAGACCTCGTCCCCGTCCGACGTCACGCAGACGACCGCGTCGAGGGTCGTGTAGTAGGCGCGCCGAAGGTCGGCGGCGACGGCCCGGTCGACGACCTCGTCCCCGGGAACGGGCCGGAAGCTCACGGCGGGTGACAGCACGTCCGCGGCACCGGCGGCCAGGTCGTAGGCGCAGACGTGCCCGTCGACGAGCCGCGTGACGATCCGGGGGTGAGGGGGCTGAGCCATGTCCCGGAGGGTAGCGTCCCGCGGTTGCGGACGGCGCCGCACCCCCTCCGCCCGACGGTGCGGCGCCGGTGCGCGGACACGGGGCCGGTGGGGCCGACGTCGGGTCGGGCCCACCGGTCGTCCTACCGCGCGGAACGCCCCTCGGCGGGGCTCAGCGGCACAGGGCCGTGTCCACGGCGCGTTCGAGCTTCCTGCGGCTCGCCGCGTCGGTGAGCTGCACGGTGACCGCGACGGTGGCGGCGCGGCCGTCGTCGGTGACCCCGCTCCGGGTCTCGTACCCGGGGAAGCTGCCGCCGTGCCCCCAGGAGAGGCCGCCGCACGGCAGCGGCCTGCTGACGAGCCCCAGTCCGTAGCGGGCGCCGGGGCCGAAGGTCTCCTCGGCGGGGACGGTGGTCCGCATCTGCGCGAGCAGGGCCGGCGGCAGGAGGCGACCGGCCAGGAGCGCGCCGAAGAACCGGTTGAGGTCGGAGCCGGTGGAGACCATCTGCCCGGCGGCCCACCCCCAGGACGGGTCGATCTCGGTGACGTCGCGCAGCGGCGCGTCCGCCGATTCCCGGTAGTAGCCGTGGGGGTGGGGTTCCCGGATGCCCGCGTCGCGGGGGGCGGGGAAGTAGGTGTGGCGCAGCCCTACGGATCGGACGACGCGCCGGTCGATCTCCTCGGCGAGCGGGCGGCCGGTGACCTCCTGGACGAGCAGGCCGGCGAGCACGTAGTTGGTGTTGCTGTACTTCCACTTCTTGCCGGGGGCGAAGTCGGCGGGGTGCCGGAGGGCGAAGGCGAGCAGTTCGTTCGGGTCGTAGTACCGGGCGTCGTCCCCGAGGTCGCTGCTGTAGTCGGGGAGCCCGCTGGTCTGCTGGAGGAGCTGGCGGACGGTGATGTCGCGCCCGTCGATCCCCTCCCCCCGGACGAGGCCGGGCAGATGGGCGTCCACGAAGTCGTCCAGACCGATCCTCCCCTCGGCGACCAGCTGCAGGACCACGACCGCGACGAAGGACTTGGTGTTGCTGCCGACCCGGACCTGGCCGTCGACGGGCACGTTCGAGCCGGTGGCCAGGTCGGCGGTCCCCGCGGTGTAGGTGCGGGTGCGGCCGTGACGGTCCCGGACGCTCGCCAGCGCGGCGGGCATCCCGTCGTCACGCACCAGTGCGTTCAGGCTCCGTCGGACGGTGTCCGGCCCGGTGGCGGCGGCCTGGGGCGCCGTCAGGACACCCGGTACGGTGAGGCCGACGGCCAGCGCGGCGGCGGCCGACAGGGCGTGTCGCCGCCGGAGTCCTCGGCGTGTCTGTTCCTGCATGGGTCAACTCCTGGGGGATCGTCGGTTCGTCGGTCGGGGTTGCTCGGGCACGGCACGGCGCGGCACGGCACGTCCGGCCCGGGAGGTCGGCGGGTGTCAGCCGCACAGGGCCTTGTCCACGGCCTCCAGCACGTGCTTCGTGCCCGCGTCGGTCCACGGGACGCCGGTCACCGCGACGTTGGCGGCGCGGCCGTCGTCGGTGACGCCGCCCCGGGTCTCGTAGCCCGCGATGTCGCCGCCGTGGCCCCAGTAGACGCCGCCGCAGGACAGGGCCCTGCTGGTGAGCCCGAGCCCGTAGCGCAGGTCGGAGGGCCCGCCGACGGGGACGGTGGTGCGCATCTCGGCGAGCTGGGCGTCCGGGAGGAGTTCTCCGCCGAGGAGCGCGCCGAAGAAGCGGTTGAGGTCGGAGTTGGTGGAGATCAACTGGCCCGCCGCCCAGCCCCATGACGGGTCCATCTCCGTGTACTCGCGCAACGGACCGTCGGTCGGGTTGCGGTGGTAGCCCTTGGGGTGCGGCTCGCGGATGGTCATGTCCCCGGGGGCGGGGAAGTAGGTGTGGCGCAGGCCGACGGGCTTGACGATGCGCCGGTCGATCTCCTCGGCGAGGGGCCGGCCGGTGACCTTCTGGACGATCAGGCCGGCCAGGACGTAGTTCGTGTTGCTGTACCCCCACACCTTCCCGGGGGCCGCGTCGGCCGGGTAGCGGAGCGCGATGTCGATCAGGTCGCGGGGCTCGACGTACCGGTACCTGATCTCGTCGTCGTCGAGGTGGTTGCCGTACTCGGGGAGTCCGCTGGTGTGCTGGAGGAGGTGGCGGACGGTGATGGTGCTCCCGTCGATCCCCTCGCCCCGGACGAGGCCGGGCAGGTGGGTGTCCACGAAGTCGTCCAGGCCGAGCTTCCCCTCGGCGACCAGTTGCAGGACCACGACCGCCGTGAACGTCTTGGTGTTGCTGCCGATCCGGACCTGGCCGTCCCTGGGCACCTTCGAGCCGGTGGCCAGGTCGCCGGTCCCGGCGGTGTAGGTACGGGTACGGCCGTCCCTTCCCTTGACGCTCGCCAGCGCGGCGGGCAGCCCGTCGTCACGCACCAGCGTGTTCAGGACCTGCTGGACGGCGTCCGGCCTCGCGCGGGCGGAGGCGGTGGCGGGGTCGGCGGCGAGGGCGGCGGGCGGGGCGAGGACGCCCGCCGTCATGGCGCCGAAGGCTGCCGCGGCCACGGCCGACACGGCCCGTCGCCGCTTGCCGCCCCGCTGCCCGGTCGGAGAACTGGGGGCCTGCCGGATCTGCGTACGCATCGGTCAACTCCTGGAGATCGTTCGGTGTGGGCACGATCCTGGTTTCCGGGGGCCTCCCTCCGCATCGCGGGAAGGCGGGAAAGATCACTCCCCCGATCGGGGGAGGCCACCGACGGAGTTCCCGGCGATACTCGCGATCACGAGCCGTCGGGCCCGCCGGGGCTTGGCCCGCGACGCGGACGCCCCGCCGGCCCTGAGGTCGGCGGGGCGTCCGGAGCGCGTCCGGGCCGATCAGAGGCCGGCGGTGTACAGCAGTTCGTTGGGGCTGCTCTTGCTGACGGTCAGGGCGCCCTTGGTGGTTTCGGTGGAGAGCCACAGGGCGAGGTCTTCGGGGGTCGCGCCGGTGTGTCCGGCGAGGTAGAGGGCCACGGTGCCGGTGACGTGCGGGGCGGCCATGGCGGTGCCGCCCCGGACGACGCTGCCGCCGCCGAGCTTGGCGGAGGTGATGTCCTCGCCGGGCGCGTACAGCGAGACGCACGTGCCGTAGTTGCTGAAGTCGGTCTCCTCGTCGTACTTGTTGGTCGCGCCGACGGTGATGACCCGTTGGGCGGAGGAGGGGGAGGAGAGGCAGGCGTCCCGGGCACCGTTGCCGCCGGAGACGACGGGCAGGATGCCCGCGTTGGAGAGCGCGTCGGCGGCCTTGTTGATCGCTTCGTTCGCGTCCCCGCCGACGGAGATGTTGGCGACGGCGGGCTTCCTGGCGTTGGCCGCCACCCAGTCGAGGCCGGCGATGAGCTGCTCGTTGGTGCCCTGGCCGTCACAGCCCACGACGCGGACGCCGACCAGGTTGACCTTGCGGGCGACGCCGTAGGTCTTGCCGCCGACGATGCCGGCGACGTGGGTGCCGACGCCCTGACAGTCGGCGCCGTTCTGCCCGTCACCGACGGCGTCGGTGCCGAGGACGGCGCGGCCCTCGAACTCGTCGTGGCCGAACTCGATGCCGGTGCCGATCAGGTAGGCGGTGACACCGGCTCCGTCACCCTCAACGGTGAACTGACCGTCACCGGTGGCCGCCTCCTTGTCCCAGTCCTGCTGGTCGATGCGGTCAAGGCCCCAGCTGGAGGCGGCTCCCCGGGTCTTCGGGGCAGGCGCGGTGGCGCCTGCCGGGGTGCTCACGAAGGCGTTCTCCTCGACGGCCTCGACACCGGGCAAAGCCCGTACCTGCGCCAGCTGGGCCGGGTCGAGGCGGGCGGAGAAGCCGTTCAGGGCGTGGCGGTAGGTGTGCAGCGGCTCGACGCCGCGGACCTCGGCGGCCGTCGCGGCCGGGTCCAGGCCCTTGTGTACGGTGACGATGTACTGGCCCGGGACGGCCCGGGCCGCCTTCTGCAGCGGGGCCGCATACGCCCTCCCGGAGGTTTCGCCGACTGCGGTGCCCTGCGCGGCACACAACGGAACGAGCAGAACGAGTGCGGCGGACGCGCAGCGCGCGGACAATCGCATGGATGGCTCCATTCACGAAACCGACCGCCCCGGGGCCGGGACAGCCCCGTAGGTGACGATCATCTTGTGCATCGTCCGTCGGCGTACTGCCCTTGAGTCCCCGAGCCGACCGCTCGCTGTTCCTGGCCACTCCCGACCTGGACGTCCCACGACATTCCGTCGGCCGACGGTCCGCCGGTGCAACCCGGTGTACCCGTCCGGTCACAGCACCGGGAGGCGTTCCCGCCGATTCCGCTCCCACCGGCGCACTCGCCCCGCCTCCCGTGCACACCCGCGGATCGGAGCCGCGGTCGACGAACCGGGGCGGCGGGGTGCCCGCAGCCGGGCCACTGCCCGATGTCCGGGCCCGGCACCCTGCACCCGCCCCCCGGCACCCGAGGCCCCGAGAAGGCGCCGGACGGGCGGGTGGGAGACTGGTGGGCATGGATGTCGCACGCAGGAACAACATCAGGGTGACCGGGCGTGCCGACGGGCCGGTGGTCGTCCTCGCGCACGGGTTCGGGTGCGACCAGAACATGTGGCGCCTGGTCATTCCGGCCCTGGCGGGCGACTACCGCGTGGTCCTGTTCGACTACGTCGGGTCCGGCCGGTCGGACGCGTCCGCGTGGACCGAGGACCGCTACAGCTCGCTGGACGGTTACGCCCGGGACGTGGTCGAGGTCGTCGAGGAGCTGGACCTGCGGGACGTGACGTTCGTGGGGCACTCGGTCAGCGCCATGGTGGGGGTGCTCGCGGCGGCCGCCGCCCCGGAGCGGTTCTCCCGGCTGGTGATGGTGGCGCCCTCCCCCCGCTACATAGACGAGGACGGCTACCGGGGCGGGTTCGACGCCGGGGACATCGACGAGCTGCTGGAGTCGCTGGAGTCCAACTACCTGGGCTGGTCCGCGGCGATGGCCCCGGTGATCATGGGCAACCCGGACCGGCCGGAGCTCGGCGAGGAGCTGACCACGTCGTTCTGCGCGACCGATCCGGACATGGCGCGGGTCTTCGCCCGGACCACGTTCCTGTCCGACAGCCGTGACGACCTGAAGTCGGTGACGGTGCCGACGCTGGTGCTGGAGTGCGCCCAGGACGTGATCGCCCCCCGTGAGGTGGGCGCCTACGTCCACGCCGCGATCCCCGGCAGCCGGCTGGTGACCCTGGACGCCACCGGCCACTGCCCGCAGCTCAGCGCGCCGGAGGCCACGGCCGAGGCGATCCTCGGCTTCGTCGGAGCCGCCCGATGACGGCTCGCGCCGGTGACCGGAGCCCCGGCGGCCCGAGACGGGAGGAGGGCCTGGACGCCCCCGACGCGACGTTCACCGCCCTCCTGGAGGACAGCGCCGAGGAACTGTACGAGCAGGCGCCCTGCGGCTACCTGTCCACCCTGATGGACGGCACCGTGGCGAAGATCAACACCACCCTGCTGGACTGGCTGGGCCTCGGCCGCGACCAGGTGGTGGGCCGGATGCGGTTCGCCGACCTCCTCACCGTCGGCGGCAGGCTCTACCACGAGACGCACTTCGCGCCGCTGCTGCACCTGAACGGCGAGATCAGCGGGATCGCCCTGGAGCTCAAGGCGGCAGGCGGCACGCGGCTGCCGGTCCTGGTCACCTCCCGGGTGAAGACCGGCGCCGGTGGCGAGCCGATGCTCATCCGCACCAGCGTCTTCGACGCCCGCGACCGCCGGGCCTACGAAGCCGAGCTGCTGCGCGGCCGACGGGCGGCCGAGGAGGCCCGCCGGCAGGCGGAGGCGGACCGCGAGCGCCTCCAGGAGGCGCTGGCCGTGCTGCAGCAGAGCCTGCTGCCCTCCGCCCTGCCCGTCGTGCCGGGGCTGGAGGCCGCCTCGCATTACCACACCGCCTCGCCCGACCTGCTGGGCGGAGACTTCTACGACCTGTTCCCCCTGGACGGCGCCCGGTGGGCGTTCTTCCTGGGCGACGTCTGCGGCAAGGGCCCCCAGGCCGCCGCCGTGACCTCGCTGACCCGCCACACCCTGCGCGCCGCCGCCCTGCACGACCCCGACCCGGTCACGGTGCTCCACACGCTCAACACCGTGCTGAACGAGCGGTACACCAGCGGCGGCGACACCCGCTACTGCACCGCCGTCTTCGGTGTCCTGCACCCCCGGGGCGACACCTGCACGGTGCAGCTGGCCTCCGGCGGCCACCCCTCGGCGCTGGTCCAGCGTGCGGACGGCACCGCCGAGTTCCTTCCCACTCCCGGCGGCATGCTCATCGGCGTGCTGCCCGACGCCCAGTTCACGCCCACCCGCACCGTCCTCTCCCGCGGGGACACACTGCTGCTCTACACCGACGGCCTGACCGAGGCCCGGATCGGCCCGAACCGCGAGCTGTACGGCGAGGAGGCCCTGCTCGCCTTCGCGGCCACCCGTACCCCGGCCGGGCCTCAGGCCCTGGTCACCGCCCTCACCGGGCTGCTCGCCGGCTTCGGCGACGGCCTGGACGACGACACCGCCCTACTCGCCCTCGGCATCCCCTCCCCGGCCCCTGCTACGAGTGAAGAGCACGGATGAACCCGCTGACGATCACCACCCGAGACGCCGCGACCGGTCCCGTACTGGAGATCGCCGGTGACCTCGACCACCACACCGCCCCCGGCCTCCGCGAGGCCGTCGACACCCTCCCCCTCGCCGGCGGACAGTTGCTGGTCCTCGACCTGGCCCGGCTGGACTTCTGCGACTCCAGCGGCATCACCGTCCTGCTGGCCGCCCGCAACGTCGCCGTGGGCCACGGCGCCCGCATCGCGCTGGCCTCCGTACCCTCCAACACCGCCCGCATCCTCGGCATCGTCGGCCTGGACCGGGTCTTCACCATCCACCCCGACACCGCCACCGCCGTGCTGCGTTCCTGACCGGGCGCCACCGGGGCGACCGCTGCACACACCCCGGCACGGCCCCGCCGGATCGGACTCCGGCCGGACCCGCACATCGGCCGGACCGCGCGCCCGCCGGACCGCGCGCGGTGTGACCGTGACGGCCTCCGGCGTGCCGGGCGACGGACGCCTCGCCTCGACGGCCTACCGGTCCGGCTGGTCCGGCTGGTCCGGATGCCACCGTGCGGGTGCGACGGACCGCGCGGACGGCCACGTTGAGAAGATGGACATCATCGTCGTACTGGAACTGGACATGCCCACCAACGTTCGGATCCTCGGACCCGACCACACGCCGGCGGACCCGGAGAACCCGGTGCGCCTCGCGCACGCCGCCCCAGCGGACGCGTCGGGCGTCTGCGGCCCCCTCACCCTGTGCGGTCTGGACACCGGCGAGATGACCCTCGCCCCGCACCGCTTCACCGACACCGACCGGTCGGGGGTCCGACCGCACTGGCACACGTGCAGCACCTGCCAGACCGCCCGGCAGGGCACCGCGCCCAGAGCCCCCGAACCGGCCACCACGGACCACTTCGAGGACAGCGCCCACCCCGCAGGAACCGCAGCACGCTGAACCGGCCCCCGGACGCGACGGCATCACCCCCGCCGCCCCGGGCCCGGCCGTCGCAGGCCCGGCCGTCGCCGCCCGGTCCGCACGGGCCCGCGGCGCCGGGCCGGCCGAGCGGCTCCGGACCGAGGCCGGACACGCGGTCGGACCGAGGCCGGCGGTCAGCTCGTGGCGAAGCGTGGGGCGAAGGCGGTGAACCAGAGGGCCCCGAAGGTGGCGACGGTCATCAGCGGCACGAAGAAGCGGGTCTCCCGACGGCTGCCGGTCCGCCGGATCAGGACCACCTCGAAGCGCCGCCGGTACGGCCACAGCAGCGGCGCGCCCCGCCGGGTCAGGCAGTCGCCGAGCAGATGGGTCAGGGCGCCCAGACCGACCGTGTAGGGCAGCCAGCCGGCGATGCCGTCGAACCAGGCGGCGACCGTCGCCGTGCCGACCCCGGCCAGACCGACCGAGGTCACCCACGCGGTCAGCCCGTGCCCGGGCGGATGCAGGTGCAGGGCACGCGCCGCGAGGGCGAGGAGGAAGAAGGTGACACCGAGGGTGAAGCCGTCGCCGAGACGGGTGACGCCCCACCAGGTGCCGCCACTGACGAGTGCCACGAACAGCAGCGAGTGGGTGGCGTGGCGGTGTCCGCCGCTCAGCCTGCCCACCAGGCGGCAGAGCCCCCTCGACAACGGGCCCAGCAGGTGCGCGGGTGTCGCGTCGTGGTGGTCGAGGTCGGGGAGCAGCGCGGCCCCGGCGCAGAGCAGCGTGCCCACCAGGATCTCGCCGGGGCGCAGCTCCTTGCCGAGCAGGGCCTCCGGCAGGAACGACGCCGTCGCGGCGAAGATCAGTGCCCCGCTGACCGCGTGTGACTGGCCCAGCATGCCGGATCGCACCTGTCCCTTCTGCCCCTCGGGCGCCGTCCGCTCCCCCGCCGGCCGACCGTGCGGCGGGGCCGTCGTGGGGAGGAGTCCGTCTGCTACCCGCCGTTCCCTCTCCCACTCCCGGCCGTGCCGCGGCGGCGGGCGATCCGCCGGTCCGGTCCGGGGAGTTCCTGACGCTCGGACGGGTTGCTGACACTCGGAGGGCCTGCCACCCCGGATCCTGACGCCCATGGGCCCGATGCACCGGGCCTGACCCGCCGGGCCTGACCCGCCGGGCCTGACGCGCCGGGCCTGACGCGCCGGGCCTGACGCACCGGGCCCTGCTCCGCCCGGGGCCGGCCGGGAACGCGTGAAGCGGCCGGTTCGGGGCACACGGCCCGCATGATGACACCAGGGGGCATACGCTCCGTCAGGCGGATCGTCCTGGCACTGCCGGCCCAGACCGTCGTGCTGGTGCTGGCCGGACTCCTCGTCACGCATCCGCCGTTCGGCCTCTGGGACCAGCGGGAGCCGACGGTCGTGACCTGGCTGGCGGAGCACCGGAACCCGTCGCTCGACCGGGCCTCCGGGTGGGTCTCGGCGATCGGCTTCACCCCCGCCATCGTCGCCGCGACCGCCGCGGTGATGCTGGCGCTCGTGCTCGCGGGGCGGCCGCGCCGGTGGCGGGAGGCGCTGTTCGTCGGCGGCGCGGTCCTCGCCCAGGCCGTCGTCTTCGTGACGGCGGCGGCGATGGTGGGCCGCTCCCGGCCCGACGTGGTCCGACTGGACGGGGCCCTGGCCACCTCCAGTTTCCCGTCCGGGCACGTGGGCGCCGCGACGGCCCTGTACGGAGCGCTGGCGGTGCTCGCGCTGCGGTCGGCGAAGGGCCGGCGCCGGTACCTCCCGGTCGTCGCGCTGCTCTGCCTGGTGCCGCTGCTGGTCGCGGCGAGTCGGCTCTACCGGGGGATGCACCACCCGACGGACGTGGTGGCCGGGCTGCTGAACGGCGCCGTCGCCCTCTGGATCCTGAGCACGCTCCTGCGGCCCGAACGGCGCCCCGCGGCACGGCGGGCCGTGCCGTCCACGCAGGCCGCGCCCGGCTCGGCCACCGCGGGCGCGGCCGCCGGGAGCCGGGAAGCCGCCGGCCCCGCAGGCCGACGCGCGATGGTGGTGTCCAACCCCGTGGTGACCGATCCCGCCGTTCTCGACGACGTCCTCGCGGTGCTCGCGGCGCACGGGTACCGGGAGCCCCGGGTCGCCGAGACCGACCCCGACGACCTCGGGCGGTCGGCCGCCGCCCGGGCGGTCGCGGACGGCTTCCCGCTGCTGGTCGTCTGCGGCGGCGACGGCACCGTGACCGCCTGCGCCCAGGCCCTCGCCGGGACCCGGACCGCGCTGGCCGTCGTCCCGTGCGGCACCGGCAACCTGCTCGCCCGCAACCTCGGCCTGCCGACCTCGCCGGCCCGGGCGCTGGCCGCCGCGCTCGACGGCGCACCGCGCCGCATCGACCTGGCCCTGGCGGAGGGCGACGGCATCGAACCGACCCTCGTCGGGGCGATGGCCGGGATCGGCCTGGACGCCGCCGTCATGGCGGACACCGGGCGCGGCCTCAAGCGCCGCCTCGGCTGGGCCGCCTACCTGGTGGGGATCGCCCGGCACCTCGGGGACCGGCGGATGCGGCTCGCCGTCACGCTCGACGACGGCGCCACCTTCCACCGCCGCGCCGCCATGGCCGTCGTGGGCAACGTCGGCTCGCTCCAGGGCGGCGTGCGCCTGCTGCCGCAGGCCGAACCGGACGACGGTGTGCTCGACCTGGTCCTGTTCCAGCCCCGGGGGCTCGCCGGCTGGTGCACGGCGACGCTCCGGCTGGTGACCGGTCGGCACGGCCGGCAGGAGCAGGACCCGCGGCGCGGCGGGACCGGGCAGGCCGACCGGGACGCGCAACCCACGCAGGCAGAGCGCCCCGCGCGCGGGAACGGGAGCAGCCTGGAACACTTCCGTGGCCGCCGGATCACGCTCGTCACGGAGCACGGAAGCCCGCGCGAGCTGGACGGCGAGCCGGTGGGCGACGGCCGGCGGCTGCGCCTGACCGTGCGGCCGGGCGCGCTGCTGGTGCACGCCCCGGTCCCCGCGGGCGAGCGTCCCGGCCGGAGGCGGGCCACCGTGCCCCCGCCGCGCCCGGCGGCGGAGCCGACGGGACCCTCTCCGGCGGGACCACCGACCGACGCGGGTCCCCGGACCGTCGGGGCGGCGGGCTGATGGGCACCGCGAGGAGGGTACGGGGCCGGGGCGGCGACCTCTCCGCCGACGAGGCGGTCGCGACCCTGCGGGAGCACGGCCGCTGGCCGCTCTTCCGCGACGCCGTGGTCCGCTTCCGGTACGCCGACGGGTTCAGTCACGCCCGCGCCCTGGCCTTCCAGACCGTCCTGGCCGTCGTCCCGTTCGCCATCGCCGTCATCGGCCTCTCCGAGGTCATGCACACCGAGCGGATCGGGATGGTCGCCGAGCTCACCATCGAACGGCTGACCGCCGGGCCGAGCGCGGACATGGTCCGCGACGTGCTGGACCGCAGCCGGACGCGGGCCGGCTCGGGCGGCACGGTCGCACTCTGGTTCGGCCTGGTGTTCTCGATGGTCAACCTGGTCACGGCGATGAGCCAGATCGAACGCGGCGCCAATCGCATCTACGGCATCGAGCGGGACCGCCCCGCCCACCGCAAGTACGGCCGGGGCCTGGTGATGGCCGTCCTGGCGGGACTCCCGATGGGAGCGGGCCTCGTCGTCCTGGTCGCGGGCCCGGAGATCGCCGCCTCCGTGGCCGACGTCTACCGGCCGAACAGCGTCTTCGTGACCGTCTGGTCGGTGCTCCACCGGCCCCTGGGGTTCAGCCTGGCCCTGCTCTCCTCCGTCGTGATCTTCCGGCGCGCGCCGCGGCGCAAGCAGCCCGGCTACAGCTGGCTCGCCTTCGGCGCCGCCGTCCACCTGGTGCTCTGGCTGGCGGCGACCTGGCTGCTCCGCACCTACCTGAAGATCAGCGGGTCCTTCGACGCCGTGTACGGGCCGCTCAGCGCGGGCGTCTCGCTGCTCGTCTGGGCCTACCTCACGGCGATCGCGCTGCTCCTCGGCATCTCGTTCGCCGCCCAGCTGGAGGCGGACCGGGCCGGCCGGCGCTCGCCGATCGAGCCGGATCCGGGGCCTGACCAGCCCGAACGTGGGTAGCCGTCGAAGGATGAACACCGATTCCCGATCCCTCCGCCGGCGCCCCCCGCGCCGACCGCTGCGCGCCGCCGACCGCCGCTTCGGCCGGCGACTGCTGGCCGCCGCCGGCGCGTTCACGCTCGCCTCGGTACCGGCCGGCGTCCTGCTGGTGCTGATCGAGGCACGCTGGACGCCGCTGGCCGAGCTCGACCGCGGCGCCGCCGACCGCCTGCACACCGCCGTCCTCGGGCACCCCGCGCTGCTGTCCGTGATCCGCGTGCTGAGCGACCGCGTGTGGGACCCGGTCACGCTGCGCCTGCTGGTCGCGGCGGCCGTGGGCTGGCTGCTGTACCGGCGAGCGTGGAGGCTGGCCGCGTGGGCCGCCGCCACGGAGACCGCGGCAGGACTCACCGGATTCCTGGTCAAGGCGGCCGTCGGCCGGGTCCGCCCGAGCCTGCCCGACCCGGTGGCCCTGGCACCCGGATACTCCTTCCCCTCCGGGCACGCGATGACGGCCGCCGTCTCCTGCGCGGTCCTGCTGCTCGTCCTGGAACCGGTGGTACCGAGGACGCTGCGGCCGGCCGCCTGGGCCGTGGCCGCGGTGTCCGTGCTCGGCGTGGGCTTCACCCGCGTCGCGCTGGGCGTGCACTGGGCCAGTGACGTGCTCGGCGGCTGGCTGCTCGGGGCGGGGCTGGTCGTGGCGACGGCGTGGGCGTTCGACGCGTGGCGGCTGGAGACCGGCCGCGGCGTGCCGCCGGTGACGGACGGTCTGGAGCCGGAGCTCGCGACGGCGGGACCGGAAGGGCCGGAGGAGTCGGCCCCCGCCGGGCGGTGAGCGCCCCGCGTGCCCGGTGACGGCACCGGCCCGGCGCCGGGTGCTCAACCGAACCCGGCGCCGTCACGCCCAGGCAGCGGCTGTCCGCCGTGACCCTCCGTGGGAGCGCCCGCAGCTTCAGCGCCGGTTCAGCAACCCGGGCGCGTACGACGCGCTGGTGTTCTGGCGGTTCGACCGCGTCATCCGGTCCATGGGACACCTGTACGCCCTGGAGCGGCCGAGCGCCTGGCCACATCACGCGCACGGAATCCGAAGCTGATGAGGACCACGCGCTCTCCGGCGCCGAGTGGCGTCCTTCCGTGTGGGGTGATCGCCCCATCGAACACAACGCACTCGCCCGCTGCGAGATCGCACGCACGGTAACCGTCAGCGCCGATGAAGACGGTGGCGCTCACGGTGAGAGCTGCGGCGGAACGCTCGTGCTTGAGACACAGGATCAGGTTGGCCTCACCGAACCCGAACTCGTCAACGTGGAAGTCGAGGAACTGGCCCTCCTCCAGATAGGCGATATAGACGCCGTTGTGCGGCTGCTCGACCTCCAGTCCGGTGGACTCCGTGACGACCGCAGCGAGATCGACTTGCCCGGC
This sequence comes from Kitasatospora sp. NPDC127035, assembly GCF_042726075.1. Taxonomy (NCBI): domain Bacteria; kingdom Bacillati; phylum Actinomycetota; class Actinomycetes; order Kitasatosporales; family Streptomycetaceae; genus Kitasatospora; species Kitasatospora sp. NPDC127035. Next base: position 10,982 of record NZ_JBHXDN010000073.1, on the reverse strand, counting down.
GAAGCGGTTCGCTGCGTCGCCCACGGCCGCGTTCCACTTGCCGTTGTGAAGGTAGCCGTTGGCAGTCAGGGCCGCCTCGGCCTCCTGTGCCATAGCGGTGATCAGCTCAGCCGGGAACAGCTGGTCGCGCAGGTGTCGCGGGTGCCCCCGCTGATGCGCGGTCAGCCCGCGTACGGCGCCCCGGATGGCGGGGAAGTCCTCTGCCCACCGGTCCGGGGTACGGGCCGTGGTGTGGGACCGGAGCCACGAGGTCCACTGACCGCTCCACTGGCGAGGCGCAGTGTCGCCCGCCCCCGGCGCGGCCGCGTGGTCGATCAGCAGTTCCACCCGCGAGAGTGCTGCCTGTGTGGACCCGATCAGCTCGGTGTCACCCTTGGCGATCCGCAGCCGCAGCGCTTCCCGGAGATGGGCCTCGGCGCCTGCGAGATCGCCGCGCTCCATCAGGTACTTACCGGTGTGCTGGAGCGCGAAGTCCACCAGTTCCGGGTGTTGGCTCCGCGCGGTGCCCAGGGCGCTGCGGTAAAGCGCCTCCGCTGCCCGCATGTCACCGGCGTAGCGGTGGGCGTCGCCGAGGTTGAGGCTGGTGGCGACGACCGCTCGGGTGTTGCCGCTCGCTGCGGCCAAGTCGAGCGACTGCCGCAGGAACGTCAGGGCCGCCTCGTGTTGGCCCAAACACATCTGCCCGACGCCGATCCACCGGGTGAGGGCCCGGGTGCGGACGGGATCGGCCTCCTCGGGCAAAGCCCGTAGATCGTCCTGAAGTCGGCCAACCGCAGTGGCCAACTTGCCCCGGTCCGTCGGGACCATTCGCAGGCCGGCGTCCTGTGTGATGAGGTGCTGGAGCACCGGACCCTCCTCGTTCGGTTCTGCTCAGGGTGGCACTACAGGTGGTCGGTCTGCTGGCGCAGATCGGCCAGCAACTCCACCCCGTGCGGGGTGAAGTGCACACTCAGGAGTTCGAGTTCGCGCATGAGGTAGCGGGCAGCGGGCAGGCCCTCGTCGTAGGCGGACTGGAAGCGCGCGCGCATCCCCCCAGGGGGTTGCGGGTGGATCGGCAGAACTTCCTCCGTGCCTCCCACCGCCCCGGGCCGAACCCGAGGTGACCGCCGCTCAGACTTTCACGACCCACCCGCCCCCGGGCGAGAAGCGTCGGGCGGACCCGGCCTGCGCGTCGCTGGTCCTGTTGTGAACGAAGCCGATGCCGGAACGAGACCGCCGACCTCCCGACCGGCCGGTGGTCGTCCGGCGCGCACTAGGCTGCGTGCCCATGGGACTTTCGATATCGGTCGGCCTCCTCCACGACCAGGCGCGCAACGACCCCGAGGGGCTCGACTACCACCGGCGCGCCTTCGCCCGCCTCGGCCGGGCGCTCGCGGCGCAGGGAGTCGACTGGCATGAGCCGCCGATCGCCGGCCCGCCGCACTCCCCCACCTTCTCCGGCGGCTTCCCGTACGGCTACCTGACCCAGCTGCGCCGCATCGTGGTGCTCGTCGGGCGCGGTGAGCCCGTCACGCCCGCCGCGTCGATCGGCGAGCAGGAGTGGGACCGCGACTGCGAGAAGATCCAGGACGAGACGTCGATGTTCTCGTCCCACCTGCTCTGTCACGCCGACAACGCGGGCTACTACGTGCCGGTCGACTTCGCCGACCCGCTCTTCCTCCCTCCCGAGGCGGAGGTCGCGGGCGCCGGGATGGTCGGCTCCGCCCAGCGTCTCCTCGCGGAGCTCTCGGCCGTCGCGCCTGCCCTCGGCATCGGCGTCGACGCCGGGGGCCTCGCCCTCGGCCCGCAGGAGACCGGGCCGGCCGGGAGGGACGCGGCCGACGAACCGTTCGAATCGGAGCGCTTCGCCTGGCACCAGCTCCACCGGGCGTGCCTGGCGAGTGTCACCGGCGGCTACGCCGTCGTGTTCCACTGAGTTCGTTCCGCCGAGCTCCGGGGAGACATGCACGCTCCCCGGACACGTCGCCACGAGGGCGTCGGCCGCGGAGCCCGGTCGGCCGGCACCCGCTACCAGGTTCGCCGGGGCCTGCGTAGGCGGCCCCGCCCCGGCCGCGCGCTCACGCGGCCGGGGTGGGGAAGGCGGAGGAGAAGGGGCTCAGGCCGGGCGGACCGTGACGGTGTGCTGGGAACGGACCAGTTGCAGCATCGGGCACCGCGCGTCCGCGGCGGCCAGCAGCTCCGCCAACTCCTCGGGCGAGGCGGCTCCCCGCAGCTCCACCACCGCCGTCAGGTCGTACGGCACGGCGGGCGCCTCGGTCGGCACACCGAAGAACCGGGCATCGTTGTTGCGCGCGTTCACCCGGACCTCGGCCCGGTCGAGCGAGACGTCCGACAGTGCCGCGATGCACAGGACGGTGTGCGTCAGGCAGGTGCTGATCACCGCGCAGAGCAGTTCCGGAGAGGACGGGCCGAGGCCGAAGCCGCCGATGTCGGGGCCGCCGTCACCGACGAACGACCAGTCCCCCACCCGGACCTTGCGGACCCCGGTCGCGTCGTCGGCCACGCAGACCGCGCCGATCTCCTCGTCCCAGTCCGAACTCTCGGGCCGCCGGCGGGCGGCGTCGCGCATCGCCGCGCCCTTGTCACGCAGGTGCTCGGCCAGGCCCGGCCGCCGCGCTGCAGGTATGTGCGTCATGGCCGGTAGCGTACGGGCCGCAGCCGGCGGACCCGACCAAGGTCCACCGGACGGCGTGCAGTTGGGCGACCGCCTCACCCGCTGCGGGACGCGCCCACCGCCGGCCCCCGACACCGCGACAAACCCGGCGACACGGGGCACGGGGCCGGGGCACGGGGCACGGGGCACGGGGCACGCCGGGTTGCCCCTTCGGGCGGTTCCGGCCCGGATTCGGGGCGCTCTGGCGACGCGCCGTTGACCCGGCACCGGCGGGGCGGCAGGGTGACTGTGCGGTCCGGACGGCCGACCCTGCGCGCAAGAGCGCCGCATACGGCCCCGAGCAGGCTCTGCGGACGTCCGGTCATTCGTCGACGAATCGACGATCACCGACGATCCGGGCGAATTCGACCGCACCGCCGGGTACGCGAGCCATGACGAATACGGCTACTCCCGAACGCCCCTAACCCGGTCCGGTGACGAGCGGAGTGCCCCAGCGCCCCGGAAGGTGACGGGGCACCCGGGACGGCCTCCGAAACTTCCGGACGTGCGCAACCTTTCACCCCGCCCACGGCATCTAGTGGGTATCAGGGTCACGGGACGAGAGGGGCACGCAAGGCGAAGCCACGGGGGCGCACGGGCGGAGGAGGAGTCGGCGGGCAACCCGCCGACGACGGCCGCCTCCACTGAATCCTTTCGGCTCCGCACCACGGGCTGGGGCCTGTCGAATTCCTTGCAGGAATCCTGAATTTCCCTTTCACGGCCATTTAGTGCGCATACGATTTGATATGGGTAAGTCGAATCCGATACCTGTTACAGAGCCGTGACAGCCGTGCACGGTGAATTGTTCGATCAGCGAGGGACCGCGGCTAGTATTCCCGCATGGCATCGAACCTCCCTCCGATATGGAATTCCCCCGACGGCGAAGCCCCCCTCCGGCCTCGCAGTTCTCCGCTTCGGCTGGCCCGCCACGGTGCGACCTTCCTCGGCGTGAGCGTCGTGTCCGGGGCACTGCTCGCCGGCCTCGCCCTGCCCGCCGCCGGGGCGCTCGGGCTGACCGCGAAGGACACGGCGGAGGGCTTCGACGACATCCCCGACGACTTCGACACCCCTCCGCTCTCCCAGGTCACCCAGATCTTCGATGCCAAGGGCGGGCTGATCGCCAAGGTGTACGAGCGCGACCGCACCGTCCTCGCCGCCGACCAGATGTCGCCGTACATGCGGCAGGCCCAGGTCGACATCGAGGACGCCCGCTTCTACGAGCACGGCGCCGTCGACCTCAAGGGCGTGCTCCGCGCGATCAGCAAGAACGCGGAGAGCGGCACCGCCTCCCAGGGCGCCTCGACGCTGACCCAGCAGTACGTGAAGAACGTCAACGTCGAACTGGCCGGCGACGACCAGGCCGCCGTCAAGGAGGCGCAGCGCAAGACCCTGGGCCGCAAGATCCAGGAGCTGAAGATCTCGATCAAGCTGGAGGAGGACCTGACCAAGGACCAGATCCTCACCGACTACCTCAACATCACGTACTACGGCAACTCCGCCTACGGTGTGGAGGCCGCCGCCCAGCGGTACTTCAGCAAGAGCAACAAGGACCTGACGATCGCCGAGGCCGCCACCCTGGCCGGCCTGGTGCAGAACCCGTCGGCCTACGACCCGAAGCTGCACCCGCAGGCCGCGCAGATCCGGCGCGACGTGGTGATCGACAAGATGGTCGAGAACAAGCACATCACCGCGGACCAGGCCAAGGAGGCCAAGGCCGCCCCGCTGGGCCTCCAGTTCAAGACCCCGCAGAACGGCTGCATCACCGCCCAGGCCGGCATGGGCTTCTTCTGCGACTACATCAAGCACGTGGTCAAGCAGGACCCGGCCTTCGGCAAGAACGCCGCCGACCGGAAGAAGGTCTGGGACCAGGGCGGCCTGAACATCCACACCACCCTCGACCCGGACAAGCAGGCCGCCGCCCAGGCCGCGGTGAGCAACAACGTGCGGGTCACCGACACCGTCTCGGCCGCCGCCACCATGGTCGAGCCCGGCACCGGCAAGATCCTCGCCATGGCCCAGACCCGGCCGTACGGCCTGGACACGAAGAAGAACCAGACCGTCGTCAACCTCAACGTCGACGCGGCGATGGGCGGCGGCAACGGCTTCCAGCCCGGGTCCACGTTCAAGCCCGTCGTCGCAGCGGCGGGGCTGGAGGCGGGGCTGTCCTCGACGCAGGAGTACTCCTCCCCGAACAAGCTCGACTACCCGACGATGAAGACGTGCGAGGGGACCTGGAAGAACACCGCCCGGCCCAAGGCGGTGGTGCCCAACGAGTCCGCGAACGAGAAGGGCCCCTACCAGCTGAAGAAGGCGATGGCGCTGTCCATCAACACCTACTTCGTGCAGATGGAGGAGGAGATCGGACTCTGCCGCGTCAAGCAGATGGCCGACAAGCTCGGCATCACCGGCCGGGCCAGCGGCCAGCCCCTGGAGGAGGTTCCCGCGATGGGCCTGGGCGTCGGGGAGGTGAGCCCGCTGACCATGGCGAACGTCTACGCCACGTTCGCCGCCCAGGGCAAGCACTGCACCCCGATCTCGATCAACAAGATCACCACGGTGGACGGCAAGGACGTCCTCGTCCCGGTCGGCGCCTGCGAGCAGGTGTTCTCCGAGACGACGGCGCAGATCCTGAACACCATCCTGAACGGCGTGACCGCGGACGGAACCGGCGCGGCCCTCAACCTGGAGGGCGACCGGCCGATCGCCGGCAAGACCGGCACCTCGGACCACAAGAAGGCCGCCTGGTTCAGCGGTTACACCCCGCAGCTCGCCACCGCCGTCTGGCTCGGCGGCCCCAACGGCGGTGTCGAGATGCGGGACATCACCATCAACGGCAAGCACCGCATCGAGGTGTTCGGCGCCGACGGCCCCGGGCCGATCTGGCGCGACGCCATGAACCTGGCCCTGCGGGGCGCGCCCAAGCAGTCCCTGCAGATGGTCGACATCCCCGACCCGGCGCCCAAGCCCGACCCGAGCGCCACCGAGACCCCCTCGGGCCCGCCGTCCACCAGCCCGCCGGCCACGCGGCGCTGACAACGGCGATCTCCGCGGCGGCGCCGCCGACAGGTCCGTTCGAGGGCGTCGCCCTCGACGCGCTGGGCAACGAGGCCGTGCGCGCCTGCGTCGGCCAGGCCGTCCGGGAACACCTCGGCCGGTGGCTGGAGGAGCACCCGGAACGGGCCGCAGCCGTCATCGGCCGCATCGTCCGGAGCGCCCGCCGGGACCGACCGGCGACCGACCGGCGACCGACCTGACGGGCAGGATCCCGGCCGCGCCGACGAGTATCGGCCAGTCGAACCCGAACGATGTCCAATTACCTTGCATTGACACTGCCTTGACCATCATTTTAATGTCGGCACGGCGGCGTCGGTCGACGCCGCCGGCTACCCCGACACACCTCGGAGGTCCGAATGGAACAGCTCATCAAGAAGATGACCCAGGACGACAAGTGGAAGGGCTGGGTCGCCGCCAACTCCGCGCAGAACGCCAAGGACGGCTGCATCAGCGTGGCCAAGTCCGGCTGCATCAGCGTCGCGAAGTCCGGCTGTATCTCCTGACGCACCACCCGCACGACGTGGGCCGGGCCGGCGCACCGCGCCGGCCCGGCCTCCGCCCGCAGACCCACGCCGGCACGTCACGGCAGCGGGCCGCCGATGCTCCGCGTACTCACCGGAGGTGACAGTGAACGGCCAGCCGACCGCCGAGGTGGTCGACCGGATCAGGGACATTCCGATCTACCGGGCCTCGATCGAACAGGGCCACTTCCCCATTCTGGAGAAGCCCGAGATTGCGCGCGGATTCCCGGACAACTGGATGACTCCGGCCCTCGCCGCCGCGCTCGAAGCCGGCCAGGCGGAGTTCGTACTCTCCACGGGCACGAATCACGCCAGAATGCAGATCATCCGCCCGCCGTACTTCCTGCTGAACTCCTACTACCGGCTGTGGAGCGAGCACCCCGAAATCGCCGCGACCTGGGAGCAGGGCTGCCGACGGGTCTCCCTCACCACCGTCCTGGCCACCGAGCACGTCGCCCGGGTCAACGCCAGGAAGCGGGGGGAGGACCCGGCCCCCGAGCCGGCCCTGAGCGACCGGTGGCTCGACGACCGCACCGTCTACCTCAACCTCCGCCTGGACCCGGCCCGGTGGCAGCGGGCGGACGTCGAACGGATGCTCGGGGAGATCGAGGAGGCGCGGCTGGCCCACCCGGAGGGCCGCTACCACCTCGACTGCTCCGGCTACCACCTCGCCCACCTGGTGCGGAAGGCCGTCGAGTGGGGCCTGTGGGAGAGGTTCCCGCAGCCGGCCAGCATCGTCCACGCCTACGAGTACACCCCGGTGAACGTGGTCCGGTACCTGCGGGCACACTTCGACTGCCCGATCGTGGACCTGTTCGGCAGCACCGAGCTCGGCTACCTGTACTACAGCGACCGGACCGGCCGGTACCGCCCGTACCTCGACCGGATGAGCGTCGAACTCCTCCCGGTCGCCCCGGGCAGCGAGATCTACAGCCTCATCGTGACGAGCGTGCGGAACCCGTACATGCCGCTGGTCCGCTACCGCTCGGGGGACTGCGTCCGCACGCTGGACGGCAGCCCGGACCCGGACCGCATCGCCCGGTTCTGCGGCCGGGAGAAGGAGCTCCTCGCCTCCCCCCACGGGCCGGTCGCGCAGGGCGACCTCGACGACCTCGTCGGCGGCGTCGCGCCCCGGATCTTCCTGCACCGCCTGCACGTGGGCGGCCCCGACGACGAGGCCGTGCTGCGCTGCACCACCTTCGACGGCTCCCCTCTCGACCCGGCCGAGGCCGAGGCCCTGGCCGACGGCGTCCGGCGGCTCACCGGACGGCGATGTCACGTCGAGCACCGAGAGCACCTGCCGATCGGCAAGTCGGGCAAGTACGCCTGGCTCGCGACGGACGGCCGACCAGCGGACGGAGAAGCATGACCACCCAGGCCCACGTCTCGGCCGACGACCTCAAGGCCCTGCTCGGCGACGTCCTGCACGCCGAGGCGGTCGCGTACACGGCCGACCGGACCGGCGTGACCCCGGCCGAGGCCGAGCGCCAGGTCACCGAGTGCCTGCGCTACCTCTACCTCGTCTCCCGCTACCGCGAGGAGCTCGCCGGACTCTTCCTCCCCGTCGAGCAGGACATCGACGAGATCTGGCACTACCTCATCCTGCAGACCCGCGAGTACCGGGTCCTGTGCGAGGAGCGCCTGCCGGGCGGGTTCTTCATCAACCACCGCAGCATCGCCTACGAGGCGTACCAGGAGGAGCCCGGCCGGGAGCGGGCGGCCGAGGAGGCGCTGCGCTGGATCCCCCTGTACTGCCGGGAGTTCGGCCCCTTCGACGAGGGGACGCCGGCCCACTGGACCATCGTCCGCTACCTGCACGAGGACATGGAGATGTCGCTGGAGGAGATCTCGGCGCTCCGCCCGCTGGCGTCCGCATGACGCTCCCGTCCTCGGCCTCCTCCTCCGCCTCCTCGCCGACCGTCGCGGATTCCGGCCGTCCGCCCGAACACCCGGCCCAGCGGCGGGTCCTGACCGTCCTGGTGATCTCCCAGGTGGTCAGCGGCGCCGGGCTCACCGCGGGCATCGTGGTGGGTGCGCTGCTCGCCGAGGAGATGCTCGGGTCGACCGGGCTGGCCGGCATCCCGAGCGCCCTGTTCACCGGCGGGTCCATGCTCGGAGCGCTGGGTATCGGCCGCCTCTGCCAGCGCCGGGGGAGGCGGCCGGGGCTCGGTCTCGGCTACGCGGTCGGCGCCCTGGGCAGCATCGGCGTGGTGGCGGCGGTGGCCGCCGACAACGTGCCGCTGCTGCTCGTCTCGCTCCTGGTCTACGGCGCCGGCACCGCCACCAATCTGCTCGCCCGGTACGCGGGCGCCGACCTCGCCTCGCCGGACCGTCGCGGCCGGGCCCTGAGCCGGGTCCTGCTCGCCGCGACGCTCGGCGCGGTCGCCGGCCCCAACCTGGTGACCGTCACCGGCGACGTGGCGCAGGCCTGGGGGATCCCGCGCCTGGCCGGCCCGTTCCTGCTGGCCGCCTTCGGGTACGCGGCGGCCGCCGCCGTCCTGGGCACGCTGCTGCGGCCCGACCCGCTCCACCTGGCACGCGCACAGGCGGCGGAGCGCGAGAACGCGGCGGCGCGGGAGAACGCGCGGACGGCGAAGGAGCCGGACGGGAGTGGTGCGGTCGCCACCGAGGACCGGACGGCACGCGGGCCCGGCGTCGCGACCGGACTGTGGGTCATGCTGCTCGGCCAGGTGGTCAAGGTCGCCATCATGACGATGACGCCCGTCCACCTGGCCGCCCACGGGCACGGCACCGGCGCGACCGGGCTCGTCATCTCGCTGCACATCGGCGCCATGTTCCTGCCGTCCCCGCTCAGCGGCATGCTCGTCGACCGCCTGGGCGCGCTGCCGGTCGCCGCCGCCTCCGGCGTCACCCTCTGCGCGGCCGCCGTCCTCGCGGGCGTGGCGCCGACGGACTCGGTGGCCGTCCTGGCCGGGGCGCTGGTCCTGGCCGGGGTGGCCTGGAACCTCGGTCTGGTCAGCGGCACGGCCATCGTCACCGCGGCCGTGCCGCCCACGAGGAGCGCCTCCACCCAAGGGCTGGTCGACGTCGGCCTGGCGGTCGCGGGCAGCACCGGCGGGCTGCTCTCCGGTCTGGTCGTCACGGCCGGCGGTTACAGCACGCTGGCACTGGGCGGCGCCGTCGTCGCCCTCCTGGTCCTCCCCGTGGCCGCCCGGGCGGCCCGCGACACCCGGGCCGCCCGGACCGTCCACGCCGGGTAGTGGCCCGCCGCGCACCGGCGGCGGGCCACCGGAGCCACCGCACGAACGGGGCGCGGTTCTGCACGGTCATCGCCACCCTGATCGCCTCGACCGACCCTGAACCGAAAGATCTTCGGCGCCCGTCGGTGAGAGGTGGTCAGTTGGGGCGGTGAGAACCGCAAGATTTGCTGCCACGCACCACGCACCACGCACGCCCGGCGGCGCGGTGCCCCGGCCGAGGTCCGGAGCCGCGGCTCCGGACCGGCAACCGGACCGCGGTTCCGGGCCGTCAGGGCGCGCGCTGCGCCACCGGATGCGGGCGGCGCAGCTCCGCGTAGACCGACCAGACCACCGAGACCACGGGGACGGCGACGACGGCGCCGATCACCCCCGCCGCGATACTGCCCGCGAGCACCGAGACGGCGACCACCACCGGGTGCAGGCTGACCGCCCGGCTCATGACCAGGGGATGGAGCAGATGCCCCTCGATCTGACCGATCACCACGATCAGCAGCAGCACCACAACGGCGGTCACCGGCCCACGCGCGGCCAGGGCCACGAGGGAGGCGACCAGCATCGCGATCGGCGAGCCGACCAATGGGACGAAGGAGGCGAGGAACTCCAGCACGGTCAGCGGCAGGGCGAGCGGCACGTCCAGGAGGAACAGCGAGGCGCCGACCATGGCGGCGTTGCTCGCGGCGACGACGAAGATGCCCCGGGTGTAGCCGGCGAAGGTCCGCCAGGCCGCCCGGCCGCCCCGGTCGAGGCGGTCTGCCGCGGCGGACGGCAGCTGGGCGGACGTCCACCGCCACATCCGCTCGCCGGAGTGCAGGAAGAACACCGACATGAACAGGGCGAGCGCAGCACCCGTGGCCAGCTCGATCGCCCGGTGGGCGCCGCTGACGGCCGTGCTGATCAGGGTCGAACGGTGGCGGGCCGCGAAGTCGGAGACCTTGTGTTCGAGGTCGTCGAAGGCCGTCGGACCGAGGTGCAGGGGTCGCCCCTGCAGCAGCTTCTCCAGCCGGTCCAGACCGCCCTGGAACTCCCGGGTCAGGCGGGCCATGTCGTTCGCCACCGTCTCCCCGATCAGCGCGAGCAGGCCGACGGGCACCAGGAGCGCCACCGCCAGGCCGACCAGCACGGCGAGCGGGCGCGGAACGGCACGGGCGGCCAGGTCGACCAGCGGCCGGACCACCGAAGTGATCACCAGCGCGAGGAAGGCGGCGAGCGTGATCAGGTGGAACCGGCCCAGCACCGTCAGCACCAGGTACGCGGCCACCGCGACGACGAGCAGCCGCCACGCGTAGTCCGACAGGCGGCGCAGCCCCCGGCCCGCGCCCCCGCCGCCGTCCGCCACGGGGGTCGGCCGACGGGGCCCGGGACGTCTCACCGGCATGCCGCACCGCCGACGGCCGCACGCCGGAGGCGGGCCCCGGGCCCGAAGGCGCCGACGGCGACCGCCCGGTCCTCGGGGGGCGCCCGGGGGCCGTCACCGCCCCCGGGGCGCGCGGGGCGCAGGGCACAGTGGGTGCCGGCACAACGGGGTGTGGTAGA
>NZ_JBHXDN010000072.1:0-48213 GCF_042726075.1 Kitasatospora sp. NPDC127035 | reverse complement strand
CCACCGATCAGGGTGGCCACCGCCCGTCCGCGTACCGCCGCTCCGCCGTACCGCCGGTCCGGCGGGTCAGCCCGGCGCCGCCGGCACGGCCACCGGCGACGAGCCGCCGGGCACCAGCAGGTGCGGCGCCCCGCCGCCGTCCGCCGGGACGGCCCAGACGTCGGTGCCCTTCCCGTCCCGGCCCGGCAGCGCGTAGCCGAGCGTCTCCCCGTCGAGCCAGGCCGCCTGATCGTCCACGCTGCGCGACTCGGCCAGCGGGTGCTCGCGCATCCCGTCGAGTTCCAGGACGTGGAGCCGCCAGGGCGCGGCCGGGTCGGCCGAGACCTTCTTCTTGAAGGCGATCCGGGTGCCGTCCGGCGACAGCGACGGGCACTCGACGTTCTCCCGCAGCGTCCGGGCCGTCCACGCCCGGAGGTCGCCCTCGACCAGGTGGGTCCGGCCGCCGGTCGAGACGGTGGCGTAGAAGCGGTTGTCGTCGGCGGCGAAGGTGACGCCCCAGTAGTTGACGTCGGCGGCGTGGTAACGGGTGCCGCCGACGGTCAGCGGGACGGACTCGATCGACTTGACCAGGTAGCCGGTGCGCAGGTCCAGGATCGACGTCCGGGTGGAGAAGGTGCCCGCCGCGTACGAGTCCCCCACGGCGAAGGTGGTCCAGGAGAGCAGCTGTCCGGAGGCCGACACCCGGGCCCGGTTCGGGATGCCGGGCACCGTCACCGTCTGGAGCTCGGTGAACCGCCGGTCGTACACCACCGCCTGGGTCCGCGCCGGGACACCGGGCAGCGCCCGCAGGCACAGTGCCCGGTCCCCCGCGGCGTAGAACCGGGCGCAGGACGGCCCGTCCGGCGCCCCCTGGCTGCGGGCGACCCGGCCGGTGGCGGTGTCCCGGTAGTAGAGTCCGGGTTCGTTCAGGCTGAACGAGCTCTCGGCCGCGACGAGTTGGGGCCCGCCGCCACGCTGCCTGGCATGCAGGACGTACCCGAGCGAGCCGCCCAGCAGCACCAGGACGGCGAGGACCAGCACCGTCGAACGCGCTTTCACGCGACCTCCCTTCCCGGCAGGATCCGCCAGGCGGCGGCGAGTGCGGCGGCCAGCGCGAGTGCGCTCACCGCCAGGGCCGGACGCGGACCCCACCACGTCCAGGCCGCGCCGAACCCGGCCGCGCCGACCAGCCGGGCCAGCGCCTGGCCGGTCTGCAGGACGGCGAGCCCGCCGGCCCGTCCCTCCGGCGGCAGCACCGGCCCGGCGAGCGCCATCAGGACGCCGTCCGTGGCCGCGTAGAAGACGCCCAGGAGCACCAGGGTGAGCACCGCGGCCGGCCACCCCGGCGCCAGCATCAGGGTGAGGTAGGCCGCGAGCAGGGCGCCGTGCCCGCAGAGGAACGGGACGCGCCGCCCGGCCCGGTCGGCGATCCGGCCCGCCGGTACGGCCAGCAGCAGGTAGCACGCCGCCGCGCCGAGCGGCAGCAGCGGGAAGAGCACGGGCGGCAGGTCCAGACCCCGCTGGAGCAGCAGGTAGACGAAGGAGTCGCCGATGGTCGCGGCCCCCAGCAGTGCGGCGGCCGTGACCACCCGCCGGAACACCGGATCGCGCAGTGCCCCGCCCCTCCTCCGGGCGGGCTTCGTCCGGGCGGGCTTCGGGACGACCGCAGGCACCGCAGGCACCGCCGCCCCGGCCGGGACGAACAGCACCAGCACCAGCACGCCGAGCAGTCCGACGGCGAAGCTGACCACGAACACCGCGTCGTACGCGTCCGCCGTCGCCCACAGCACCACGAACGCGACGAGCGGTCCGAGCATCGCCCCGGTGGTGTCCATCGCCCGGTGCACGCCGAACGCCCGGCCGAGGGCCTCCGGCGGTGCGCTGAGCGAGATCAGCGCGTCCCGCGGGGCCGTCCGGACGCCCTTGCCGAGCCGGTCGGCGGTCAGCGCGGCGGCGATCCCGCCCGCCGCACCACCGGCCAGCAGCAGCCCGAGCCGGGAGAGTGCGGAGAGCAGGTAGCCGACCCCGGCGACGGTCCGGTGCCGGCCGCCGCCCCGGTCCGCGAGCCTGCCGCCGAGCAACCGGACCAGCGCCGTGGCCCCGTTGAACAACCCGTCGAGGAAACCGAACTGGAGTGGTGAGAGGCCGAGCCCCAGCACCAGGTAGAGCGGCAGCACGGCGGTGACCATCTCCGAGGAGACGTCCGTGACCAGGCTGACCGCTCCGAGCGCGATGACCGTGCCGGGGACGCGCCGCCCCACCCCCGCGGGGCGGGGCGGCGCGTCCGGACGGCGGCCGGTGGTGGCCAGGTACATCATCAGTGGCAGCTGTACTTCGGGCTGCTGTCCTTGACCTGGCCGTCGGTTCCGACGTAGCTCCAGCCGTACCCGGAGTCGGTGAAGTCCAGCTTCAGCACGCCGTAGTCACCGCTGATCCGCTTCTGGCTGTTCGGCTGGACCTGCTCGATCGGGTACGGTTCGGCACCGCCCATCCCGCCGACGATCTCGACGATCCCGTCCGCGGTGGCCTTCCCGTCCGGGTCCTGCGGGGCGAACCGCTCGTAGTGGTGGTCGTGCCCGTTCAGCACCAGGTCGGCCCTGGCGCCGTAGAGGATCTTCCACACCGGCCGGGAGACCGGGTCGTTGCCGTGCCCGCCCGAGGAGTACAGCGGGTGGTGGAAGTAGGCGGCGACGCACTTCTTCGCGTTGGCCGCCAGGTCCGCCTTCAGCCAGTCGATCTGGGCGCTCTGGTCGAAGGCGTTGGAGTCCAGCGCGACGAAGTGCCAGTTGCCCTCGTCGAAGCTGTACCAGCTCTTCCCCTGCGGGTAGGCGATGCTGCCGAAGTAGGACTTGTACCCGGCGAGCGAACCGGCCGGGTCGTAGGTCTCGTGGTTGCCCGGCACCGGGCGGGTCTTCGCCTTGAAGGCCCCCCAGGTCTTGTCGTAGTAGTTCCGGAAGTCCGACAGCCGGGCGTCGTCGTACTGGTTGTCACCCATCGTCAGGTAGAACTTCGGGTTGATCTGCTGGGCGAGCGCGGCCGTCTTCGGGTGCGCGCAGCCGCTGTCCGAGGCGGTGCACTGCGCGGCGATGTCACCCGCCGCGACCACGGTGAACGCCCCGCCCGGCGGCGGCCCGCCGTCCAGCACCCCGTAGACCTCCATCTCGAACAGCGAGTACCCGTAGGACGTCCCGCGCGCCGTTCCGTGGATCCGGACGTAGCGGCCCTTGGCCGCCAGCCCCGTCCACTCGTCCGTCCCGCCGTTGCCGGCCTTCTCCTCGGCCACCGTCGTCCAGGTCACCCCGTCCGACGACACCTCCAGCCGGTACGCCTTCGCGTACGCGGCCTCCCAACTCAGCTTCACGCGGCCGACGCCGGCGTTCCCGCCGAGGTCCACCTGCAGCCACTGCGGGTCCTTCCCCTCCACGCTCGCCCACCGCGTGGTGGCACTCCCGTCGAACGCCTTCCCCGCCGCGTACGACGACCCCTCCGTGGACGAGGCCGTCGCGGGCTTCCCCTGCGAGATCAGCGGATCGGCCGCCGCTCCCGCCCGCCCGGACCAGCCGAGCAACAGGCCGCCGAGCAACGTGAGCACGGCGGCGAACACTCCGACACGAACAGGCCTTGCCGAGACACCCAGACGCATCCCTGGACTCCCTGACCTTGAGAAACGGTGAGAGCTGGACACCGGCGCGCACCACACACGACGCCACCGGCCAAGCGGCAACCGCACCACCGCGGCGGCCGGGACAGAGCTCTCACTGAGCGCGTCACGCCCCGTCCGGCAGGGGCGCCGCGCCAAGCCGCCAGCCGACAGCGTAGTAGAAAGTAAAGTTTCCTACCAATAGTCGAGGAGCACCGAACTTCCGTACGATTCAGCAGCGTTGGCACCCCGCCGGCTCGCCCGGCCCCTCCTGCCCCTCCGGTCCCACGGGTCCGTCGGTGACCGCCACCCCCACCCGGCCGGCCACCCCGCCGGTCGGCGGGTGACGGCGGGCCGGTCGGCGGGCTATTCCGGCCGGACCTCGCCCGCCTGGAGCCCCTTCTCGCCCTCGACCGCCACGAACGTCACCTGCTGGCCCTCGAACAGGGACTTGAAGCCCTCCGCCTGGATCGCCCGGAAGTGAACGAACAGGTCCGGTCCGGACTCCGGAGTGATGAAGCCGTAGCCCTTCTCGTCGTTGAACCACTTCACCGTGCCGTTCTGCCGCTCTGCCACAGCCACTCCACTCCACTCAGAAGATCCACCGAACCCGACACGGCGATGATGGCAGAGCCCGGGTTCACCGCGAGGCTGCGACGCAGGGCCGGCAACCCCTTCGGCGGGCGGCTGCCCGGACCGGTGGCGCGCCGACGGCCGGCCACCCCGGGGGCCGGCCGGCGTCCGGACGCCGCCGTCAGTCGCGCAGGTGCCACCGGACCGGCAGCTGCTTGAGACCGTTCTGGAAGTTCGACACCAGACGGGCCGGCGCCGCACCGGGGACCAGCGCCAGGCCGGGCAGTTCGGTGAGGACCTGACGGAGCAGCGCCGTCATCTGCAGGCGCGCCAGCTGCGCGCCGACGCAGAAGTGCGGGCCGTGACCGAAGCTGACGTGGTCGTTCGGGGTGCGGGTGACGTCGAAGCGGTCCGGGTCCGGGAAGACCGCCTCGTCGCGGTTGGCGGACGCGTGGTAGACCACCACCTTGTCGCCGCGGCGGATCCGCCGGCCGCCCATCCCGACGTCCCGGGTGGCGGTGCGCCGGAAGTCCACCACGGGCGGCCAGTAGCGCAGCATCTCCTCGACCGCCGAGGCGGTCAACTCCGGTCGGCTCACCAGCAGTCGGTACTGCTCGGGGTGGCTGAGCAGCGCGTGCACACCGCCCGGCAGCCCGTTGCGCACCGTCTCGTTGCCGGCCACCGCGAACAGGAAGAACATGGTCTCGAACTCCGCGACGCCGAGCCCGCCCTCCCGCATCCGGGCCAACAGGCTTCCCGGACGCGGCCGTTCGGCGAGGGCGTGGGCGTAGGCGAACATGTCGGCGAGGGCGGCACGCGAACGCGGGTCGACCGGGCGCCCGTCCGGGGCGGTCCGGCCGACGGGGCGGTGGGCGAGCGCCGCCCGGCCGAGGTCGGTGAGCGTCTCCGGGTCGACCGTACGGGAGTCGGCGTAGTCGGCGTCCTGGTAGCCGATCACCCGGTTCGCCCAGTCCTGCAACAGCTGCCGGTCCTGCTCCGGGACACCCATGACCCGGGCCAGCGTCCGCACCGGCAGGTCGGCCGCGAGCCGGACGAAGTCCGTCCCGCCCCGGGCGCGCACCTGCCGGACGGCGTCCGCGGCGTGCCGCTCGATGTCGGCGGCCAGCTCGCGGAGGGTACGCGGGGTGAACGCTCCCGCGACGATGCGGCGCAGCCGGGAGTGGTCGGGCGGGTCCTGGTTGAGCATCATCGTCCGGGCGAAGTCGAGGTCCGCCGCCGTACCCGGATCCCGGATCTGCGTCGCGCCCAGGTGCGAGGAGAACACGTCCGGGCTGCGGAGCACGTGCTTCACGTCCGCGTGCCGCAGCACCGCCCAGTACCCGGGGCCCGACGGCCACGCCCCCACCGCCGGCTCCTCGACCCACCACACGGACCCCTGCGCGCGCAGCTCCCGGAAGAGCTCGTACGGCACGCCGTCGGCGTAGGTCCCGGGGAGGAAGATCCGGTTCACGTGTGCCTGGTCGGGGGTCACACCGACCGACCGTACGGCAGCCCCGGCCCGCCCGCCAGGACGCCGTGCGCGCCCGGTCCGGCGGGCCCCCGGTCCGCCGGGCGGAGGCGTCCGGGGCTCCCGCCGGCCCCCGGTGGCGGCGGGCCGCGCGCCCGGTAATTCGCTGGCACCCGGCACGGCGGCGCCGCCAGGGTGGGTGCCATGGCAGAACCCCCGTACCGGATCCGCGCCGCCCACACGGCGTCCACCGTCACCGTCTACCAGGCGTACCCGCCGGAGATCGGCCTCCCGGCGGCCCGCGACGGCCGCTTCCCCGCCCAGTGGAAACGGGACCGCATGACGTGGGTCAAGCCCTCCTTCCTCTGGATGATGTACCGCTCGGGGTGGGGGACGAAGGAGGGCCAGGAGACCGTCCTCGCCGTCGAGATCGGCCGCGAGGGGTTCGAGTGGGCGCTGGAGCACGCCTGCCCGACGCACTACGAACGCGGGCTGCACCCGGACCGCGCCACCTGGAAGAGCCTGCTGCGGCGTGCGCCCGCCCGGGTCCAGTGGGATCCCGAACGTGATCTGGACCTGCAACCGCTGCCGTACCGTTCGCTCCAGCTCGGCCTCGCCGGGATCGCCGCCCACCGGTACGCGGAGGAGTGGACGGTCGCCGTCACCGACGTGACGGCGCTCGCCCACCGGATCCGGCAGTGCGTACGCGACGGCGATCCGGAGGGCGCTCGCCGGCTCCTGCCGGTGGAACGCCCCTACCCCGTCCCCGCCGGGGCCCTGGCCCACCTGCACCGGTGACCCCGGCAACCGGGAGGGCCGCGCCCGACCCGCCGTCATGACGGCGCGTGGAACGGCGGCATACGATCGGCGAATGTCGCAACGCAACGCATCCTCGCCCCCGGTCACGGCACCGGTCACGGCACCGGCGGCCCGCTCGGCGCGCCGGCCCAGGGGCTCCGTGCTGTCCGTCGGCTCGGTGGGCTCGGTCCTCTCGATCGGCTCGGTCGGGTCCGTGCTGTCGATCGGCTCGGTCGGCAGCGTGCTGTCCGTCGGTTCGGCCGGCTCGGCACTGTCCGCGCTCTCGGCCGGGTCATGGCTGAGCCTCGGCTCGCTGCTGTCGGCCGGCTCCCGCTGGTCGGTGCTGTCCTGGCGCTCCCGGCGCGGGCTGATGGCCTCCGGCGCGGTGGCGGTCTGCGCGGTCACCGCCGGGGCGGCCGTGGCCGTCGGCGGCCGGCCGCGGCGGCGTGCCCGCTAGCCGGGCGGCCGGGCGGGGAGTGAGGCCGTCGTGATCCGCCGGATCGTTCGCAATCCCGGGGCCTGGTACGTGGCCGCCCTGTCCGTCATGTGCCCCGTCCTGGTGCTGCTGCCGCCCGATCGGGTGCTGGCGCTGCGGGAATGGGCGTCGACCAATCTGGCGAACCTGCACCCCTGGCCGTCCGGCCATCCGGTCGAGTCGCTGGTGGTGTCGGCGTTCGTGCCGCAGGACAGCCCCTGGGTGTGGCCGGTGTTCGCGCTGTCCGTGTGCACGGTCGTCTCGGCGCTCGGCGCCCGCCGCGCGGTGGTGTCGCTGGCGCTCGCGCAGGTCGGTGCGACCCTGCTGACGGAGGCGCTGGTCTGGTGGCGCATCGACCACGGCGCGCTGCCCGCCTCCGAGGCCCACACGCTGGACACCGGCCCGTCCTACGTCGTGGTCGCGGCGATGACGGTGGCTGTCCTCCGGGCCCGTCCGGTGTGGTGGCGGGCGGTGTGGCTGGTGATGCTGCTCGTGGCCGCCCCCGCCCTGCTCGACGGGCTCGGCGAGGGAGCGGTGGCGGCCGTCGGCCACGTGCTCGCCTTCGCCGCCGGACTCGTGATAGCGGCCGTGCACCGGTTCCGCCACTCGCCTCCGGCCCGCCCCGCACCGGAGGCCGTCCCCTCGCCCCCGGCCCCGGCCCGCACCTGACCGCGCGCCCCGGTCCGACCGTTCCGGGGCCGTACCGCACGCCCCCGCGGTGCGGCCCGACGCGGTACGGCGCGGGCCGGGGCGGTACGGCGCGGGGCGGTCGGACCGGCAGCGGGAACCGGCAGGCGGCTCCCGCTGCCGTTGCGGGCCGACCGCGCGGGGCGCAGCATCCTGACCATGACGACCGAGGAAGACCGGATCAGGGCGCTGGTGCAGGACTGGGCCTCGGCGGTCCACCGGGGCGATCTCCCGGGCGTCCTCGCGGACCACGCCCGGGACATCGTGATGTTCGACGTGCCGCCGCCGTACGAGGGTGTCCGGGGCATCGACGCGTACCGCGACACCTGGCCGCCGTTCTTCGAGTGGCAGGCCCAGGGAGCCGCGTTCGAGATCGAGGCGCTCGACGTCACGGCCGGCGCGGACGTCGCCTTCGCCCACGCCCTGCTGCGCTGCGGCACACCGGCGGACCTCGCCGAACGGCCCGCGCAGCGCCTGCGGCTCACCCTGGGCCTGCGCAAGGAGGACGGCCGCTGGGTCGTCGCGCACGAACACCACTCCTTCCCGGACGCCACCGGAGCGGAGTAGCGCCGGCCCTGCGTCGGCCCGGCGCAGCCGGACCGGGGCCGGGGCGGCCGGGGAGCGGTGAGCGGCGCACCGACCTCGCTCAGCCGGTGATCAGCGGTTCGTAGGAGGTGCCCTCCGACGTGAGGATCAGGACGAAGTCGCCGCCCGCCCCGGTGGCCACCTCGCGGAGACGGGCCAGGACCTCGGTCTCGCCCGGAAGGTCGAGGCCGAGCGCCGCAGCCGCGTCGTCCCGGCGCGCCGCCAGGTCCGGCAGGTCCGCCAGGTACTCGGCGGCCGACTCCGCGCTCTCCTCCGCGGTGAACGAGGGGCAGTCGCGCCACCAGGGAGCGACCAGGAGGAGCTTCAGCAGCTCGGGCAGGCCGATCGCGACCAGCGCCGCACCGCCTTCGGAATCCGCGTAGAGCACCGGACGTTCCTCCCCGCCGGTCCCGCAGAAGAAGTACGTGCCGCCGGCGCCGTCGCCCGCGAAACCCTCCAGGGCCGCGCCCGACGCGAGGTGGACGTCCTCGACGTGGTCCCTCCGGTCGAGCTCGAAGTCGCCCGGCCAGGCCAGGAAGCGGGCGGCCTCGTCGTGCTCACGGACGGCGTCGATCAGCGATGGCATGAACGGCACCCTAGCGGCCGGGCACGACAGCCACCCCCGGCCGGACGCCCCTGGCCGGACGTCGGCGGCCGGACGCCCCTGGTCTGCGGGGAGGGGCGGAGGGGCGGCGGCGCGGACCGTGTCCGAATGTGACAGGGAACCGTCATTGCCGCCACCGGCCGCACCGGGCGAGGATGAACGCATGCCCACTCCGCACCGTGTCGTCATCGCGGTCTTCCCCGACGTCGACCTCCTCGACGTCACCGGCCCGGCCGAGGTCTTCGCGCTGGCCAACCGGGAGACCGCGGGCCGCGCCGGCTACCGGGTCCGCCTCGCCGGGCCGACCGTCGGTGCGGTGCGCACGTCGGCGGGAGTGCGGCTGCTGACCGACGTGGCCTTCGAGGACGTCGGCGGGCAGGTGGACACCCTGCTGGTGCCGGGCGCGGTCGACATGACCGACGACGGCCCGCGCGCCCGGATCGACGACGCCGTCGTGTCCTGGGTCAGGGAGACCGCCCCGCACGCCCGGCGGGTGGCGTCGGTCTGCGTGGGCGCGCACCTGCTGGCGGCGGCCGGCCTGCTGGACGGGAGGACCGCCACCACCCACTGGTCGACCGCCGACCAGCTCGCCGCCGACCACCCGGACGTCACGGTCGACCCGGACCCGATCTTCGTCCGCACCGACCGCGGCCGGCTGTGGACCGGGGCCGGGATCAGCGCCTGCCTGGACCTCTCGCTGGCCCTGGTGGCCGAGGACCTGGGCGAGCAGGCCGCCCTGGCGGTGGCCCGGCAGCTGGTGGTGTACCTGAAGCGGCAGGGCGGGCAGAGCCAGTTCTCCGTCCCGCTCAGCCGCCCTCCCGCCGGCCGGCGGGACATCGACGAGCTGTGCCTCTGGATCGCCGACCATCTCGACGAGGAGCTGTCCGCGCCGGCGCTGGCCGCCCGGATGTGCCTCAGCGAGCGGCACTTCGCCCGCGTCTTCAAACAGGAGACGGGCACCACTCCCGGCGCGTACGTCGAAGCGGCCCGCGTCGAGGCGGCCCGGCGCGCGCTGGAGGCCACCGACGATCCGCTCGACCTGGTCGCGTCCGCGTCCGGGCTCGGCTCCGCCGAGACGCTGCACCGGGCGTTCCGGCGGCAGCTCGCCACCACCCCGGCGGCCTACCGCCGCAGCTTCCGCACCCGGACGGTCTGACCACCGGCCCGTCCGACCACCACGCCGGCCACCGCCCCGTCCGCCCCCGCGCCGGCCTGACGCGCGGCGGGCCGGCCCGCCATGTCCCCCTCCGGGAAGGCCCGTCTCCGGGCCTGCCCCCACCCGGCCTGCCCCTTCCCCGGGCGCACCCGCGCCCGGCCCCTCGTATCCACTCGTCCGACGAAAGGCCCCACGATGACCACCGGCACCCCCGCCACGACCCCCTCCACGACCCTGCGCGACGTGATCGGCCTGGACAACCGGCCGCCGCGGCTGGGCGAATCGGCCCTGATCATGATCGATTTCCAGAACACCTACCGCACCGGCGTCATGGCGCTGGAGGGCGCCGAGGAGGCCCTCGCAGCCGCCGCCCGCCTGCTGGAGCGCGCCCGCGCCGCCGGCACACCGGTCGTCCACATCGTCAACGACGGCGGCGAGGGCACCCCCTACGACATCCGCGCCGACATCGGTTCCCTCAGCGACGAGGTCGCCCCGGTCGACGGCGAGCCGGTCGTGGTCAAGCAGTTCCCCGACGCGTTCCACGCCACCACGCTGGAGGAGACCCTCACCGACCTGGGCTTCGCCCCGGGCGGCGGGAAGGACCTCGTCCTGGCCGGGTTCATGACCCACATGTGCGTCACCTTCACCGCCCAGGGCGCCTTCCACCGCGGCTACCGGCCCACCGTCGTCGCCGCGGCCACCGCCACCCGCGCGCTGACCGGTCCGGACGGCACCGTGCTGCCGGCCGCGGCGCTCCGGTCCGCCGCCCTGACCACCGTCACCGACCTGTTCGGACTCAGCGTCCCCACCGCCGAGGACCTCCCCGCCTGACCCCGCCCGGACCCGGACGCGGCCGTGCGGGCGGGCGGGCCTCCCGCACGGCCGCGTTCATGTCACATTTCCGGCCACAATGGGCACTCCACTCCATGAGCACACCACAGGCACAGGATCTCCGCGTAGGGTGAGGCCGTTCCACCGCCCGGTTTCCCGACCAACGAGCCGTATCGAGCGTGCTCTTCGACAGGACTGGAGTGAATTGACCATGCACGAGCGTCAATTGTGGAAGCGTCTGGCGACCTCGACCCTCCGCGGGATCGCCCGCCGGGGACTCGGCGCCACCCTGGGCGTCCTCGCGCTCATGGCCGCCTTCGTCCTCGCCGGCACCACCACCGGGGTGTCGAGCGCGGCGGCCCAGACGTCGGCGGCCTCCGGCAGGTGGGCCTGCTCCGGCGAGGCCATCACCCCCGGATGGGTCGTCACCGCGTGGGAGCGCGGCGGCTGCAGCGGCCGCGGCTCCTGGTACCAGGAGCCCGCCAAGGACGGGATCTGGACCTGTTCGGGCTCGCCGGTCGTCACCGGGTACGTCACCACCGACCACACGCAGAGCGGCTGCAACGGCATCGGGAACTGGCGCCACAACCTCGTCCGCGAGGGGATCTGGACCTGCGGCGGCTCGCCGGTCGTCACCGGGTACGTGATCACCGACCACATCCGCAACGGCTGCGCCGGCGTGGGCTCCTGGCGCCACAACCTCGCCAAGGACGGGATCTGGACGTGCGGCGGCTCGCCGGTCGTCGCCGGGTACGTCAGCACCGACTACATCCAGAACGGCTGCTCCGGCGCCGGATCGTGGCGCCACAACATCGCGCGCGTCGGCCTGTGGACCTGCCCGGGCTCGCCCATCCCGCCCGGCTTCCGCTCCACCTCCTACCAGGCGTCCGGCTGCGGCGGCCTCGGCGCGTGGGTCCTCGCGCGCGCCTGACCCGATCGAAGGCCCGGAGGCACCGCACCCACGGCGGTGCCTCCGTCCCGTTCGCACGGATCCGGCCGCCCACCGGACCGGCTTGACCGTCGAACAGGCGCTGCTGCGATAGTGGGCGCGTGCGTGTCGATCTCCTCGGACCTCTGGTGCTGGACCTCGGCGCCGGCCCGACACCGGTCGGCGGTCCCCGGCTACGGGCACTCCTGGCACGGCTCGCGCTGGACGCCGGGCGCGGCGTCCGGCCGGAGACCCTCGTCGAGTCCCTGTGGGCCGGGGAGCCGCCCGCGGACCGGGCGAACGCGCTGCAGTCGCTGGTGTCCCGGTTGCGTCGCGTCCTGGGTGATCCCGCGCTGCTCACCGCGGGGCCGGCCGGCTACCGGCTCACCGTCGAACCGGACGCGGTGGACGCCGTCCGGTTCGAGCGGCTGGCGCGTTCCGGGCGGCAGTCACTCGCCCAGGACCGGCCCGCCGAGGCCGTCGCGACGCTGCGGGAGGCCCTGGGGCTGTGGAGCGGCCCGGCCCTCGCGGACGTCCGCGAGGCACCGTTCGGCGACACCGAGGCCGCACGGCTGGAACGGGTGCGGCTGGCCGCCACGGAGGACCGGATCGAGGCCGAACTCGCGCTCGGCCCCGGCCCCGACCTGGTCGCCGAGCTGGAGTCGCTGACGGCGGGCCACCCGCTCCACGAACGGCTGCACGCCCAGCTGATCCGCGCGCTCGCCGCCGCAGGCCGACCCGCCGAAGCCCTGGCCGCCTACCAGCGGCTGCGCGACCGGCTCGCCGACACCTTCGGCAGCGACCCCGGGCCCCGGCTCCAGGCGGCCCACCTCGCCGTGCTGCGCGGCGAGGTCCCCCCGCAGCGACAGCGCCCGGACGCGCACCGGCCGTTCCGCCGATCGCGGGTCCACGGGAACCTGGACGCTCCGCTGACCAGCTTCATCGGCCGTCAGGAGGACGTCCGCCGGGTCGTCGACCTGCTCGACCGGACCAGGCTGGTCACCCTGGTCGGTCCCGGGGGCTCCGGCAAGACCCGGCTCGCCGGCGCCGCCGGACACCGGCTCACGCCGTCCTGCGGCGTGTGGTTCGTCGCCCTGGCGCCGGTCGGCCCGGACGGGGTGGCGCGCGCCGCACTCGACACCCTCCGGGCGCGCGACGTCGACCCGCCCGAACGCCCTCCGGCCCCGGACCGGCCGTCCGGGGCGTCCCCGGACACCGGTCCGGGCTCGCCCGGGGAGATCCTGGACCGCCTGGCCGAGACCGTGGCGGACGACGACCTGGTCCTCGTCCTCGACAACTGCGAGCACGTGATCGAGACCGCGGCCGCGCTGGCCGGCTCCCTGCTCGGCCGCTGCCCCCGGCTGCGGATCCTGGCCACCAGCCGCGAACCGCTGCGGATCGACGGCGAGACCCTCCACCCGGTGCTCCCCCTGGACCTGCCCGAACCGGGTGCGCCGGCCCCGCAGGCCCGGGCCTGTGCGGCGATCCGGTTGTTCCAGGACCGGGCCGGCGCGGTCCGCCCCGGCTTCACCGTGGACGACGACCTGCCCGCGGTGATCGAGATCTGCCGCCGCCTGGACGGCCTGCCGCTGGCGATCGAGCTGGCGGCGGCCCGGCTGCGGACCCTGCCGATCGAGGTCGTCACGGCCCGCCTGGACGACCGGTTCCGGCTGCTCACCGGGGGCAGCCGCACCGCGCTGCCCCGCCACCGGACCCTGCGCGCCGTGGTGGCCTGGAGCTGGGACCTGCTGGCCGACGACGAGCGGGCGCTCCTGGAGCGGCTCGCGGTGGTCCCCGGCAGCTTCGCCGAGGACGCGGCGCGGGCGGTCTTCGGGTCCGACCCCCATCGGGCGGACGACGTCGAGGAGTTGCTGTCGGGTCTCGCCGACAAGTCGCTGCTCCACCCGGTCTGGTCCGCCGACACCGGCGAGCTGCGCCACCGGATGCCGGAGACCGTCCGGGAGTACGGTCTGGAACAGCTCGCCGGGCGCGGGGAGACCGGCGCCGTCCGCGCACGCCTCACCGGATTCCTCCTCGACCTGGTCGAACGGGCCGAGCCCCGGCTGCGCACCCGCGACCAACTGCGCCTGCTGGCACGGCTGTCGGCCGAGCGGGACAACCTGTTCACCGCCGTGCGCCGGACGGTCGAGGCCGGGGACGCCGCCACGGCCGTCCGGTTCGGCGCCGCACTGTGCTGGTACTGGACCATGCGGGGCAACCCGCCCGAGTCGCTGGACCTGCTCGGCCAGGTGCTCGCGATGCCCGGGCCGGCCGATCCGGTGGCCAGGGCACTGGTGGTCGTGACGCACACGCTGGGCACCGAGGCCGTCGGCCCGCCCCACGAGGCCGAGGCCGCCTTCCACCGGATGGTGCGCG
The DNA here is from genome assembly GCF_042726075.1 of Kitasatospora sp. NPDC127035. Taxonomy (NCBI): domain Bacteria; kingdom Bacillati; phylum Actinomycetota; class Actinomycetes; order Kitasatosporales; family Streptomycetaceae; genus Kitasatospora; species Kitasatospora sp. NPDC127035. The sequence goes on along the minus strand of NZ_JBHXDN010000072.1, from coordinate 34,113 downwards.
CGGTGGAGGGCATCGACCCCGGTGTCCATCCCCTGCTGGAGATGGCCCGGTCGGCCGTCGCCGCCGCCCGGCCGGCACCGCCCCCGGGCCCGGCGGGCGGCCCGGACGCCGCGGACGCAGGGTGCTCCTCCCGTCCGCCGGCGGAGGGGGGAGGGGCTGGAGGGGACCCCTGGAGCCGGGCGTTCGGGCTGATGGTCCGGGGCCTGCTGGCCATGCGCACCGGCGACCTCGCCGGCGCGACGGAGCTGCTTGCCCGCGCACGGACCGGTTTCGAGGAGCTCGGGGAACGGTGGGGCGCGGCGACCACGCTGAGCACCCTGGGGTCGATCCGGCAGCGGTCCGGCGACCCGTCCGGCGCACTGGCCCTGAACGAGGAGGCGGCCCGGTACTTCCAGGAGCTCGACATCCGGGAGTACTCGATCGAGAACGACGTGCAGACCGGGCTGGCGATCGCCCAGGCCGGGGACGTGGAGGGCGGGCGGCGACTCCTGGAGGGCCTGCTCGACGAGGTGACACGGGCCGGGGCGGCCGAGCCGCGGGCGCACGTCCGGCTGGGCCTGGCCCGGCTGGAGTGGCTGGCCGGACGGCCGGGGCCGGCCCGCGAACACGCGCGGATCGCGCTGGCCGAGTCCCCCGACGGCCGGGCGGTCCCGTCGCACCTCACCGCCCTGCTGCTGGCGGTCCTCGCCCAGGCGGACACGGCGGAGGGCCGCCCGGAGGACGCCGCCCGACGGCTCGACCACCCGGCGGTGCACCTGATGCTGGCCCGGGACACCCCGGCCGCGGCCGGGATCGTGGCCGCGGTCGCCGGGATCGAGCTCGGCCGCGACCGGCCGGCGAGCGCGGCCCGGCTGCTCGGGGCCGCCGCCGTGCTGCGGGGCCCGGACGACCTGGGCGACGCCGTCGTCCGCGGGGTCGAGCGGCGGGCCGCCGCCGCGTTGGGCGACGGGTTCGCGGCGGCGCGCGCCGCGGGCGCGGCGATGCCGCGGACCGAGGCCAGGGGCCTCGCGTCGGCGGTCGTCGCCGCGCCCGGAGCCCGCCCGGGGCTGACCGGTCGGGCCGGTCGGCCCGGGCAGTCCGGTCGGCCGGATCAGCCCGTCTGAGTCACGCCCGTGACGGACGGCACCGCACCCGCCGGGGTCTCGGCCGCGGCCCCGGCCTGGGCCTGGGCCGGAACCGGCTTGCCGAACATCGTGCAGATCACCGCCGTCCGGAGCGCCCGGTCGGCCTCCAGCAGCCGCTGATCGGCACCGAACTCGAACAGGAACTCCGTCGGGACGAGCACGGTGGAGGTGCGCCCACCGGTCCCGTCGGTGAGGTTGCCGCTGCTGTACCCGGTGATCCCCCCGCCGTGGCCCCAGACCGTGCCGCACGGGGTGGCCCCCGTCTCGATGCCCAGCCCGTACCCGGCTCCCTCCGGATCCTCCGGATCCATCGGCACGGTGGTGCGCAGCTCGTCGAGCTGGGCCGCCGGCAGGAGCCTGCCGGACATCAGCGCCGTGTAGAAGCGGGACCAGTCCTGCGCCGTGGAGACCACCGCCCCGGCGGCTCCGCCCCAGCTCGGGTTGTTGCCGGAGGTGTCGACGTGGCCGTCCCGGCCCGGCCCGGCGACCACCCGGAACTCGGCGGGCACGCCGGCCGGCATGTGGGCGGCGTCCGGTTCGTACCCGCGGGCGTACCGGCCGCGCCAGCGGGAGTCCGTGGCGAGGTAGGTGTGCCACAGGCCCAGCGGCCGGGCGATCCGGTCACGGATCAGGTCGGCCGGGCTCGCGCCGGTGACCGCTTCGAGGACGGCGCCGACCGCGGCGTAGTTCGTGTTGCTGTAGGACCACTTCGCGCCGGGGGCGAACAGCGGCTCGTGCCGTACGCCCAGGGCGAGCAGTTCCGTGGAGGTCCACCGCCGCCGGTCCTGGCCGAGGATCGAGCCCAGGACGGCGCCGTCCTCGGTGTAGTCGAAGAGGCCGCTGGTGTGGTTCAGCAGCATCCGCAGCGTGATCGCCGCGCCGTTCGGGACCCGGCCCGGCAGCCACTTCTCCACCGGGTCGGTCAGGGCGAGCCTGCTCTCGGCGACCAGTTGCAGCACGATCGTGGCGATCATGGTCTTGGTGTTGGAGCCCATCCGGAACTCGTCGCCGGCCCTGAGCCGCTGGTCCCGCGCGGCCCACGGGGCCTGCTCGACGATCTCGACGGGCCGGCCGCGGCCGTCGTCCACCCGGACGATCACCCCCGGCGCTCCCGCCGCCACGAGCTGCCGCGCCAGTTCCGTCAACCGGGCCCGCTGCGACTCGGCGCCCTCCTCGACCACCACCGGTGCCGGTGCGGGAGCCGCGACCGCGGGCGCCGCCAACCCCATGGCCAGACCCGACACCGTCACCACCGCCGGCACCGTCCGCCGCCAGCGCGACCACGCCGTTCTCCCCGCCGGGGCCGGACGCCCCGGCGGGGACGCCTGCCGGGACACCGAGTGCTGCTGGGACATGGAACCGTCCTCCTCGTTCTGGCTCTGCTGGAACGGCCCCAGCCTCCGCCCGGCCGCTGGCAAGCCGCGCACAACACGCTGGCAGGCGGCCGGCCGCGGGCGCACCGGTTCCCGGCACCCGGTGCCGGGCCCCGTTCCCGGGTCGCGGCGGTGACCCCGGGCGGGTTCCGGTGACCCCGGGTGGTTGTCGGGGCGGCCCGCGGCGGCGTCCCCGCAGCCCTGGCATGTCGCAGCCGGTAGCGGTTCACTGGTAGTGAGCAGGGCAGGAGACGGAGGCCCGGCGATGGACTGTCCTCACCCGATCGGGTTCCACGCGGAGGTCCGCACGCAGTACGCCGCCGCCGGAGCGGACGTGGCCAGGCTGGTGCGAGCCGTTCCGGACGACCGGTGGAGAGCGCCGACCCCCTGCCGCGACTGGGACGTGCGCACGCTGGTGAACCACCTCGCCGCTCAGCACCTCTGGGTCTGCCAGGCGGTGGCGGGCTACACCCCGGAGCAGATCGGCCGCCGTTTCGAGGGGGACGTGCTGGGCCGCAACCCCCTCGGCGTCTGGACGATGGCCGTCGACAGCGCCGTGCGCGCACTCGCCGAACCCGGCGCACCCGACCTCCTCGTGCACCTGCCGTACGGGATGCGGGACGCCGGCGGTTACGTCCGTGAGCTCACCGCCGAGACCGTCGTGCACGGCTGGGACCTGGCCCGCGCGCTGGGCGAGACCGGACGGATGCCCCGGGACGCCGCCCGGTACGCGCTCGCCGAGTTCCGGAGCTACCGCGACCCGGCGGGCACCGGCCGGTTCGACCCGCCCCGCACCGCCCCTCCTGGTGCCGACTCCCAGGAGCTGCTGCTGGCCCTCACCGGCCGCGACCCGGGCTGGTCCGCCGACCGGATCTGAGCGGACGGCGGTCGCGCGGGTCGCGGCCCTCTGCGGCCCCCAACAGGTACGACGGCCCGTTCACCCCCTCCCCACCGATCCGGCGGTTCCCGTTCAGGGGCCGCCGGTCGTTCGTGCTGCCCCGCCCCGCGTGCGTGCGACGGGCTTCGGACGGCCCGGTGACCTCGCCGAAGCGCCGGAACGCCCCTCTTTCCTGCCGTTCCGGTTCCTCCGCGGCCACGCAGGGTGAGGGCTGTGGTGCGGGCCACCCGGAGGCGGGTGACCCGCCACCCTTTCCACCACCCCCGGCAGAGACACCGTCACCCACCGTCGACCATGTGCGCGGCCTCACAGCCCCACCCCTGTGGCCCGGACCACTTCCCACCCCCCAACGATCTTGAAAATAGGGACATTCACCTTCAAAACACCCCATTTCCTTGATCCTTACGACCGGTAACCACCCCCTGACATGCCTAAACCTCAGAATCCTTGAAACCCCCACCACCACCCCCGTAACTTCGAACCCGTTGCACCGAGCACACCGCTCACCAGGGCCCCACCGCCCCGCAACCACACGCACCACACCCCCACAGAACCACCCGCCCCCAGGGCCTGGTTCCGCACGCCCACACCCCCCTCCGAAAGGACCCACATGACCCACCGCAACCAGACCACCACCGCCACCACCACCGCCACCAAGCGCCGCAACCGCATCCGCACCACCCTCATGGCCGGCGCCCTCACCGCCCTCCCCATCGCCGGACTCATCACCGCCACCACCGCCTCCGCCGCCCCCGCCGGCGTCTGGGACAAGGTCGCCGCCTGCGAAGCCACCGGCAACTGGGCCATCAACTCCGGCAACGGCTTCTACGGCGGCCTCCAGTTCACCCCCAGCACCTGGGCCGCCTTCGGCGGCACCAGCTACGCCCCCCAGGCCCACCAGGCCACCAAGGCCCAGCAGATCGCCATCGGCGAAAAGGTCCTCGCCGCCCAGGGCCCCGGCGCCTGGCCCGTCTGCTCCGTCAAGGCCGGCCTCACCAAGTAACACCCCACCCACCGGGCAACCCACCCACCGGGCCCACGACAACGCCGCTGCACCGACCACACCACCGGTCAGGTCCAGCGGCGTCGTGCATCCCCCCACACCCCCACGGATGCGCAAAACCCACACCACGCGCAGCATGAGGATGAACCCACTCATCCTTCGGGCCGGCCCAGGCCGTTCCGGGACGGGAGATCAGCGCCATGAACTTCGCGGCGAACCTGGCGGCCGACTACCCGCTGCTCAACATCTTCTGGACCATGCTCTGGTTCTTCCTGTGGATCCTCTGGTTCATGCTGCTGTTCCGGATCATCGCCGACCTCTTCCGCGACGACTCGCTGAGCGGCTGGGCCAAGGCCGGCTGGGCCGTTTTCGTCGTGCTGCTGCCCTTCCTCGGTGTCTTCGTCTACCTCATCGCCCGCGGGCGGGGCATGGGCGAGCGCGAGCTGAGCCGGGCGCAGCAGAGCGAGGAGCGGTTCCGGACGTACGTCCGCGACACCGCGGCCGGCTCGGACCAGCCGTCCACCGCGGATCAGCTGGCCAAGATCAGCGAACTCCGCGCGGCGGGCCACATCACGGACGAGGAGTTCGCGCAGGCGAAGGCCAAGATCCTGGCCTGACCGCCGCCCCGGTCCACCGCTCCGGCCCACGGTCCCGGCCGACCGGGCCCGGATCCCCCCGAGGGTGCGAAACCCGGGCGGACCGGCGGACCGTTCGCACTACAGTCTGATCCCGTCGGGACACACCCGTCTCTCACAGGGGGAACAGACTTGAGGCTTCATCACCATGCCGGAACGGCCGGACGCACGGGCGGACTCCCGTCCGTCCGGCCGTTCCGGCGGCGCGCGCGGGCCGTCCTCGTGACGCTCGCCCTGGTCGGCGGACTGCAGGGCGGCCTGGTCACGGCGGCGCAGGCGGACCCGGCGGCGTCGCTGTGCTCGTCGGTCAACGGGCCGTTCGGTTCGGCGGTCGTCGGCGGGGGCCGTTACCGGATCATGCCGGACGAGTGGAACTCCGCGGCCGAGGTCTGCATGACGAGCGACGGCGGCCCGAACTTCACGGTCACCCGCAGCGACCTCAGCAGCGCCACCAACACCAAGCCCGGGGCCCCGGGAGCGTACACCCGCATCGAGTACGTGCCGCGTCCCGGTGAACTCCCCACGCCCGTGGCCACGATGGGGGACGCCCTGACCGGCTGGCGGACCACCACCGGCGTCCCGGGGCAGTACAACGCGGCCTACGACCTCTGGTACGCGGACGCGGCCGAGGCGTGCGGTCCGACGACCTCGCACGAGCTGATGATCTGGCTCGACCGGCAGGGCGGACCCGTCCCGCTGGGCACCGCCACCCAGCAGGTCGCCCTCGGCGGCCGGACGTACCAGGTCCACCAGTACCAGAACGCCGCCAACGGCAAGCAGGTCATCAGCTACCTGGCGACCAGCCCGGTCGGCTCGGTCTACGCCCTGAACCTGCGCGCGATCACCAACGACGCCGTGGTCCGGGGCTACGTGCCCGCCGACGGGAAGCTCTGCTCCGTCCAGGCGGGCTTCGAGATCTGGAACGGCGGCGCCGGACTCGCCACGAACTCCTTCTCCTACCAACCCGCCGTCGGCCTCCCGACGGGCAACGTGACGTCCGGGCTCCCCGGCAAGTGCCTCGACGCCGGGAACAACTCGGCGGGCCCCGAGACCTTCAGCATGCCCGCCGACATCTGGGACTGCGCCACGACGCCGAACCAGACCTGGACGGTCGGCAACGACGGCACCGTCAGGGCCCTCGGCAAGTGCCTCGACGTCACCGGCGGCGGAACCGTCAACGGGACCCCGGTCCAGCTCTACCCCTGCAACGGCACCGGCGCCCAGGTGTGGAGGCAGAACGCCAAGGGCCTGCAGAACCCGCAGTCCGGTCTCTGCCTGGCCGACCCCGCCGCCTCGACCACCAACGGCACCCAGCTGATCCTCTGGACCTGCGGTGCGAGCGGACAGGACTGGCGCCACCCCTACAGCGGGCAGCCGCTGTGGACCGCCTTCACCAACAAGGCGACCTCCTACTGCCTGAGCGGCGGGGTCGAGAACGCCGGCTCGGTCAGTCTCCACACGTGCGGCGCCGGCACCACCCCGCCGCAGAACTGGCAGCTGGTCAAGGACGGCACCCTGCGCGTCTCCACCGGGGCGTGCCTGGACGCGGGCAGCGCCGGCACCGCCGGCAGCCCGGTCCAGCTGGCGCCGTGTTCGGGATCGGCCACGCAGCAGTGGCTGCTGTCGCCCACCGGCTACCTGCTGAACCCCGTGTCCGGCAAGTGCCTGGACGACCCGCAGTCGACCGCCGTGCAGGGCGTCCCGCTGAACCTGTGGACCTGCAACGGCACCGCGGCCCAGGTCTGGTACTCGGCGGCCTGACCGGGCCGGGCCCGACAGGGCCCGACAGGGCCCGACAGGGCTTCCGGTCGGGCTTCCGTTCCGCCTCTGGCTGAGCGTCCGGTGGCTCAGCGGGCCCCTCCCTCTCGACCACGCCCGCCGGCTGCTCGGCGAGGCGATCGACGCGGAGCTCGCGGACGCCCGGCCGGAGCGCCGCCTCGCGGTCGACTGACTTTTCGGTCACGCCGTGTGGCAACGGGCCGGCCTGTCCGGAGCTGTGCGACCGGACTGGGGCCGGCGTCGACGAACGGCCGGGGCGGCCGACAGCGGTGCCCCGGGTGGTGGCATGACGGCAGCCCTCTCCGCGTGGCTGACCGGGTTTCGGGTGGCCAGCCACTATCCATGGGCCACATGGACCACTTCGTCGCCCGGCGCACCGCTCTGACCGCCGCACTCGCCGCAGGTGCGGCCGTCGGCCTGCCCGCCACTGCCACCGCCCGCGCCTCCGCCCGCCCTGTGGCACCCGACCCGGCCGCCCGGCCCGGCCCCCGGCCGGCCTGGGAGCTGCCGACCGATCAGGCCGCGCAGGAGGGCGACCCCGAGGCCGACGAGATCGTCAAGGAGCTGGTGAGCGCCGGTCAGATGCAGCTGGCGAACCGGGTCTTCCACGACTGGACCCGCAACGACCAACCGGTGCCGGACGCGGCGCCGTCGGTGCTGCACGACTTCCTGACCCGCAACGCCGTCCTGACCGAGGAGGAACGGGCCGCGATCGACCTGATCAAGAACGGTGACTCGGGCAAGCTCGTCCAGGGCAATTTCGAGGCCATCACCATGACCGAGGCCTTCGGTGGGCTCTTCACCGCCCTGGCAGACCCACTGCTGGCCAAGTCGGTCTGGTACGCCAAGTTCGACCTGGTGATGGACATCGGCCGGCGCTTCTCCCGCACCATGAACACCCTCTGGGACGGCATCGACGGCGGCAACTGGGATCCGTCGGGCAACGCCGTGATCAGCCTGGTCAAGCTGCGGCTGGTGCACGCGGCGGCCCGGCAGGCGGGCCTGGCCCACGGCTGGAACGCGGCCCGGGACGGCATGCCGATCAGCCAGCGGCTGGAGGTCGAGGAGCTCATGTACGTGGGTGCCAACAACGTCCAGCTCGCGGCCAAGTTCGGCTTCCACCCCAACCCCCGGCAGATCGACGAACTGGTGCAACTGATCCGCGTCGGCGGCCGGCTGCTCGGCATCCAGGAGAAGTACAACCCGCGCACCCTCGACCAGTGCAACCAGGTCCTCGCCGATGCCGCCGCCCACCACCGGGCCCCCTCCGACGAAGGCATCAAACTGGCCCACAACATGCTGGACTGGATGGACCGGAAGATCTTCCCCGGCGCCGGCGCCGTCGGCGCCTCCATGATCCGGATGATGGACGCCCACGTCGGGGACGTCCTCGACATCAAGCCCAACCCGGCTCTGGACATCCCCGTCGCAACCCTCGGCCCCCACCTCTACCGGCCCGTGTACGAGATCCAGCAGAGGTTCCCGCTGCTCGTCCCCGTCCACGAGAAGATGTTCAAGGTCGCCTCGAAGACCGTCGCCTGGTACGCCGTCGACTTCCGCGACTACGACCTCCAGATGCCCGTCCGCTGACCGGCCGACGAAAGTGCGCCCGGTGGACGACGAGCAGCCCGCCCACCGGGCACCCGGTCGCCCTACGGCGACCGGCAGGGGAAGGGGTCAGCCCCCGTCCGGCTTGCCGGGCTGGTCGCGGGTCGAGCAGTGGATGCCGCCACCCCCGGAGGCGATCCCGTCGATCCTCACCTGGACGATGTCGCGGCCGGGGAAGTGGTCGCGCAGGATCTGCTTCGCCCGGTCGTCGGCCCTGGCGTCCCCGAAGCGCGGCATGAACAACGACTTGTTGGCCACGTAGAAGTTGATGTACGAGGAGACGAAGGCGTCACCCTTCCCGGTGATCCGGTCCGGATCGGGCTGCGGCAGGTCGATCACCCGCAGCGCCCTCCCGTGGGCGTCGGTCGCGGACTTCAGCACCTCGCGGGCCCGCGTGGCCGAGCGCGACCAGACGTCGGCGGGCGCACCGGGGAACGGCTGGTCCAGCAGCACGACCCCGGGCGCCGCGAACCGCACCAGGCAGTCCACATGGGCGTCGGTGATGTCCTGGTCGCGCACGCCCGCGAACCAGATCACCTTGGTCACGCCCAGGGCCTTCCTGAGTTCGGCCTCGATCTCGTCCCGGCTCCGGCCCGGATTGCGGCGCTGGTTGACCACCGAGCTCTCGGTGACCATCAGGGTGCCCTCCCCGTCGGTCTCGAAGGACCCGCCCTCCGCGACCAGCGGCGTGGCGACCCGTTCCAGCCCGTACCTCCCGAGGGCCGCGGCGGCCAGCGCCGAGTCGTTCGCGTGTTCCTTCTGCTGGTTGCCCCAGCCGTTGAAGTTGAAGTCGACCCCCTTCAGCGTCGATCCGTCCTCGACGAACACCGGCACGGTGTCACGGGCCCACAGGTCGTCGACGGGCAGCGGGACGACCTCGACGTCGTTGCCGCACGCGTTCTGCGCCGCGGCCACCTGCGCGGGGCGGGCGAACATCACGACCGCCTCGTAGCCGGCGACGGCGCGCGCCAGCCGCGCGATGTCCGCGCGGACCTCGGGGAGCTGGTCCTCCCAGATGCCGGTGGACGCCGGCCAGGACATGAAGGTCCGGGTGTGGCTCTCCCACTCGGCGCCGAACCGGCGACCGGGGGTCGCGCCGCCGCCGGGCGCGGGCGGCTGCGACCCGCCCGGCGCGGGCGACGCCGGCGGGGCGGGCGGCTCCGAGGGGCCCGGGGGAAGCGCCTCCTGCGGGCCCTCCGGCGACGCGCAGGCCGCCGCGCCCAGGGAGAACAGGCCGGCGCCGGCCGCGGCGCGCAGCATCGTCCGGCGGGACGGGACCGACCCGCGCGGGGCCCGCACTCCGAAGAGTCGGCCGAACAGGGATCGGCTGTCACCGTGGGTGTCGCTCATGCGGGTCTCCGAATCGAGTGTTGCCCACCAGGTGGCCGGACGCCCGCCGACAGGGGCGGTCCGTCGGCAGGCACGCGCCCGGCGCGGCCGGTGGCCTTGCACGGGGCGCCCGGGGCGGATGTCGCCCGGCGCCGCTCCCTTCACTCTCGCATTGACTGAATTTTCAGTCAACAATCGAGGCACACGCCTGCGCGTCGGCCCGGGCAGCGACACCGGAGTCCGGAGACGACGAGGCCCCGGACCGTCCCGGCCCGGGGCGGAACGCCGCGCGCGTCAGCCGCGCAGCCTCTCCAGTTCACCGTCGATCGCGCCGACCATCAGCTCGCGCGCGTGCGCCACCGGCAGGCTCCCGCTGAGCCAGCGCACGCTCAGCCCCTCCAGCAGCGCGGTCAACCGCTCCGCGGAGGCGGCGAGCGAGGCGGCCCCGTTCATCGGGTACACCCTGCCGAGCAGGTCGGTGACCTCCTGGACCCACACCAGCGTGGCCCGGGCCAGGTCCTCCCGGAGATCGGGATCGAACACGGCGCTCGCCCGCAGCTCCCCCCACGCCGTGCTGTTCTCGCGCACCTCGGGGGTGTCCTGGAGCTCCAGCAGCAGCGCCTGCCGGAGTTCGCCCCGGGCGTCGAGGGGCGGGGCGTCCGCCGCGCGCTCCGCCGTGTACCGCTCGGCGCGGTCGTTGATGAACTCCAGCGTCGCGCGGAGGATCCCCGCACGGTCCTTGAAGTGGTAGTAGATCAGCGCGGTGGACACGCCCGCCTCGGCCGCCAGCTCCTCCACGCGCAGCCCGCGGACACCGCGCCGGGCGATGACCCGCGCGGCCGCTTCCATGATCAGGGTTCGACGGTCAGCCACAAGCGGTCACCTTACTGGGAGGCCGGCTGATCGCGGACCCCGGGGCCATCCTGACTGAAACTACAGTCGGGACATGATCCGTGCGGTGCACCGCCGCCACCCGCTCGACCCGCTGGAGCCAGCATGACCGCAGAACCCTTCGGTGCCTCTGCGCGCGGCTGGGCGCGGGCGGCACGGGCCGCGTCTATCTCGCGTACACCCCCGGCGGACGCCCGGTCGCGCTCAAGGTCGTCCGGCCCGAGCTCGCCACCACCCTCGTGGCCGGCCCCTCCCTCCAGCAGGTCGTGCACCGCCAAGGTCCGCTGCCCGAACGCACCGTCCTGCTGCTCCTGGCCGGGGTCGCCGAGGCCCTGCAGGCGATCCACGCCGCCGGTGTCGTCCACCGCGACCTCACCGGAGCTTCTGCGTCCGGGCGGCCGGGAGTTCGCCGTCGTCCGCCCACTCGCGACCGGCCCGGACAGCGGCCCGGTCACCGTCAGCGTCACGTACTACCGCCGCTCCACCTGGGCACCGGCGCGGGGCGTCACGGCTCCGGCAGCCGGAACTCGAACCACACCACCTTGCCCCGGCCCTGCGGGTACCAGCCCCAGCACAGGGCGAGCCGGTCCACCAGGAAGAGGCCGAGGCCGCCGACGTCGTCCGGACCGTGCGTCGTGCGGAGCCTCGGCGGGCGCGGACTGCCGTCGGACACCTCCGCGCGCAGCCGTCCCGGCCCCTGGACGAGCAGCAGGTCGTGCGGGGTCCCGGCGTGCCGGCAGGCGTTGGAGACCACCTCGGAGACCAGCAGCACGGCGTCCCCGACCACGACCGGGTCGGCTCTGCCCGCCAGCCGGTACGCCGTGAAGTCCCTCGCCGCGGAGACCACGCCGGGGTGCGCCGACAGCGGCAGCCGGCCGGCCTCCCACGGGGGGCCGGTGCCGGGGTCGGCCGTGCTCGACGCAGGGGTGCCGGGTTCGGCGGTGCCGAGCCCGGCCGTGCCGGGCCCGTCGTACAGCCGGCTGCAGGTCATCAGAGTCGATCCCTCCTGGTTCGTCGTCCTCTCCGGGGCACCGTCGGCGCTCGGCCGGCGCCCCGGACTCGTGTGTCAGCGTCCGGGGAAGCGGCGGAGTCCGCCGCCGGGCGAGGCCTCCTCGCCCGGTGCCGCGGCGGCGCGGCCGCCCGCCCCGTCGACGGACGGCGAGCGCGGTGCGTCCCCACCGGCGGGCGGCTCGCCCCTGACGTCCCGGCCGTCCGGGACGTCCCGGACGGCCGGGTCCGCACGGACGCCGGAGTCCGCACGGATCGCGGAGTCCTCACGGCCCGCAGGCTCCTCGCGGACGGGCGGCCGGTCCTGACGGACGTCCTCGGCCGGGTGCTTCCCGGACCGGGCGGCGTGTCGGGCGCCACGACGCCGACGGAAGACCCGGGCCGTGGCGAGCGCCAGACCGAGACAGAACAGCAGGGCGAGCGCCAGACCGGCCAGGAAGATCCCCAGGGCGTCGAGCGTCACCAGGTCCTGCCCCAGAATCGTGACCTGGTACTCCGGCCCGCCGGACAGGTTGTCCGCGATCAGCAGGCCCGTGAAGGCCCCGGTCGCGACGATCAGCAGAAGTCCGAACAGCAGCATGGCGATGTCCTCCGGTCCCGTTCACCCCGGCTCCACCCCGTCGACCCGCGCCTACCCTCCCCGCCCCGGGGCTAACGCGCGAAGACGGCCGGCCCCTCCACGGGGGCCGGCCTCGCGCTACTCGATCCGGACGGCGACGAGGCAGGTGTCGTCGTCGGTGTCGGCCGGGCTGAGCTCCAACAGGCGGTCCAGATACCGCTCCAGGTCGTGGCCGGGCGGGCCGGCCGCCCGGATCAGCTGGTCGACGGACTCCTCCGTCGGGTGGCCCCGGCGCTCGACGAGGCCGTCGGTGTAGAGCAGCAGGACGTCGCCGGCGACCGGTTGGACGGTCCGCTCCTCGTACACGGCCTCCTCCAGGGCGCCGAGCAGCACCCCGTGCGGCAGCGGCAGCACCTCGGCCCCGGACGGACCCAGCAGGATCGGCGGCAGGTGCCCGGCCCGGGCCCAGCGCACCTCGCCACCGGCCGGGTCGAACAGCACGCAGGCGGCCGTGGCCGTGACCTGTCCCGGTTCGCGCAGGGCGACGGTGTTGGCCCACTCCAGCAGCCGGCCCGGCCCGGCACCCGTGACGGCGAGGCCGCGCAGCGCGTGCCGGAGCGCGACCATGCCGGTGGCCGCGCCGACGCCGTGCCCCGCGACGTCGCCGACGGCCAGCAGCACCCGCTTGCCGGGGAGCACCAGCACGTCGTACCAGTCGCCGCCGACCCGTTCCCGCTTGGCGGCGGGCCGGTAGCGGACGGCGGCCCGCAGGCCCGTGGTGTCGAGCGGCGGCGGCGCGGAGGGCAGGATCGCCTGCTGGAGGCTGAGGGCCAACTGCTCGCTCTCGACCGTCTCCTGCTCGCTGTCGGCGAGCCGCTGCCGGGTGGCGCCCAGCGCGATCTCCGTCCGGTGCTGCGCCGACACGTCGAGGTACGCCCCGCGGACGGCGTCCAGTCGGCCGTCCTCGTCCAGGACCGGCTCGACGACGACCCTGGTGTAGTGCTCGGTGCCGTCGGGGTGGCGCAGCCGGAACACGGCGGAGGAGGTGCGGTGGCGGCGCTCGACGGCGTCCACGAGCCTCCGGACGGCGGGCTCGTCGTCGGGGTGGACGTGCCCGGCCAGGTCGGCCAGCGGAACGGCGGGGGCGTGCGGCGACCGCCCGTACAGCTCGGCCAGGCCTTCGCCCCAGAGGATCCGGCCGGTCCCCGGGTGCTCCTGGAAGCCGGCGACCCGGGCGAGCCGCTGGGCCTGGTGCTGCATGGCGGCCTGGTCGGACTCGCCGGGCCGGTCGGCCGCGGGCTGCCAGGTGACCAACAGGCGGCGGCCGAACGGCGCGACGGCGAGCCGGACGGTGACGGGCACGTCCGTCCCGCCGCTCCGGAAGACCACGTGGAGACGCTCGCCGGACCGGGGTTCGCCGCTCGCGTGGGCGCGCAGCAGCGGTTCGAGCAGGCCGGTGGCGCAGGCGACCGGGTAGACCTCCAGCAGGGAGGCGCCGTCCAGCCCGCTGCGGGGGCGGCCGAGCGGGTCGCGGAACGGCGGGCTGGTGCGGAGGATGGTGAAGTCGACCACCCGGCCGTCCCTGAGGACGGGTTCGAGCAGCAGGGCGGGCGTGAGCAGACCGTCGAGCACGTCGGCCTGCCGGTCCGGTTCGGCCGGGGCGCCCGGATCGCCGAGCAGGGTGCTGCAGAGGTCGGCGAGGGCGCGGAGCCGGCGGTGCTGCGGCGGGGTGAGAACGGGTGCGGGGCCGGGCCAGAGCACTTCGAGCGCTCCCCGCCGCCGACCGTCGTCGACAAGGGGGAGGACGAGCCGCGGCGCGTCGACACCACCGACCGACGGCACGGCCGGGACGGGGCCCGTGGTACCCGCGGTCCCGTCGTCGGGCCAGCACTCGACGCCCTCCGAGACGGCCCGCTGGGCCGGGGTGGCGACCGTCGGCGGGACGCGGCTCCAGGCTCCGGCCTCGTCCGCGCGGAGCCCGGCCTGGGCCACGAGTGCGAGGGCCCCGCCGGGCAACCGCTGCCAGACCACGACGGCGTGGGCGCCGAGCGGTCCGGCGATCTGCCGGAACAGGGCGTCGACGGCGGCCGGCAGGTCGGGTGCGGCGGCGATCGCCCGGGCGGCGACCGATGCGGCGGCCGGCTCGGCGGCCCGCTCGGCAGCGGGGTTCCGGGCGGGCTGCGCCGACGGCCCGGACGGCCCGGACGGCGTCGGCAGCTCCTCCCGGTCCTCCTGCCGCCCGACGATGTCGGCCGCCAGCGTGGCGACCGGTACCCCCGCCGTGCGGGCGAGCCCGGCAAGGCGGACGGCCGCCTCGCCGGGCGGCACGGCCAGCCGTTCGGCGAGCATGCCGGTGGCCAGGTCGACGAGGGTCCGGGGCCCCTCCTCCGCGCGCGCCCGGGCCGCGTCGTCCTGGAGCCGCCGGACGGCGGCGGCCAGCAGCCGGGCGCTGCCGGACGCGGAGTCGCCCTCGTCGGCCCCGGCCCCGCCGTGCCGTCGGTCGCCGTGCCAGGGACCGCCGGTCATGGCGCGTCCGGCCGGTGCCGCATCCGGGCCGGCAGGTGGTCGGTGTCCACCGGCTCGGTGACGTGGTCGTCGGCCCCGGCCGCGCGGCTCCTGTCCCGGTCCCCGGGCATCGCCCTTGCGGTGACGGCGACGACCGGCGGGCGGGCGAAGCGCTCCCCGGCGCGGACGGCGGCGAAGGTGGCGTAGCCGTCGAGGCCGGGCATCATCACGTCCATCAGGACGGGACCGGTCTCGGGGTGGGCGCGCCGCAGGTCGGGACCGGCGCCGCCGGCGGCGTGCAGCACGGTCGGGCCGCGCGGCCCCTGTTCGGCCGGGGTGTTCCGGCCCGCCGGCACCGCTCCCGGCGCCGCCTGTTCGTCCATCCGTCCACCGCCCGGATCGGCTGCGCGGCCGGAGCCCCGCGGGCAGCCCGGCCGGTGGAGGCGGCGGCACCGCCTCACCTCCCACTCTGCCACCGACCGGCGCGGCGTGGCGGGCGGGCCCGGCGGTCGGGCGAAGGCCCGGCCCGGGCGGGTTCGCCCGCGGCCACCCGGGTAGACGCGCCCGGACAGGGACACGACCGTGGGAGGAGAGGCCGCCATGCCCCGAGGATCCAGCCCCAAGCGGGAGCGCCAGTACGAGCACATCAAGGACAGCGTCCTCGACCGGGGCGAGAGCGAGGACCGGGCGAAGGAGATCGCCGCCCGCACGGTCAACAAGGAACGCGCCCGGCACGGCGAGTCGAAGACCGCGAGCCGCAGCTCGACCCAGGACGTCTCCTCCGGGCACCGGGGCGGGAAGCGTTCGCACACGGGCGCCGCCGGGCCCACCTACGACCAGCTGTACAACGAGGCCAGACAGCGCGGCATCAAGGGCCGTTCGACGATGAACAAGGGCGAGCTGGCCCGAGCCCTCGGGCACTGACCGGCCGGCCCCGCCGCCGGTACGGTCGCCCGGACCGGGCTCCTCGCCCGCCGCGGTGCCCGTACCGGTCAGCTCGCCCGGCCGTCGAGGCCCCGGAGGCGGTGGAGCGGGGACGGCACCTCCAGCCAGACCTGCTTGCCCCCGCCCTCCGGCCGGGAGCCCCAGACCCGGGCGAGCCGGTCCACCACCCGCAGCCCGTGCCCGCCCGGCCGGCCCGGATCGGCGTGCGGGCGCAGCCTCGGCGGCACCGGGCTGCCGTCGCTGACCTCGACCCGGAGCCTGACGCTGTCCCAGCGGAGCCGGAGTTCGCGGGGGCCGCCCGGGGCGTACAGGCAGGCGTTGGTGACGAGTTCCGACACCATGAGCAGCACGTCCTGCGCGACGGCGAGCCGTTCCTCGTCGGGCTGCCGCTCGTCCCCGTCGGCCGGCAGCCACCGCCAGTCGAGCAGCGCCCGCCGGCTGAAGTCCCGGCAGCGCTGGACCGCACCGTCACTGCCGCGCAGGGCCAACCGCCGGAGCTCGTCCCGGCGGGACGGCGGGCCCACTCCGGGAACGGTCATCACGGCGCCCCTCAGCCGTGACCGGAGGGCCGGTCCGGTGTCTGCGGGTCCGGCGGCTCCCCGGCGCCCATCGCGGCGTCGAGCCCGGGGTGGATCCGCAGCACGGAGTTCACCCCGGTGATCTCGAACAGCCGGGCGACGACCCCGCGCGGCCCGGCGAGTTCCAGCCGCAGCCCGGCCCGCTCCGCCTCCGGGCGGGCCCGCAGGAGGGTGTTCAGTCCGGTGGAGTCGCAGAAGCGCAGGTCGGTGAGGTCGACCACGATCCGGGTGAGGCCGCCCTCCGGTGGCGCGGCGAGCGCCGTCCGCAGACCGTCCGCCGAGGCGTGGTCCAGCTCCCCCGCCAGGGCGACGATCAGCACGGACCCCTCACGGCGCGCCGCGACCTTCAGCACCCCCGGCTCCAGCGCGTCGTCCGCCGGCCCGCGCCCTTCCCCGGCAGGCAGCTGCATGATCGGCTCCCGGTCCGTTCGGGACGGCACGGTGCCGTCCCGACCATGATGCCGCGCGGGAGGCGGGGCCGCGCGGACGGCGCGGAGCGGCCGGACCGGCACGGTACCGCTCCGGACCGGCGAACCCCGGACCGATGCGTTCATGCCCGGCGTCTGCCCACGCCCGGCCCGGCTACACGCGGACTCCCCCGCCCAGGACGGCGAGGCGGTGCGCAGGGCGAACACCTCGGCGGTGTTGGCGAGTTCGGGCATGCGCGCGACGCGCGGCCGGGGCCGGGCGCGTTCGACCGGGCTGCCGTCGGCGGCGGCCCGGACACCGGGCACGGCCGGGGCGCCGGCCCGGCACGGCCCCCGTCAGCCCGTTCCGGCGGGGTCCTCCGTCCAGCCCGGGGCGTCGCGGTCCTCCAGTTGCTCGCGCAGGCGGGTGAGGGTGGCGGAGAGCAGCCGGGAGACGTGCATCTGGGAGACGCCGACCCGTTCGGCGATCTCGGACTGGGTCCGGTCGTCCCAGAACCGCAGCTTGAGCACGGTCCGCTCGCGTTCCGGCAGCCGGCCGAGGAGGGGCCGGACGGCGGTGCGGAAGTCGGCGAGTTCGATGCCGGGGTCGCAGGAGCCGAGCCGGTCGAGCATGGCGCTGCCGGTCTCGTCGGTGTCGTTGTCCCGCAGCGCGTCCAGCGAGTCGGGTCGGTAGACCCGGCCGGCGACCAGCCCCTCGATCACCTCGTCGACGGTGAGGTGGAGGTACTCGGCGAGCTCCGCGGGCTGCGGCAGACGGCCCAGCCGCTGTTCGAGCCGGTCGGAGCCGCGCACGACGCTCAGGTACAGCTCCTGCATCCGCCGGGGGACGCGCACCGGCCAGGAGGTGTCGCGGAAGAACCGCTTGATCTCGCCGGCGATGGTGGGGATGGCATAGGTGACGAACTCGACGCCGCGCTGCGGGTCGAAGCCGTCCACGGCCTTGATCAGGCCGACGGTGCCGACCTGGAGGATGTCGTCCATCTCCTCCGGGCGGTGACGGAAGCGGCCCGCGATGAAACGCACCAGCGGCATGTTGAGCTCGATGACGGTGCCGCGGACGTAGCTGTAGGCGTGGCTCTCGCGGGCCAGCCCGGTGAGGCGCTCGAAGAGGGCGTCGCTCAGCTCGCGGGCCTCGGTCTTGCCCATCGCGCGCAGTTCCTGCTCGGTGGGGCGCGGCGGCAGTTCGGACACCGGCGGATCGGACGGGGCCTGCGGGGTCGGGCTCCCCGGACCGGTGGTCGGACCGGCTGCGGGGTGGTGGGCCGGACGGGGCGGCGCGGCGGTCGGCAGCACGCCGGGAAGGGTGGTGGGCACAACTGGCTCCAGGGCAGCGGGCATCCCTCGGACCGCGCGGGAGGCGGATCGCGCCCGCGCGCCGCGGGTTGTCTTCCCGAGGGCCACTGCCCGGCTTCTTCAAGCGACGGTCCCGGTGGCACCCCGACGGGGTGCCGGAGCGGGGTGCGGACTTCCGCGACCGCTCCGTCTTCGGTGATACCCACCCTTCGGACGATTGATGCCGATCTGACCCGTTTTGCCGGAGGCGGGTCGGACGCGAGGACCGGCCGGCGGCACCGAGGGGAGGCCGGTTGGCGACCTGTCAGGCACGCCGCCGAAGAGCGGACAGGTTGCGAGGTCCGCCGCCCGGCTCCGCCGGATAGCGTCGGGGCATGATCCACAGCTTCGCCCTGCACGTGGCCGACGTCGACCTCCTCCCCGACCCGCTGGACCCGGACCAGATCGTCTCCGGTGACCCGCAGGTCACCGGCCGGGTGCTCTGGGAGTCCCCCGACGGCCGGCGGCTGCGCGGCGTCTGGCAGATCACCCCCGGGGTGGTCACCGACACCGAGGCCGACGAGCTGTTCGTCGTGGTCAGCGGCCGGGCCACCGTCGAGGTCGAGAACGGGCCCACCCTGGAGGTCGGGCCCGGCGACGTGGCCGTCCTGCGGGAGGGCGACCGGACCACCTGGACGGTGCACGAGACGCTCCGCAAGGTCTACGCGATCGACCTCGGCGCCGTCTGACCGGCCACGGCCGGTCACCCCCGGCCGACGCGCGGGCAACTCCCCGGACCGCACGGGCCACGCGTCGGACCGCACGGGGGTGCGCACGGGCTCGGTGCGGGGTGCGTACGGGTGCGTGCGGGGTGCGTACGGGTGCGTGCGGCCCTCGCCGCTCAGTGGCCGAGGGCCGCCTTCGCCGCCACCAGGACCAACCCGAGAACCAGGTTGATCACACCCTCGACCACCACCTCCGTGCGGGTGGCCCCGGCCTGCGCGGCCCCGACGCAGGCCCAGCCGACCTGCTGCGCCACCGCGATCCCCAGCGCGAGCCACGCCGCGCCGCTCAGCCCCAGCCCCAGGAGGGGGCTCACGGCGACGGCCGCCGCGGGCAGCAGGGCGGCCTCCACGATGGGCCACTCGTGCCGCCCCACCCGCCGGACCTCGGCCCAGCCGGGCCGCCGGCCGACCCGGCGTTCGCCGGCGAGGTTCGCGTAGACGTGGGCGGCCCAGAAGACCAGGCCGGTCACGAGGAGCAGCACGACGGCCTGGACGCGCGGGAAGTCGCCGACCACACTCGCCGAGGCGATCACGGAGGCGGCGAGGAGTGACCCGTAGAGGGCCCCGGCGTAGTCGGTCCGCACCGGCGGCCCGCCGGCCGGGTCGGGTCTGTGCGGCCACGGGAGTAGGCGGTTCACACGCACCACCCTAGGGATCCGGGCCGCGCTCGGCCCGGTCCCACGCGGCGGCGCGCCGCCCGTGGGGGAGGCGCCCGGAGTCCCTCCCCCACGGGCGGACGCTCAGTGGGCGCCGTGGACCAGCCGGCCGTCGAAGTAGGTGAGGTCGACCGGCAGCCCCGGCAGGTCGTGCGGGGAGGTGTCGGCGAGGCGCCCGCCGAGCACGCACAGGTCGGCGACCTTGCCGACCTCGACGGTGCCCTTCCAGCGCTCGGCGAAGTCCTGGACGGCGGGTTCGGCGGTGTAGGCGCGGACGGCCTCGCGCAGGCCGACCCGCTCCCCCGGGCCGCTCGCCCGGCCGGTCGCCTTGGACTCCCGCAGCAGCATCGAGGCGACGCCCTGCCGCCAGTCCGGTTCGGTGATCGGTGCGTCGGAGCTGGCGCAGACCCGGACGCCCGCCGTGAGGGCGGACCGCACCGGCCACATCCGTCCGGACCGTTCCTCGCCGACCACCTCGTCCATCAGGTCGGAGATGGTCCACTTGATCGCCGGGTTCATGTTGACGCCGTAGCCGTGCGCGGCCAGCACGGCCAGGCTGTGCGGGGTCGCGAAGTCGCCGTGGATCAGGTAGTGCCGGGCGTCGGGTCGCGGGTGGGCGAGCCGGGCGGCGGCGAAGGCGTCGACGACCGTGTCGATCGCCCGGTCCCCGGTGACGTGCACGCCGATCTGGTGGCCGGCCGCGTGGACGGCGTCGATCATGGCGGTGAGTTCGGCGGCCTGCAGCGCCGGTGCGGCGCCGTGGACGCAGAGCGCGCCGTGGCCGCCCCCGGGGTAGGCCTCGTGCATCCAGGCGGTGCGGTTCGGCGGCACCCCGTCCGCGAACAGCTTGACGCCGAGGACGGCGAGCCGGCGCGGGTCGATGCCGTCCAGCGGCACGCCGGCCAGCTCGGCGAGGCCGGCCCGCAGGTCCCGGACGCCGCCGCCCATCGGGGAGGGCAGCAGCAGGACGCCCACCCGGGCGTCCAGTTCGCCGGCCCGGGCGAGGTCCAGGTAGGTGTGGAGCGCGCCGGTGCCCATCGCGCCGGACATGATGCCCTCGCCGCCGGGGCCGAGGCCGGGTTCGGTGTAGCTGGTGGTGCCGAGGGCGTGCAGGGCGCGGACGGCTCCGGTGATCGCCGCGCGGCGGCGGCGCTCGTCGGCCCGGGGGATGTGCGCGTGGACGGCGCGCTGGGCGGCCTCCCGCAGGATGCCGGTGGGGTGGCCGGTCGGGTCCGTGTCGATCGTGCCGCCCGGCGGGGGCCGGGTGCCGCGGTCGATGCCGGCGGCACGCAGGGCCGCCGAGTTGACCCAGGCCATGTGGTCGGAGAAGTCGGTCAGGCAGACCGGGTTGTCCGGGGCCGCGGCGTCGAGGTCGGCACGGTCGGGCAGGTCCCGGCTGCCGTCGCGGCACTCGGCGAGGTAGCCGACGTCCCAGCCGCGGCCGACGATCCACTCGCCGGGGGCGGTGGCGCGGGCCGCGGCGGCGACGGCCGCGACGATGTCGGCGATCGAGCGGACGGCGGGGAAGTTGAGGTCGAGGGCGAGGGGCGGACGGTTGAGGCCCCAGGCGTGGCCGTGCAGGTGGGAGTCGTTGATGCCGGGCAGGACGGTGCGTCCGCGCAGGTCGACGACCCGGGTGGCGGGTCCGGCGTGGGCGAGGACGGCGGCGGTGCTGCCGACGGCGGTGATCAGGCCGTCACGGACGGCCAGGGCCTGGGCGGTGGTGAACTCCGCGTCGGCGGTCAGTACGTCGCCGTCGACGAGGACGAGGTCGGCGGGCCGGTCCACGGTCTCTCCTGGGGGCGGGCCCGGGGTCGGGCCGGTTCGGGGAACGCCGGTCGGGGCGGGGCGGGCCACGGGGTGTCAGGGCCCCTCGGGGTCGACGGCGTCGCGGTCCGCCCAGTACGGGGCGACCAGCTCGCGCAGCCGGTCGGCGCCGACCCGGTCGAGCAGGTCGAGGGCGCCGACGTTCTCGGTCAGCTGCCGCATCCGGCTGGCGCCGAACAGCACGGTGGCGGTGGCGGGGTGGGTGAGGGTGAAGGCGACGCAGAGCTGGGCGGGGGTGGCGCCGAGCTCGGCGGCGACGGCGGCCAGGCCCGGGGCGGCCCCGGTGATCCGGTCGCGGATCCCGCCCGGGTCGCGGCCGATCTCGCGCGACGGGCTGGTCCGGCCGGCGAGGATGCCGCCCTCCAGGACGTCGGAGGCCTGCATCGTCAGGCCCTCGGCGAAGAGCGCGGCGAACGGCCCGCCGTCCGGGATGGCGCGGCGGCAGGGGCTGTACTTGAGCTGGGCGAGCTGCGGGCCGGGCGAGCCGGCGGCCCGGGCGTGGTCGCGGACGGTGCGGATCGCGGTGGCGGACCAGTTGTTGACGCCCCAGCAGCCGATCAGACCCTCCGCCTCCAGGACGGCGAGTTCCTCGGCGATGCCGCGCAGGTCGAGGTCGTCGCGGCGGATGTCGCCGAGGACCGCGACGTCGGCGTGCTCGGCACCGGCCCGGAACAGCGCGTTGGCCAGCTGGTCGCGCAGCGACTGCGCGGGGTAGGGCTCCAGCCACAGCTTCACCGACAGCAGGTACTCCTCGCGGGCGAGGCCGGCCGCCCGGACGATCGCGGAGAACAGCACGTCGGTGAAGACCGGCGGATGGCCGGGCAGGCCGTAGACGGCCACGTCGAAGAGGTTGACGCCGAGGTCCACGGCGTGGCGGACCATGGCGACGGCGTCGCCGAAGTCCATCCGGTCGTAGGTGTGCCAGGAGCCGAGGGAGAGGGCGGACACCTCGGGGCCGGCGGTGCCGAGCCTGCGGCGGGGGACGATGGGCATGGCGGTCCTCGTGGGTTTCGGGAGCGGTCGGCGGGCGTACGGCGGGTGCGGTGGCCGGCCGGAGTACGGCCGGCGGGCACCCGGCGCCCCGGGCTGGGACACACGGAGGGTGGGGTCCCGGGGCGCCGGGCGGCGAGGGGGCCGGGCGGCGGGGCGCCGGTGGTGCGGCGGTCCGCGCGGCGGGTCCGCCCGGACGGGCGGACGGGTGTGGACGGGGCGGTCGTCCCGGCCGTGGTGCGGCCGGGCGGGGACCGGACGGCGGGTCAGGGCAGCCAGGGGTGGACGACGGCCTTGGTCTGCTCCAGCCTGGCCATCGCCTCGATGGCCGCGGAGGCGCCGCTCAGGCCGACCGGGGCGCTGAACAGCGCGTCCCAGTCGAACCGGGAGCGGAAGTCGCGCAGGAACCCGATGGCCCGGTGGTAGTCGCCGACATCGCCGTTGAGCGAGCCGAGCACGGTCAGCTCCTTGCCCATGACGGTGCCCAGCGGCAGCTCCTGCGGAGCCGGACCGGTCGATCCGACGATCACGAACCGGCCGCCCCAGGCGGCGAGGTCGACGGCCTCGGCGCCGACGCCGGGGGCACCGGCAAGGTCGATCACCAGGTCGGCGCCGCGCCCGCCGGTCGCGGCGAGCACCGCCTCGCGACGGGCCTCGGGGCCGTCGGCCAGACCGAGGGTCAGATCGGCGCCGAACTCCTCGGCGAGTGCGAGCCGGCTGTCCGGGGCGCCGATGGTGATCACCGGTCCGGCGCCGCCGGCCTTGGCCACGGCGGTGGCCACGATGCCGAGCGCGCCGGCGCCCTGGATCACCACCGAGGAGCCGGGCCGGGTGCCGCCCGCCCGGTCGAAGGCGTGCAGCACCGTCTTGACGGCGCAGCCGGCCGCGGCGGCCCAGGTGGACTCGACCTCGTCGGGCAGCAGGTACTTCTGCGCCTGCGGGACGACGTAGTTGTACTCGGCGAGCCCGGCGGTGGCGTACGGGTACCGGTCGGCACGCTGGCGGAAGCCGTAGCCGCGGTCCTCGCAGGCCACCGGGGTGCGCAGCACGGTGCAGCCGTGGCAGTACCCGCAGGTGGACTCCGACCAGCCGATCCGCCGGCCGACCCCGACCGGGCGGCCCAGCGCGTCGACGGTGCCCTCGCCGACGGCGACGACGGTGCCGACCATCTCGTGGCCGAGGACCAGGGGCAGCATGCCGGGCATCGACATCGCCCCGCTCCACAGGTGGACGTCGGTCGCGCAGAGGGTGGCGCAGTCGATCCGCACGAGGGCGGCGCCCGGTTCGATCCGCTCGGGCAGCGGGAGTTCCTCGATCTCCAGCGGCTTGCCGTGGGTGCGCAGCACGGCGGCCCTGGTGCTGGTCACTCGGGTCATGGTCGGTCTCTCCTTCGTTCCCCCGGTCCGGGGTCCGGGCTGGTGCCCGGACCGGTCATCGGCTGTGCGCGGTGTCCCAGACCTCGTTGCGGCTGCGCCACCAGAGCAGCACCACGATCACCAGGAAGGGCACCACGCCCTGGTACTTCTGGATCGCCTCGACGGAGGCGGAGAAGCCCTCCAGGCAGCCCAGTACGAGGCCGCCGAGAAGGGTGAGCGGCAGGCTGCGGAAGGCGCCGAGCATGGCGACCGCCAGCGCGGTGTTGATGAGCTTGCCGAGGGTGGAGAAGTCCCCGCCGAGGCGCGGTGCGGCGAGCACCACGACCAGCGTGGTGACGGCGCCGATCGCGGCCCAGACGGCGACGGCGAGGCGGGCCACCGGGATGCCGACCACCTCCGCGGTGGCGGGCCGCTCGGAGAGCGCCTGGAGGCGCAGGCCGAGCCGGGTACGGCCGAGCAGCAGGCCGACGCCGACGGTGATGACCGCGGCGAAGGCGATGGTGACCAGCACCGACTGCGGGATCACGACGCCGCCGAGGGTGAGCACGGGCCTCTCGAAGGGGCTGGGGAAGCTGTGCGCGCCGGTGGTGGTGGAGCCGAACAGCCGCAGGCCGACGGCCATCACGGCGACGTAGACGGCGACGGTGACGGCCGCCTTGGTGTTCTGCGAGTGATCGGCGAACCAGCGCACCAGGACGGTACCGAGCAGGGCGGACAGCGCCGCCCCGGCCAGCACGCCGACCGGCAGGGCGAGCCAGGGGCTCACTCCCCCGTCGGTCAGGCCGACCATGACGAAGGCGCCGATCGCGCCGACGGCGGCCATCGCGAAGTTGACCGTGGCGACGAGCCGGTAGGTCAGCACGACGCACAGGCCGAGGAGGGCGTAGACGCCGCCACCGGTCAGGCCCGCGAGCGTGGAGTTGAGCATGGGACACCTCCTGGGGTCCTGGGGTCCGGTCGTGCACCGGGGCGCGGCGCACGGTCCGGGGTGGGGGGACGGCGGGCTGCGGCCGGGTCAGGGCCGGCCGGGGTCACTTCTTGCCGGGGACGACGAAGCCCTCGGGGAGCACCTGCCAGCTGCCGTTGACGGCCTGGACGAAGCGGCTGCCCTGGACGGGGTTGTGGGTGTCGCCCTCGCCGAAGACCCAGGGGGTGCCGACCATCGGGTAGTCGATCGGCTTCATGGACTTGAAGGCCTTGGTGACGGACTCGCGGGTGATCGGCCCGGAGATGCCCTTGAGGACCTGGACGAAGACGTCGGCGGCCATCACGCCGCCCTGGCTGAAGGCGGTCTTCTGGATCTTGTTCTTGTCGACCAGCTGGGACCAGCGCTCGTTGCCCGGCAGGGTGGTGTCGGTGTAGGGCTGCCACTCGGTGCCGGCGTAGACCTTGAGGCCGGCCGGGATCGCCTGCGCGTTGGCGTCGGTGTAGGTGTTGGCGCCGACGATGAAGTCGACGTCGTCCATGCCCTGGGTCCTGGCCTGGGCGAAGTAGGGGCCGACGATGCCGTTGTAGAGGACGGCCTGGCAGCCGGCGCCCTTGTCGGCGACGAGGTACTTGGTCGGGTCGCCCTCGGCGATGGCGAGCTCCTTGTGGGCGAGCTGCTTGCCGGTGAGCTCGGTCCACTTCTTGATCGCGTCCTCGATGCCGCCGCCGCTGCCGGGCAGCACGGTGTAGTCGAGGCAGACCTTGTCCCGCTTGAGCACCTCGGAGGCGTAGTAGAGGTTGGCGGTCAGCAGGTTGAACGGACCGGGGTTGACCGGCGCGATGTTGGGGCTGGTGAAGCAGGCGGGGTCGACGCCGACGGCGGGGATCGAGACGACCTGGGCCTTGCTGTAGGCCGCGCGGTTGAGGCCGCAGTCGACGGCGCTGGAGGAGCCGACCAGGGCGACGACGTTCTTGGACTTGACGAGGTCGACGGCGGCCTCGGTGGCGCGCTGCGGGTTCATCGCGTCGTCCATGCTGAGCAGTTCCAGCTTGCGGCCGTTGATGCCGCCGGCGGCGTTGACCTCGTCGAAGACGGCCTTGACCGCCTGCGGGACCTCGGGGGTCTGGAAGAGTCCGGTGATCCCGTTGATCGCACCGACCTTGATCGGGCCGGTGTCCGAGCCGGATCCGCTGTCACAGGCGGTGGCGCCGAGGGCCAGTGCGGTGGCGGCGGCGAGGGCGGCGGTCAGCCGTGCATGCTTCATTGGTGCACTCATTTCCGTCTGTGGGGGCGCGCCGGAACGGGGTTGCGCGGTTCCGCACGAGGGTGGGGGTGGGTGTCGCGGGGGGGGTGCGGGGGTGGTACGGGCCGGGCCGGTGGAGCGGCGGGCGGCGGGCGGCGGGCGGCGGTCAGCCGACCGGGAGGTCCGCGGTGCCGAGGTAGGCGGCCATCACGGTCGGGTCGGCGAGCACCTCGCCGGTCGGGCCGGTGGCGATGACGTGGCCGAAGTCGAGGACGGTGACCTCGGAGCAGGCGGCCTGGACGAGGTCCATGTCGTGCTCGACGAGCAGGACGGAGACGCCGAACCGGGCCGGGACCTGCGCCAGCCGGCGGCCGAGCGCGAGCGACTCGGCGGCGGACTGACCGGCGGCGGGCTCGTCGAGCAGGGCGACGGCGGGCCGGGCGGCGACGGCGGCGGCGACGTCCAGCAGGCGGCGGGCACCCGCGTCGACCA
Source organism: Kitasatospora sp. NPDC127035 (assembly GCF_042726075.1). NCBI lineage: Bacteria > Bacillati > Actinomycetota > Actinomycetes > Kitasatosporales > Streptomycetaceae > Kitasatospora > Kitasatospora sp. NPDC127035. Next base: position 7,881 of record NZ_JBHXDN010000072.1, on the reverse strand, counting down.
TCGAGACCGGCAGCCGGCCGGGCGGGCAGCCGAAGAACGCGAGCAGTTCGTCGGCCTCCTCCGTGGAGAGCCGGCGCCCGGCGCCGATGGTGAGGTACTCGTACTGGGTGAGTTCCGGGGCGATGGTGGTGGTCTGGAAGGTGCGGCGCAGGCCGCGGGTGGCGCGGGCGCTGGGGCTGAGCCGGTCGATCGGGGATCCGACGAGCGCCACGCTCCCCTCGTAGCCGCCGACGAAACCGGTGACGGCGGCGATGAAGGTGGACTTGCCGGCGCCGTTGGGGCCGATGAGTCCGACCACGGCGCCCCGCGGGACGGTCAGGTCGACGCCCTCCAGGGCGGTCACCGACCCGTAGCGGACGGTCAACCCCCGTACGGTCAGGGCCGGTTCGCCGCCGGCCGCGGCGAGAGCGGATGCCACGGGGGCGGATGCGGCGGGCGGCCCCGGCAGGTCCTCGGCGGCCGGGAGCCCGGCGGCCGGCCGGGCCTCGTGGGTCTCCAGGAACCTCCGCGCCGCGCGTTCGCGCTTGCGGGCCCGGGTGAAGTCGGTCTGGCTGACCCCGCTGCGCAGGGCCAGGACGGCGCCGACCCCGAACAGCATGCCGCCGAGGTCCTGCGGCAGGTCCAGCTTCTCCAGCACGGTGGCCATCACCGCGCCGAAGACCCCGCCCATCACGGCGCCCTCGGGGTTGTGCGGGCCGATCAGGACGGCGACCGCGAACAGTGCGAGCGACTGCATCATGGCGAAGTTGCCGGGCACGACCAGGCCGAACTGTCCGGCCATCAGACCGCCGCCGACACCCGCGACGAAGGCGCTGATCGCGAACGCGGCCAGCTTGGCGCGGGCGACCGAGACGCCGTGCGCGGCGGCGGCCCGCTCGGAGTGCCGCAGCTCGGCCCAGGACATCCCGAGCCGGGTGCGGTTCAGCAGGGCGAGCCCGAGGGCCAGCACGGTGAAGACGATCACGACCAGGACGAAGTAGCCGCCGTCGTCCTCGAACAGGGCGGGCCGCTCCAGGGTCTTGAGCTCGGACATGCCGGGGAACTGGTTGGCGTTCAGCACGATGTCGGCCGAGACCGCGAAGCCGAAGGTCACCACGGCCAGGTTGACGCCCCGGATCCGCAGCGCCGGGAGCCCGATGGCGACCCCGACCGGGACGGCGGCCAGACCGCCGAGCACCAGCCAGACCAGGAACCCGCCGGGGGCCTGCGCGACGTTGAGCCTCAGCACCACCCAGGCGCCGATCGAGGCGAAGGACATCTGGCAGAGCGACATCACGCCGACCCGGCCGACGATGACGCCGTAGCTCTGCATGATGACGGCGCTGACCACGGCGGTGATCGCCAGGTACACCCAGTAGGGCGGCAGCAGGGCCGGCACCAGGACGCAGGCGGCGACGGCGGCGCCGAGGCCGGTGACGAGCGCCCGGCGGTCGGTGGCCGGTCTCTCGGTGAGGCTCATGCTCCCTCGCTTTCCGCCGGGGCGCTGCCCGGGCTGTGGGCGCCCGCCGCCGCGGCGGCGGGTGCCGGGGTCGCGCCGAAGTAGAAGTCGTGCAGGCGCTCCGCGTCACCGCGAAGCTCGGCGCACGGGCCGTCGAAGGCCAGCCGGCCCTTGCTGAGCACGTACGCGCGGCTGCCGATCTCCAGCGCGAGATGGGCGAACTGCTCGATGAGCAGCACCGCGATGCCGAGGTCCACCAGGTCGGCGACGGCCTTCATCAGGCGGTGGACGACCACCGGCGCGAGGCCGGAGGACATCTCGTCGATCAGGATCGTCTTCGGCCCGGCGACCAGGGCCCGCCCGAGGACGAGCATCTGCTGCTCGCCGCCGGAGAGGTGGCCGGCCTGAAGGCCGCGCCGCTTGTCCAGCTCGGGGAAGAGCCGGTACGCCGTGTCGAGGTCGGCGCCCTGCCGCTGGGCGACCAGCAGGTTCTGCTCGACCGTCAGGGTGCGGAAGACGCTGCGGGACTGCTCCACGTAGGCCAGGCCGGAGGTGGCGCGGCGGTAGGTGGAGAGTTTGTCGAGGGGTTTGCCGTCGAGGGTGACGGTGCCGGAGGTGCAGCGGACCAGGCCGGCGATGCCGTCCATCAGGGTGGTCTTCCCGGCGCCGTTGGCCCCGAGCAGGACGGTCACCGAGGCGGGGGCGACGTCCAGGCTGACCCCGTGGACGACCGGGGCCTCGGCCCGGCTGATGCTGACGTCGCGCAGTGCGAGCGCGGGCGTCATCACGCGGCTCCGCCGCAGGCGGAGCGGATGGCGTCGGCGACCAGGGCGTGGGCCCGGGCGGCGTCGGTGAGGTCGGTGGCGAGCAGGCCGAAGAAGCCGTGGATGAGGCCGTCGAACCGGACCAGGGAGGTCTCGACCCCGGCCGCGGCGAGCGCCCGGGCGTACTCCTCGCCCTCGTCGCGGAGCACGTCGTACTCGGCCTCCAGGACGAGTGCGCGGGGCAGTCCGGAGAGGTCGCGGGCGCGCAGCGGGAGCAGGTACGGGTCGGCGAGGTCCGCCTCGTCGCGCGGGTACTGGGTGAAGAACCAGTCCATGCTGTCCTTGGACAGGAAGTAGCCGTCGGCGAAGTCGCGGTAGGAGAGCCGGCCCTCGTCGGGGTGGGCGACCACCGGGGAGATCAGGACCTGGAGGGAGATCCGGGGGCCGCCGAGGTCGCGGGCGCGCAGACCGGTGACGGCGGCGAGGTTGCCGCCCGCGCTCTCCCCGCCGACGGCGAGCCGCCCGGGGTCGACGCCGATGGTGGCGCCGTGCTCGTGGAGCCAGGTGAGGACGGCGTAGCAGTCGTCCGCGGCGGCCGGGTAGGGGTGTTCCGGCGCGAGCCGGTAGTCCACCGAGACGACCACCGCGCCGGAGGCGGCGCAGACGGCGCGGCAGGAGTACTCGTTCTCGTCGAGACAGCCGATGGTCCATCCGCCGCCGTGCAGCCAGACGAAGGCCGGGAAGGGGCCCTCGCCCTCGGGGGTGTAGATCCGTACGGGGATGTCGCCCGCCGGGCCCGGCACGGTGGTGTCGGCCACCGAACCGACGGCCGGGAGCGTCTCGGGCATGGTCCAGGTGGTGCGGAACTGTTCGCGCATGGTCTGGGCATCGAGTTCGACGGGCTGGGCGGGCTGCTCCGCCGCACCGGCCCGGTCGATGATCAGCTGTGCCTCGGGGTGCAGGGGCATCGTTTACCTCCGATTGCCCGGGTGCCGTCGTAGGGGTCCGGCACTCGCAAATCGTATCTGATTCCATGTACGTTAAGAGTCACAATCCACGGTGTCCAGAGCTGGGAGCAAGAAGATGCGCAACGGACTCCAGACCGGAATCACCACGGCTGACCTGGTCATGAGGGGTGGCCGTGTCCACACGATGGACGGCGCCCGGACGGTCGCCCAGGCGCTCGCGGTCAGCGGGGGGACCATCCTCCGGACCGGCACCGACGCCGAGGTCGCGCCGCTCGTCGGACCCGGTACCCGCGTGGTGGAACTGCGCGGACGCTCGCTGATCCCCGGGATCAACGACTCGCACCTGCACGGGGCGTGGCTCGGCACCATGTGGCCGGACACCCTGATGGCCCAGCTCGCCGCGGCCGCCCCGACCGGCGGCGGGCCGGACCACCCCGGAGGCGGGCACGGGCACGACGCGCACGGGCACGACGGGCACGGGCACGACCACGCGGGCGAGGGGCCGGCGCTCGCCGCCCTCACCACCCCCGCCGAGCGGCGCCGCGCGATCCTCCGCACCGGCGACCTGCTCGCCTCGCTCGGCGTCACCAGCTACACCGAACCGGGCCTCGGACCCGGCGAGGACGCCGGACCCACCGGCTGCTTCTCCTCCGCCGTCCTGCACGAGTACGCCGAGCTGGCCGCCGAGGGACTGCTGCGCGCCCGGGTCACCGCGCTGCTGCTGTTCGGCCTGCTGGACGGCGCGAGCAGCGCCACCGACCTGCTGCGCGGCCTGGCCGGGTTCCGGGCGCCGGCCGAGGTCCCCGGCTGGTTCCGCGTCGCCGGGGTGAAGATCTTCGCCGACGGCATCCCGCCGATGGGCAGCGCGTGGAGCGAGGAGCCGTACGCCGACGGCGGCCACGGCGCCCTGCTGGTGGACGGCGCCGACGCCGGCGAGCGCGAGGTGAACCTGCGCTCGATGATCCGCGCCGCGCACGCGGCCGGTCACCAGATCGGGGTGCACGCCACCGGCAGCCGAACCACCCGGGTGGTCACCGGGGCCTTCGCCGAGGCCCGCGCGACGGACGGCCGGGACGGCCGCCACTACCTCATCCACGGCGACGTCGTCCACCCGGCGACGCTCGCCGCGATGGCCGCCGCCGGGGTCGGGCTGAACACCCAGCCGGGCATCGCCGCCGCGACCGCCCCGATGCTCGCCGGGGCCCTCGGCCCGGACGCCCTCGCCCACGCCTGGCCGGTGCGCGACGCGCTGACCGCCGGTGTCCCGCTCTGCCTCAGCTCGGACGCGCCGGTGCTCGCTCCGGACTGGCGGGCCGGCGTGGCGGCGGCGGCCACCCGGGCCGGGGCCGACGGCACCGCGGGAGGCCGCGGGCAGCGGCTCGCGCTCGACGAGGCGCTGTACGCCTACACCGTGGCGCCGGCCCGGCAGGACGGCGCCGAGCGCTGGAAGGGCACCCTGGAGGCCGGGAAGGTCGCCGACCTCTGCCTGCTCGGCGCGGACCTGCGGGACGTCGACCCGGGTGCGCTGCCCGAGGTCCCGGTGGCGATGACGGTGGTCGACGGCCGGGTGGTGCACGAGGTCTGAGCCCGGAGCGGTGACCGCCGCGGCCCGGCGGACGCGACGGGCAGGACGGACGGAACGGACCCGACGGGCGCGCCCCGGACCTCGCACGGTGGAGGTCCGGGGCGCGCCCGTCGCCGCTGCGGAGCCGCCGGGCCCTGCCGGACGGGCGTCAGCGGGCCGGGGCGTCGGTGCCCCAGGAGGCGCCGGGGTGGACGACGTCGCGGTCCAGCCAGAGACCGGCGACCGCCTCGCGCAGTTCGCCGCCGTGGCGCTCCAGCAGGTCCAGCGCGCCGAGGTTGGTCTCGAACTGCTCGATGCTGCTGGCGCCGAACAGCACGCTGGCGGCCGCCCGGTGGGTGAGCGTGAAGGCGACGGCCAGCTGGGCCGGCGTGGCGCCGAAGCGTTCCGCGACCCGCAGCACCTCCGGGTAGGACTCCCGGATCCGCTCGCGGATGCCGCCCGGGTCGGCGCCGATCTTGCGCTGCGGGTGCAGCTTGCCGGCCAGGATGCCGCCCTCGAAGACGTCGGAGGCCTGGAGGCCGAGCCCGGCCTCGTCGAAGAGCCGGCCGTAGGGCTCCCCCTCGGGCACCGAGCGGCGGGCCAGGCTGTACTTGAGCTGGGCGAAGGACGGCGGGACCATGCCCTCGGCGAGCGCGAACCGGCGGGCGGCCCACAGGTCGTCGGCGGACCAGTTGTTGACGCCCCAGGCGGTGAACCGCCCGGCCCGCACCAGCTCGGCGACGTCGGTGACCACGGAGTGGACGTCCAGCTCGCCGAGGTGGTCGCCGGCCACCACGAAGTCGGCGCGGTCGGTGCCGACCCGGGCCAGCGAGACGTCCAGCTGCTCCGCGAACGACGCCTTCGGGTAGTCCCAGAGCCAGAGCTTCCCGCAGAGCAGGTAGTCCTCGCGGGCCAGGCCGGCGGTGCGGACCGCCTCGCCGAAGATGATGTCGGTGACCGCGTTCTCCGCGTGCGGCCCGAAGTTGTAGTGGGCGACGTCGAACAGGTCGACCCCGCGCGCGACGGCGCGGGAGACCAGCTCGGCGGCCTCGTCGGTGGTCATCCGGTCCCAGGTGTTCCACGAGCCGAGGCCGAACACCGGCACCTCCGGGCCGTCGGCGCCGAGCCTGCGCCGGGGCACGCGGTCCGTCGCGGACGCACCGTCCGGCGCGCCCGCACCGCCGTGGGGGGAGTCAGCCTGCGAGAGCTCCACGTCAACCTCCTGGGATCCGAGTAGTCCGGCTCTGGCCGCCGGGAAGACGATCGTATAGCATCCGGCATATTCTTTGACCGTCAAGGAGGACGCGATATGTCCCTTCGTCCGGAATCCCCCCGTTCCGCGGACCCGACGCCGATCGTCGACGTGGCCGTCGGCTACATGGCCGCCAAGCAGCTCTTCGCCGCCGCCGACGCGGGCCTGTTCGCCGCGCTCGCCGACGGCCCGCAGGACGTCCCGCAGATCGCCGCCCGCACCGGCCTGCCGGAACGCACCAGCCGCATCCTGGCCGACGCGATGGCCGGCCTCGGACTGCTGGAGCGCACGGCCGGACGCTACGCGAACTCCGCGAGCACCGCCGCCTACCTCACCGGCGCCGAGGGCGAGATCGACCTGCGCCCCTTCCTGACCTTCCTCGACGAGATCAGCTACGGCCACTGGCTGGGCTTCGGCGAGACCAGCCGGACCGCCGAGCCCAACCGGCTGGACCTCGGCGGCGACCGGATGACCACCTTCCTGGCCGGCGTGATGACCTACAACGCGCTGCACGCCCGCCAGCTCGCCGAGCACTACGACTTCACCGCGCACGAGCGGGTGCTGGACCTCGGCGGCCTCTCCGGCTCGTTCCTGGCCGAGGCCCTCAAGGCCGCCCCCGGCCTCAGGGGCACCTTCCTCTCGGCCGGCGAGCTGGTCGGCCACGCCCGGGGCGTGCTGGCCGGCGCCGGGGTGGACGACCGGGTGGAGATCGTCGAGGGCGACGCCGTCACGGGCGACGTCCCGGGAGGCTTCGACCTGGTGCTGCTGGAGCACGTGGCCCACCGCTTCGACGCCGAGCAGAACCGCGCCATCGTCCGCCGGGCGCGCGCGGCGGCGGCCGAGGGTGCGAAGCTGGTCCTGCTCGACTTCTTCCTCGACTCCGACGAGCAGCAGCGCGGCATCGACGCCCTGCACGCCGGCGAGTACCTGGTGATCGACGGCACGATCGTCTACCCGGAGGACGAGGTCCGAGGCTGGCTGCGCGAGGCCGGCTGGGAGCCCGTCGAGACCCGCGCGCTGCCCGGCAGCCCGCGCATCCTCATCGCGGAGGCACGATGAGCACCGAAGGGCGCGTCGTCCTGGTCACCGGGGCGGGCAGCGGCATCGGCCGCGCGGTCGCCGAGGCGTTCGCGGCGGCCGGCGACCGGGTGGTGGTCGCCGACCTGAACCGTGCGGCGGCTGACACGGTGGCGGAGGGGATCGGCGCCGGCGCGCTCGCCGTCACCATGGACGTCACCGACCGGGAGAGCGTGACCGCCGCCCTGGCCGAGGCCACCGCGCGGTTCGGCCCGGTCGAGGTCCTGGTCAACAACGCGGGCCTGGCCGGCGGCGGCGGTCCGCTGCTCGACCTGCCCGCCGAGATCTTCGACCTGGTCGTCTCGGTCAACCTGCGTGGCACCTTCACGGTGACCCAGGTGGTCGGCCGGCAGATGGCCGACACCGGCCGGGGCGGGGCGATCGTCAACATCAGCTCGATCGGGGCCCGCCAGCCGACCCCGGGGCTCGGCCACTACGAGGCCACCAAGGCCGGGGTGGACGCCCTCACCCGGACCGCGGCCCTCGAACTCGCCGGGCACGGCATCCGGGTCAACGGCGTCGCCCCCGGGCCGGTGCACACGCCGATGACGGCGCCGCTGATGGAGGACGAGACGGCGCGCGGTCTCTGGGAGACGCGCATCCCGCTCGGCCGGATCGCCGAGACGTCCGACCTGACGCCCCTGGTGCTGTTCCTGGCCTCCGGACAGGCCCGGCACATCACCGGCGCCGTGGTGCAGGTGGACGGCGGCCAGCTGCTGGTGTGACCCCTCGCAGAACCCGGAAGGGGGGGGGGGGCGGCGGCGCCCCCCCCGGACGGGGGGCGCCCCCGCCGCGGGCGCCGCGCCCCCCACCGCCGG
>NZ_JBHXDN010000071.1:3696-49567 GCF_042726075.1 Kitasatospora sp. NPDC127035 | reverse complement strand
GTCCTGCCCCGTGGGCAGGACCGGCGGGCGCCGCGCGGTGGGCGGGTGAGCGCCGCGCGGTGGGCGGTCGGCCGGACGGGCGGTCAGGCCTGGGCGGAGAAGACCGGCAGGTAGCCGCCCGAGTGGCCGGAGGCCTTCGGGTGGTAGCTCTCCTCCACCGGCAGGGTGGTGCTGTTCAGCCAGGTGGTGGAGGAGCCGCAGATCTCGTGCTCCCGGAAGGCCGAGCGGACGTCACCGAAGGCGAAGCCCGCGTTGGCGGCGCGCTTGGCGAGCACGTCGGCGAGGACGTCGGCGGCGCTGTTGATGGCGGCCCGCTTGGTGTCGCCGATGCCGAAGATGCAGTTGCCGCCGACCTTGTAGAGGTGCGGGTAGCCCAGGACGACCACCCTGGCGTTGGGCGCCTTGGCGTGGATGGCCGCGTAGACCTGGTCGAGCTTGCCGGGAAGCGTGGTGGTGGCGTAGTTCTTCGCGGTGGCGACGGCGTTGAGGCACGCGCTCTCGGAGTCCAGCACGCAGGTCTGCATGGTGCCGGCGAAGCCCGCGTCGTTGCCGCCGACGCTGATGCTGACCAGCGTGGTGCCCGAGTTCAGCGCCGAGAGCTGGCTGTTGAGCACGTCACCGGTCTTGGCGCCCGAGCAGGCGACGAAGGCGAAGGAGGACGGCGCGTGCGCGTTCTTCCAGAGGTACGGGTAGGCGTTGGTGCTCCGCTTGCAGTTGCCGCTCTCGCCGGTGTAGCTGCCGGCCCCGAGGCCGGACGCGTACGAGTCGCCGAGCGCGACGTAGTTGACGCCGGCGGCCTGGGCCGAGGAAGCCGTGAAGAGGGTGGTCAGGGAGAGGAACGCCGCGAGGGTGGCGACGGACATGGCACGGGCAGGACGTAGCATGACACCTCCTGGGAGTGACGTGCGTCACATCATTTGATACCAGGCGGTAGGTATCGCGGGAAGCGGTCATGCCAAGGCAATTGACAGTCGGTCTGACAACGATGGAGTGAACTGCCGTGCCGGCGACGGAAAGTGCGACGTGCACGCCGGTGCGACGGACAACCCGTTCGGGGGACACGAGGGCAGCTCCGGGGCACGGCGCCCCGGGTCGTCGACGCGCGGTGCCGGGGACGACGGGGGGACGACGGCGGTGTGGCGACCCGACGTCAGGTCACCGCACCCCTGTGGGCGGTCTCCGTTCGACCGGCCGACGGACGATCAGGCGCGGCGGCCACCAGTGCCCGTACGGTCGGTCAGCGATCCTTCGGTCCGACCCGGGCTCGGTGGCGCGGAGCGGTCCCGCGCCCCGGCCCCGAGCCCCAGGCCCGAGCCCCCCGGATTCACGCCCCCGGATTCACCCCGGGGAACACCTCGCAGCCCTCCACCGGGAGCTCCTCGATGGCCTCGTTGGCAGCGGCCGGCACCCCCAGCCTCCGGACGGCGGTCGCCACGGCCGCCCGGGCCTGGCGCAGCCCGGGCGCACCCCAGCCGAGGAGTTCGACCGCGAGACCGGGCGCGACCAGCAGCCGCCGGTAGTGCCGCCCCGAGGCCGGGTCCGGGGCGCTGGGGCCGACCGCCCGCAGCGCGGCGGCCATCCGGACGCGGGCGCACTCGTGCCCGCCGTTGGCCGAACCGACCCGGTCGTAGAGGTAGCCGAGGTAGTACGGCGTGCCGATCAGTGCCTGGGCCTCCTCGGCCGCCTCCCGGGCCAGCGCGGAGCCCGGGTCGCCGGCGTCCTCCGGTTCCAGCGACCCGCCGGGGAGCGAGACGATGCCGTCCTTGGGGTTGACCAGGGTCAGTACCCGGCCGTCGGGGGCGAACAGCCACCCCCAGGACTGCTTGACCGGGAGCCCGGCGGGCACCCGCTCGCCCGGCCGCCACGGCCACCCCGCGGTGGGGCGACGGCGCACCTTCCCGAGCAGTTCGGCGACCTCCGCGCTGAACTCGATCCGGCCCATGCGCCCCCCCTTTCGGTCTCGGGCTCGCCGGACCGACGGGGCGCGGGGTGGACCCGCAGTGCGCGCGGTTCGGGGCTGAGCGGCGGGGTCGGCGGCGTGGGGCACCGGCCGTTCCCACTGTTGATCTTCCCCGAAATCTTCCCCGAACAGGCGGTCGATGAACAGTCCCCAGCGCCGCTCGGTGGACGCGCCGGACCGAAAGGGCAGGTCAGCCCGAGGGCCCACCGTCCTCCCCGGGCCGCGCGCCGGTAGGCCGTCCGCCGGGCGCGCCCGGACCGCCCGGCGGCGGGTCGGCGGAGGAATCCGGGCCCTCCGGCGGCGCCTGCGGGAGCGGGAACCCCGGCAGCGGGACCGCCGCCGGCGGGAAGGGCATGCCCCGGCCGACGTCGTCCGCGAGCGAGTCGAGCACCTCCCGGACGGTCATCGGCCGCAGCCGGCCCCCGTCGAGCGCCCAGCCGCGCACCGTCTGGCCTCCGGGCGCCGCCGGGTCACCGTGCAGCACCATCGCGCCCGCGCCGCCGCCGGCCACACCCGCCGCCAGCGTCACGCAGAACGCCTCGGTGTCCCGCCCGCCCGCGCGGAGGCGTCCGCGCTCCACCCGGACGTCCGCCGCCGAGGACAGCTCCTCGCCGTCCTCGGGGCCGTGGCAGCGGATCGTCACGAGGTGGACGCCCTCGCCCGCACCCCCGGCCAGCGCGAGGAGGACGCCGACGGCGTACCTCGTCACCGCCGCCGACCGCCGCTCCGCCGGCGGCCCCTCGCCGACCGCCGACAGCAGCGCGGCCATGGCGACCGAGATCCGCACCCTGGCCCGGTGGTCGTCGGCCAGTTCGGGGAGGAGCGCCACCAGCCGCTGGCCCGCGTAGACGAACGGCTCCCCCGCCAGCTCGGGATCGGCCGCGTACGCGACCCGGGCCGCCGCGTCCGCCGGGTCGAAGCCGAGTGCTTCGCAGTAGTCCTCGAAGTCGGCCGGGTCGAAGACCCTCAGGTGCACCTCCAGACCCTGGCCGTACAGCGCCCGGAGCTGGACCGCCGCACGCCTCAGGTAGGCCCGGAAGGGCAGGTCGCCGAAGAGGCCGTGCCGGGACAGGTCGGCGAAGTCGGCGGCGCGGACGACCAGCGCGAGCGCCACCGGCTGCGGCGGCGGCGCACCGCGCGGTCGCCACCGGCGCCGGTCCCCGGTACCGGGCCCGGCCGGACCGGCCGACCCGGGGCCGCTCGCTCCCCCGCCCGGGGGACGCCCACCGGGGGGACCGGCCGGCACGCCACCGGCGGCCGGTCCCCCCGGTCCGGGGCGGCGCCGGGCCGGACCGGCCGCCCGAAGCCGCACCGCCCGCCGCGCGGCAGCACCGGCCCGGGCCCGCCGACCGGGGCCGGGGCGGTCCCGCAGGCCCGGGGGATCGAGGTGGTCGAGGAGATCGAGGAGATCGTCGGGGAAGGGGAAGCGGAACTGCCCGGTCATGGCCGTGTCCTTCCGTTCGGTCGTTCTCGCGGTCGCCGCCGGACCGCCCCGCACCTGCGGGCTCCCGGCGACCGCGAACATACACACCGTCACTGACAATCGACCGAGAGCGACCTCCGCCGGACCGGGGCAGGTCACGGCGGACGGGCCGCCGTCCCCGTTCCGGACCGCGTTGTCGGTGACGCCCGTTATGGTCGGGGACCATGCGACTGCTGCATACCTCCGACTGGCATCTCGGACGCTCGTTCCACCGGGAGAGCCTGCACGACGCCCAGCGCGCGTTCCTGGACCACCTGGTGGCGGTGGTCCGGTCCGAACGCGTGGACGCCGTGCTGGTCGCCGGCGACGTGTACGACCGGGCGCTGCCCGGACTGGAGGCGGTCGCCCTCTTCGACGACGTCCTGCACCGGCTCGCCGACCTGGGCGTGCCGACGGTGTTCATCAGCGGCAACCACGACTCGGCCCGCCGGCTGGGCGTCGGCGCGGGCCTCATCGGCCGGGCCGGCGTCCACCTGCGGACCGACCCGGGCGAGTGCGCCGCGCCCGTCGTGCTCGCGGACGCGGACGGACCGGTCGCCGTCTACGGGCTTCCGTACCTGGAACCGACGCTGGTGCGGGAGCGGTTCGGGCTGGCCCGCGGCGGTCACGCCGCGGTGCTCGGCGCCGCGATGGACCAGGTCAGGGCCGACCTGGCGGGCCGCCCGGCGGGCACCCGGGCGGTCGTCCTGGCGCATGCCTTCGTCACCGGGGGCGAGCCCAGCGACAGCGAGCGGGACATCGCGGTCGGCGGCGTCGCGGCGGTGCCCGCGTCCGTCTTCGACGGCGTGCACTACGCGGCCCTCGGTCATCTGCACGGCTGCCAGACCCTCGCCCCGCACCTGCGCTACAGCGGTTCCCCGCTCGCCTACTCCTTCTCCGAGACCGACCACCGCAAGACGATGTGGCTGGTCGACCTCGCGGCGGACGGCTCGGTCGCCGCCGAGCGGGTCGACTGCCCGCAGCCCCGGCCGCTGGCGCGGCTGCGCGGCCGGCTCGACGAGCTGCTGACCGACGAGGGGCACGCCGCCGCCGAGCAGGCGTGGGTGCAGGCGACGCTCACCGACCCGAGCCGTCCGACCGAACCGATGGAACGGCTGCGACGCCGCTTCCCGCACACCCTCCAGCTGCTCTTCGAGCCCGAGGCGACGACGGCGGACGCCTCCCCGTCCTATGCGGCCAGGGTCAGCGGACGGACCGACCTGGAGATCGCCGAGGGCTTCCTGCGGCACGTCCGCCCCGGTGCCGATCCGGACGCCGACGAGCTGGGCTGGCTGCGCGAGGGCTTCGAACGCGTCCGGCAGACCACCGACCGGAAGGCCGAGCTGCCCCGATGAGACTGCACCGGCTGACCGTCACCGCCTTCGGCCCGTTCGCGGGCAGCGAGACGGTCGACTTCGACGCGCTGGCCGCCGGCGGGCTCTTCCTGCTGCGGGGAGCCACCGGCGCGGGCAAGAGCAGCGTGCTCGACGCCGTCTGCTACGCCCTGTACGGCGAGGTCCCCGGCACCCGGCGGGCCAACCGGCTGCGCAGCGACCACGCCGATCCGAAGCGGCTGACCTCGGTCCGGCTGGAGCTGACGCTCGGCGGGCGGCGGCTGGAGATCACCCGGCTGCCCGAGCAGCCGCGGCCGAAGAAGGTCGGCAAGGGCACGACGGTCGAGCGTGCCCAGACCCTGCTCCGCGAGTGGTCGACGGACGGCGGCGACGCTACCGGGGCCGGGTCCGGGGGGAACGGAGACGGCGACGGGAGCGGCGGGCCGGGCTGGCGGGCGGTCAGCAAGTCGCACCAGGAGGCCGGCGAGGAGATCCACCGGCTGATCGGGATGAGCAGGGACCAGTTCTGCCAGGTGGTGCTGCTGCCGCAGGGTGACTTCGCGCGGTTCCTGAGGGCCGACTCGGAGGAGCGCGGCAAGCTGCTGCGGCGGCTGTTCGACACCGAGCGCTTCCAGTCCGTCGAGTCCTGGCTGGCCGAGCAGCGCCGGGCCCAGGAGGCGGCCGTCCAGACCGGCCGCCGCCGGCTGCGGGACTTGGCCAGCAAGGCCGAACAGGCGGCCGGCCCGGACGCCGAACCCGTCGAGGGCTGGGTGCCGGCCGAGGACGAGCCGGTCCCGGCGACCGGCGTGCAGGCCGGCACCGAGCTCACCACCGGGGTGCTCGGCTGGGCCGCCGTGCTGCGCGGCGGCGCGGCCGAACAGCTCGCCGTGACCGAGGCCGCGCTGGCCGGCGCGGAGGAGGCCCACCTGGAGGCCCAGCGGGCGGGGGCCGCCGCCGAACAGCTCGCCGACCGGCAGCAGCGGCACCGGCAGGCGGTGGCCGAGGCCGCCCGCCTGGCCGGGGACGAGCCGGCCCGGACGGCCGACCGCCGCCGGCTGACCGCGGCCCTGGCGGCGGTCGGGGTCGAGTCGGTGCTGCACCTGCGCGACTCCGCCGCGGTCGCCCACCGGACGGCCCGCGAGGAGGAACGACGGCACCGCGCGGCCCTGGCAGCCGCCGGCGGCCCGGACGGCGAGGGCCGCGCCCTGGCGCACGCCGAGGCCGAGGAGCTGGCCGAGGCCGAACGCGGGCTGCGCGCCGAGCTGGTCCGGCTGGAGGCGGCGGCGGCGGACGAGCGGCGCTGCGCCGAGCTGGACGGCGCACAGGCGTCGCTGGCCGCCGACCGGCAGCGCGCCGACGACCTCGCCGAGGAGGCGGCCGACTGGCTGTCCGGCTTCGAGGCGCGGTTCGCCGCCCTCCAGGAGGAGCAGTCCGTCGCGCGGGACGCGGCCGCGCAGGTCGACCGGCTGGACGTCCGGCGCAGCGAGCTGACCGGCCGCCTGACCGCCGCACGCGGCCGGGACGCGCTGCAGCGGGAGATCGACCGGGCCCGGCCGCAGGCACTCGCGCTGCGCTCCGACGCGCTGGACGCCCGCCGGCACAGCCAGGACCTGCGCGAGCTCCGGCTCGCCGGCATGGCCGCCGAACTCGCGGCACAGCTGCGGGCCGGGGCGCCCTGCCGGGTCTGCGGCTCCCCCGAACACCCGGCGCCCGCCCGACCGTCCGGCGAGCAGGTCCGCGCGGCCGACGAGGACCGCGCCCAGGCCGCCCAGACGGCCGCCGAGCAGGCGGCCGACACCGCCGAACGGGAGCTCGCCGACCTCCAGGTGCGCCAGGCCGCCGCCGCCGGGGCCGCCGGCGCGGAGAGCACCGACGCCCTGGCCGAGGCCCTCGGTGGGCTGGAGCGGGAGCACCGCACGGGGGTCCGGGTCGCGGAGGGGCTCGGCGCGATCGGGCGACGGATCGAGCAGACCACCCGGGAGCAGGCCGCCCGGCTCACGGCCCTCGGCGACGCGCGTGAGCGGAGTGCCGAGCTCGGCGCCCGGATCCGCACCCTGCACGCCGAGCGGGAGGAGCGGGGCGGCCGGGTGGCGGCGGCCCGGGGCGGCGCGCCGTCGGTCGCCGCCCGCGCGGCCGGCCTGGCCCGCCTCGCGTCGGCCGTGTCCGCCCTGGCGGGCGCGGCCCGGACGGCGGCCGAGGCGGCGTACCGGCTGAAGGAGGCCGAGGGCGAGCTGGCGCGGGCCGCCGTCGCGGCCGGGTTCCCGAGCGCGGAGGACGCCGTCGCCGTCCTGCTGCGCCGGGAGGAGCGCGAGCGGCTGGAGCTGCGGCTGGAACGCCACCGCGCCGAGCTGGCGGCGGCCGAGCGGCGGCTCGCCGAACCGGAGCTCGCCTCGGCGGCGGCCTGCCCGCCGGCGGATCTGCCCGGCACCCGGGCCCGGCTCCACGCCGCCACCGACCGCCTGCGGGCGGCGCACGCCGCCCGGGACGCGGCGCGCGCCCGCTGCGACGCGCTCGCCGGGATCGGACGGCAGCTCGCCGAGCTGGCCGGCTCGCTCGCCCCGGCGCTGGCCCGGTACGGCCGGATCAACCGGCTGGCCGCGCTCGCCGCCGGCACGTCCGCCGAGAACCGGCTGCGGATGCGGATGGAGTCGTACGTCCTGGCGGCCCGGCTGGAGCAGGTGGCCGCGGCGGCGAGCGACCGCCTGGTCCGGATGTCCGGCGGTCGCTACACCCTGGTCCACAGTGACGACCGGGGCACCGGCACCAAGCGTTCGGGGCTGGCCCTGCGGGTGGTGGACGCCTGGACCGGCACGGAGCGCGACACCGTGACCCTCTCCGGCGGCGAGAGCTTCTTCGCCTCGCTCGCGCTGGCCCTGGGCCTGGCCGACGTGGTCACCGACGAGGCCGGCGGCATGCCGCTGGACACCCTGTTCATCGACGAGGGGTTCGGCAGCCTCGACGAACACACCCTGGAGGAGGTGATGGACGTCCTCGACGGTCTGCGCGAGCGGGACCGCGCCGTCGGCATCGTCAGCCATGTCGCCGACCTGCGGAGCCGCATCCCGACCCAGCTGCTGGTCCGCAAGGGCCGGCACGGCTCCACGCTGGCCCTGGCGGGGCGGGAGGACGCCTGACCGGGGGACCGGCGGCGGGCGTTCGGAACGCCGGGGAGCGCAGGGCCCGGCGCGGTCAGCCGGAGCAGGCGATCCGCTGCGCCTGCTGCCAGGCGCACACCGGGCAGAGCGTGGTGCCCGGGTGGTCGGCGGGCAGCTCGGTCGGGTCGCCGCACAGGACGCAGTCGGCGCGCGGACCGGTCAGCTCCGGATCGTGCACCAGCGCCGCCTCTGCGCCACCGGGCGCCAGGGCACAGACCCCGCTGTCCGTGGCGTCCGTCGCGTCTGGGACGTTCCGGACGTTCGGGGCGTCCTCGTGGTTCGTGACCGCTTCGCTCATGCCGCCTTCCTACTCCGCACCCCGGCCCTGCCGCAAGGCGCCGGGGAGACCGCCCCGGGGGCGCGGCGCGAGGAACCGGGCCACCGCGGACGGCGAGACCTCGGGCGAAGGGCACGTCCTGACGTCCGGGAGGCGGCGGGTACGGTGAACCGCATGCCCGACGCCCCTGCGCCGCCCCCCGCCCTGCACCGACGGCTGCTGACCGCCCGGGCCGCCGAGCCCAGCTACCCGGAGGTCGGCGCCACGCGGGACGCCAGGCTGCCGGACGGGTACGCGCACCTGCGACGACGCGTCCATCTCGGACGCGGGCCCGAGGTGCTGGAGCGGGCCGGACGGTACGTACTGGGCTGGGGCAGCCAGTTGGGCACCGGCTTCGCCGTGTATCCGCACACGCCCGCCGAGCCGGGGGCGACCGTCCTGCTGCGCCTCAGCCTGCCCGGCACGCGCCGCCCCCGGATAGTGATCCCGTGCCGGGTGGTGTGGACCGTCGACGAGCCGGACCGGATCGGCTTCGCCTACGGAACGCTGCCCGGCCACCCGGAGTGCGGCGAGGAGGCGTTCCTGGTGTCCATGGACGCGGCGGGCGAGGTCTGGTTCGAGGTGACCGCGTTCTCCCGGCTCGCCGCCCGGTACGCGCGGATCGGCCGACCGGTCGCGCTGCTCTGCCAGTACCTGGCGATCGAGCGGTACCTCGCCGCCGTGGCCTCCGCCGCCGTCGGCCGCCCCCGGACCGGCCCCGACGACACCGGCCCCGCCGAGGTGGCCGCCCGGCCCGCGCCGGACGCGCGGCGTACTCCACCGACGGTCGCCGCTCCGTAGCCGGCAGCCGCCGGGGCCCGGGCGCCCGGGCCCGGTGCGGCCGGGCGCCCGGGCGCCCCCGGCCGAGCCGGGCCCGGGCCGGCCCGGATCAGCCCAGGAACGAGAGCCGGACGGACCGCCGGGGGTTGTCGCCGTTGGTGTCGATCAGGACCACGGACTGCCAGATGCCCAGGGCCAGTTGGCCGCCTATCACCGGCAGGGTGGCGTGCGGGGCGACCAGCCCGGGAACGACGTGGTCGCGGCCGTGGCCGGGACTCCCGTGCCGGTGACGCCAGCGGTCGTCGGCCGGAATCAGCTCGCGCAGCGTGGCCAGGAGGTCGTCGTCGCTGCCCGAGCCGGTCTCCAGTACCGCGATGCCCGCCGTGGCGTGCGGCACGAAGACGTTGAGCAGGCCGTCGCGTCCGACCGCGTGGTCGTTGAGGAACCGCGTGCAGCGGTCGGTGATGTCGAGCGCGACCTCGCGGCTGCCGGTGGTGATCTCGAAGGTCGTGGTCCGGAAGGTCGTGGACGTGGTGTAAGTGTGGTCCGCCATGCCGTCATCCTGGCTCACGCCGGTGGGTGCGGCTGCCAGCCTCGCCGACTCCCCGTGCCGGGGCGGCAAGTCACCGTAGAGTGAGAGGTTCAGACCTCTCGGAGGCCCGGGCACCCGGTCCCGCAGGTCGCCTGCGGGAGGCGTGCGGGGCGCGGCGAAGACCCGACGGTTCTGTGAGGATCCGCCGGGCCGGTGCTGGTGGGTGCGAGGGATGACGGGCACCCCGGGGCCTGGGGCCCTCAGCCGCGCCCACCGAAGAGACCCCGTCGCAGCCGGCGCAGCGGCGCCAGCAGCTTGACCCGTGCGTGACGGCGCGGCGGCGCGGTCGGGGCACTGGCGCCGCGCGGCGTCAGCTCCCTTATCAACCCGAGCGCCTCGGCGGTGTCCACCGCCGGGAGTGCGGGCGCGCCGAGCACAGCCAGGTGACGCTCGATCCGGCGGCCGGTCGCGCCGACACCGCACTGGATCGCCGGCACGCGGGGCCGAGTCCGGACTTGCATCTGTTCCATCAGTTTCCCACCCCTACGAGGCGCCAGGGCCGTGAGGCGAAGACTATCCGTGAGAGACGGCCTTCGCGCAACCGTCCTAGTGTGCTGCCACCGTATCGTGCGGCGTCAACTGACACTGCACCAGGGGCCGCTCGGCCGGTCACGACTAGGCATCAATGATGGTGCACGACCGGCCGCACGTCAGCGGGGCCTTCGGGGCACGCGCCCGGCGCCCGCCCCGAAGGTGTGCGCCGGGGCGCACGGAGTCACCGCCGTCTCACCTCCCGTAGCCGCCGGGCGGGCGGTGGAGCGAGGGTCGAGCGAGGGTGGCCGACCACAATCGGAGTCCGACTGTCCGTTTAGGAAGTGAACACAGACGAGGGATTGACGCGAGCCTTGGCTCCAAGCAATATCTCTAACGACCGCGCAGGCGTGATCCCCTTCCGCAGGCCCGTTCGACTGATGAAGATTCCGGCTCCCCCGAGCCACTGCCGGGCCGCCTCGACGCTGCGGCGACCCGGCTCGGGCGGTGCCCGGACCGGCGGCCGGCCGTAGAGGGTCGGCCGGGCCGCCACCAGGCTGCCGGTGCCGCCCCGCACGGGTCCGGCACCGGCGGTCCCGGGAGTCCCCGCGTCCACCCCGTCCCCGCCCGCACCCCGCCCCTCGGACCGGCCGCAGTGCGCCGCCGGGACCGCCCCGTCCGGCGGGTACGCGCACGCCGCTCGGTAGACTCGGCCAGCGTGCCAGTTCTCCTCAGCATCGTGCTTCCGGTCCACGGGGTGGAGCGCTTCCTGCCCCGCTGCCTCGACTCCCTCCTGGCGGACGCCCCCTCGTCCGAGTCCCGCTTCGAGGTGATCGCGGTCGACGACCGCTCGCCCGACGGCTGCGGCGCGATCCTGGACGCGTACGCGGCCCGCGACCCCCGGCTGCGCGTGCTCCACCTCGCCGAGAACCAGGGCCTCGGCGGCGCCCGGACCGCCGCCCTCCCCGAGGTCCGCGGCACCTACGTCTGGTTCGTCGACAGCGACGACTGGGTGCCCGAGGGCACCGTCGCAGCCCTCCTCGACGAACTCGCCGGCGAAGCGGCCCGGGAGGAGCGGGGCGAGACCCCCACCGACGTCCTGCTGACCGACTTCACGCACGTGTACCCGGACGGCGGGACCGAGCCCAACCCCTGGCGGCACGTGCTGACCGGCTCGCCGCTGGTGGCCGGATGCACGCTGGCCGAGCACCCGGCGCTGTTCAGGACCGTGATGTCGGTCTGGAACAAGGTGTTCCGGCGCGAGTTCCTGCTCGCCCTCGGGGTCTCCTTCGGCCGCGGCTACTACGAGGACATCTCGGTCACCTACCCGGCGCTGCTCGCCGCCGGACGACTGCGCTACCTCGACCGCCCCTGCTACTTCTACCGGCGGGGCCGCGCCGGTGCGATCACCAGCACGGCCTCCCCCCGGCACGCCGACGCCTTCGCCCAGTACGACGCGATCTTCGACTTCCTGGACCGGGAGCCGGAGGCCCGGCCCGGCCCGCCCGTCCCCGAGTCGCTGCGCACCCTGGTCTTCGAGCGGACCGTCCAGCAGGCGCTCACCGTGTACGACACCCCCGGGCTGGTGCCGGTCGGGCTGCGCCCCGAGTTCTTCCGCCGGATCGCCGGGCACTTCGCCCGCCACCGCCCGGCGGGCTACCGGTTCCCCGGCGGTGTGCGCGGCGTGCAGTACCGGCTCGCGGCGCGCGGCTCACGGCGCGCGTACGCCGAGCTGCGCCGCACCGGCCGGCTGCCGCGCGAACTCGGACGCGGGGCCCGAGCGGTGGCGCCGGCCCTGAAGAAGGGCGTGCGCAGCGGCGCCCGGTTCACCGCGTACAACGCGTTCCGCCGGCTGCCGCTGGACCGGCACCTGGCGGTGTACGCGGCGTACTGGCACCGCGGTTACGCGTGCAGCCCGGCGGCGATCTACGAGAAGGCGAAGGAGCTGGCGCCGGGGATCCGCGGGGTCTGGGTGGTGGAGAACCGCAAGCAGGCGGCGACCCTGCCGGCCGGCGTCCCGTACGTGATCGTCAACACGCCCGCGTACCTGAGGGCGATGGCCACCGCCAAGTACTTCGTGAACAACGTCAACTTCCCGCGGACGATGGCGAAGCGCCCCGGGACGGTACACGTCCAGACCCAGCACGGCACGCCGTTGAAGGCGATGGGCATGGACCTCAGGGACCACCCGGTGGCCGCCGACGGCATGGACTTCGACCGGCTCCGGGAGGCCGTCGACCGCTGGGACTTCCTGGTCTCCTCGAACCCGCACACCAGCGAGCACTTCGCCCGGGCCTTCCCCGGCCGGTACGAGATGCTGGACACCGGCTACCCGCGCAACGACCGGCTGGCCGTCGCCGCGCCGGCCGAGGTGGCCGCGATGCGCGAGCGCTTCGGGCTGGAGCCCGGGCGCACCGCCGTGCTGTACGCGCCGACCCACCGGGAGGCGCGCGGCGGGTACGTGCCGCTGCTGGACGTGCGGGACCTGGCGCGTCGACTCGGTCCCGGGTTCACGCTGCTGGTGCGCACCCACTACTTCCACACCGGCGCTCCGGGCGACCTGGCGGCGGACGAGGGCGCGGCCGAGATCCTGGACGTGTCGGCGCACCCGACCGTGGAGGACCTGTACCTGGCGGCGGACGTCCTGGTCACGGACTACTCGTCGATGATGTTCGACTACGCCGTGCTGGACCGGCCGGTCGTGATCTTCGCGCCGGACTGGGAGGAGTACCGGCGGGACCGCGGCGTCTACTTCGACCTGTTCGAGCAGCCGCCGGGCGCGCTGACCACGGACCCGGACGGTCTGGCGAGCGCCCTGCTGGCCGGGGACCCGGAGCCGGAGGCGCGGGCGGCGTTCCGTCGGCGGTTCTGCCCCTGGGACGACGGCGGGGCGGCGGAACGGGTGGTCCGCCGGGTGTTCCCGACGACCGGCTGAACCCCGCGGAGCCGCCGGCCCGGGCGGGCCGGAAGGCGGCGGGCGGGCCGGAAGGCGGCGGGCGGGGCCCGGAGGGATCCGGCGCCCCGCCCGAGCGGCCTCAGCCCTGGCGCGCGGCCAGGAACTCCTCGAACGTCAGCTCGCCGTCGTGGTTGGTGTCCATCTGCTTGATGACGGCCTCGGCCACGGCGATCGAGGTGGTCAGGTCGCCGAGCTCGCGGGCGACCTTGGCGTACTCGGTGGCGGTGATACGGCCGTTGCCGTTCACGTCGAACTTGTCGAACGCCGCGCGGATGGTGTCGACGTCTGCCATGGGTGGCCCCTCCTGAGGACTGATGAACTGCCGATCCCCCGAGCCCGCGATCTGCTGATCCATTGATCTACAGATCTGCTGATCCAGAAGACCTGCTGATGTGCGTTTCCGACGGCCGTACCCTACCCGGCCGTGGTGAGCGCCACGGTCGGCGGGAGTGGACGGGCTCGGGGGTGGGTGTCGTAGTCTGCGGGTCTGATCCCGGCCCGGCCGGGGGAACGACCGCCGCTCGTCGTATCTCAGGCCCGGGCACCTCTCGGGCGTGCTCGTCCAGGGAGGGACCATGCTCGATCTCGTCACCAGGCTGGTGCTGAAACCGCTCGCCCGGGGGATCTGGCGGCCCACCATCGAGGGCATGGAGAACGTACCGCGCAAGGGCGGCGTCATCCTGGCCAGCAATCACCTCTCCTTCATCGACAGCGTGGTGATCCCGCTGACCGCGCCGCGCCGGGTCCACTTCCTGGCCAAGGCCGAGTACTTCACGGGCACCGGGCTCAAGGGCTCGCTGTCCAAGGGCTTCTTCGAGGCGATCGGCGCGGTGCCGGTCGAGCGCGGCACCTACCGGTCGGCGCAGGCCTCGCTGGAGTCCGCGCTGGAGATCCTGGAGGACGGCAAGGCCTTCGGCATCTACCCGGAGGGCACCCGTTCGCTGGACGGCCGCCTCTACCGGGGCAAGACGGGGGTGGCCTGGCTGGCCCTCACCGCCGGTGTCCCGGTGGTTCCGGTGGCCCTGGAGGGTCCGGACCAGATCCTGCCGATCGGCAAGCGGGTCCCGCGCGTCCGGAAGGTCACGGTGCGGTTCGGGGAGCCGCTGCACTTCGACGACCTGCACGGCCAGGCCCGCTCGCTCAAGGCCCGCCGGCAGGTCACCGACGAGGTGATGGCGGCGATCCAGAAGCTCTCCGGCCAGGAGCGCGCGGAGACCTACAACGAGATCCCCAAGGCGGCCTGAACCGGGCCCGCCGGCGCCCGTGTCGACCGCAGGGCGGCCACCCCACCGGGTGGCCGCCCTGCGGCGTGCTGCGGGCACCCGGTGGCGTCGGTCGGGCGTGCCGGGCGCCGCGGACGCGTCGGCGGGGCCGTCAGGCGCGGCCGGGGACGGCGGCCGGGGTCCGGTCGTGGCCGGACGCCTGCGGCGCGGCGGCCGGGACCTCGCGGCGGAGCAGCGCGGCGTAGCGGCCGTCCGCCTCCAGGAGCTCGTCGTGGGTGCCCAGTTCGGCGATCCCGCCGCGGTCGAGGACGGCGATCTGGTCCGCGGCGCGGACGGTGGAGAGGCGGTGCGCGATGGTGATCGTGGTGCGGCCCGCCGCCAGGGTGTCGATCGCCTGCTGAACGGCACGCTCGGTGCTGTTGTCGAGGGCGCTGGTGGCCTCGTCGAGGATCAGCACGGGCGGGTTGCGCAGGATGGTGCGGGCCAGCGCGAGCCGCTGCTTCTCGCCGCCCGAGAAGCGGTATCCGCGTTCGCCGACCAGGGTGTCGAAGCCGTCGGGCAGGGCGGCGATGGTGTCGTGGATCTGTGCGGCCCGCGCGGCGGCGGCCAGTTCCTCGTCGGTGGCGTCCGGCTTGGCGAAGCGCAGGTTGTCGGCGACCGAGGCGTGGAAGAGGTAGGTCTCCTGGGAGACCACGCCGACCGCCCGGGACAGGGTGTCGAAGGAGAGCTCGCGGACGTCGACGCCGTCGATGGTGACCCGGCCTCCGGTGACGTCGTAGAGCCGGGGCACCAGGTAGCTGAGGGTGGTCTTGCCGGAGCCGGTCTCGCCGACCACGGCGAGCGAGCTGCCGGCCGGGACCTTCAGTTCGAGGCCGGCCAGCGTGGGCCGCTCCTGGTCCGGGTCGTAGCGGAAGTCGACGCCCTCGAAGCGGACCTCGCCGTGGATGGTCTCCAGGGTGACCGGGCGGTCGGGTTCGGCGATCTCCACCGGCAGGTCGAGGTACTCGAAGATGCGCTGGAACAGCGCGAGCGAGGTCTGCACCTGGACGCCGGTGGAGAGCAGGCTGACGGTCGGGCGGAACAGGCCCTGCTGGAGGGAGACGAAGGCGACCAGGGTGCCGACCGAGACGATCGGCGCGCCGCCGGCCGCCGCCAGTCCGGCCGCCCAGTAGATCAGTGCGGGCATGGCCGCCATCACGATCTGGATGGTGTTCATCCGCCAGCGGCCCGCCATCGAGGCGCGCACTTCGAGGTCGGCCAGCCGGTCCGACTGGGCGGTGAACTCGCGGGAGAGCGAGTCGGAGCGGCCCATGGTGCGGCCGAGCAGGATCCCGCTGACCGAGAGCGACTCCTGCACCGCCGAACTCATCGCGGCCAGCTGCTTCTGCCGGTCGCCGGTAATCTTCTTGCGCTCCTGGCCGACCCGGCGGCTGATCCACACGAACAGGGGCAGCAGGACCAGGGAGACCACGGTGAGCCGCCAGTCCAGCGCGGCCATGGCGACCACCGAGGCGATCACGGCGGTGAAGTTGGAGACCAGCGAGGTGGCGGTGGAGGTCACCGTGGACTGCATGCCGCCGATGTCGTTGGCGATCCTGGACTGGACCTCGCCGGTCCGGGTCCGGGTGAAGAAGGCGAGCGACATCCGCTGGAGGTGGCTGTAGACGTCGGTGCGCAGGTCGTGCATGACGCGCTGGCCGACGGTGGTGGAGATCAGCGTCTGCAGCACGTTGAAGATGCTGTTGACGACCGCGGCGGCGACCATGCCGAGCGCGAGCAGGGTGAGCAGCCCGGTGCGGCCCTGCGGGATGGCGGTGTCCAGGACGGCGCGGAGCAGGAACGGCGTGGTCACCGAGACCACGGCGGAGGCCGCCACGAGCAGGCCGACGGTGGTGAGGCGGCCGGAGTACGGGCGGAACAGGCCGAGGATGCGCCGCCACTGGGTCGGCGGGCGGGGTTCGCCCTCGGCGAGGGCGGGCGGGGTCCACTGGGTGCGTTCGGGGCGCACGGGCGCTCCTCCCCGGGTCGGCCGCCGCGCGGGCGCCGCGCACGGGGCGCGCGCCGACGGCGGGTGGGCGGTCGGTCGCCCGCCAGCATAGCGAGTGAGGCTCATAGTTAGCAAAGCTAATAGTGAGATGGCCTCTGCTCCACCCGGCGCACGTGCGGCCCGACCGCTCCGCCCCCGCCGCCGGTCAGGTGGTGCGATAGGTGCGCGCCGCCTTGGAGGAGACCCCGCCGAGCCTGCCGGACGGCAGCACCCGGGCGATCGCGACGGCCAGCTTGTACCGCTTGCTCGGCACCGAGAGCGACCGCCCCCGCGCCAGGTCGCGCATGGCCTCGTCGACGACCCGCTCGGCGGAGAGCCAGCCCCAGGCCGGGATGTTCCCCGTCCCCATGCCGGCCCGCTCGTGGAACTCGGTGCGGGTGAAGCCCGGGCAGAGCGCCATCAGCCGCACGCCGGTGCCCCCGAGGTCGCGCATCACCCCCTGGGTGAAGCTCACCACCCACGCCTTGCTCGCCCCGTAGGTGCCGCGCGGGAGGAAGGCCGCCACCGAGGCGACGTTGACGACCGCGCCGCGACCGCGCTCGCGCATCCCGGGCAGGGCGGCCGTGGTCAGCCGCAGGATCGCCTCGACGTGCACCTTCAGCATGTCCAGCTCGTCCTGGAGCGGCACGGTCGAGAACGCGCCGCGGTTGCCGAAGCCGGCGTTGTTCACCAGGAGGTCCACCGGCCGGACCCGGTCGGCGAGCCTGGCCTCGACGGCCGCGATGCCGTCGTCGGTGGCGAGGTCGGCGGTGAGCACCTCCGTCTCGACGCCGAACCTCCCCCTCAGGTCCGCGGCGGAACGTTCCAGTCGCTCGGTGTCCCGGGCCACCAGGACGAGTCGGTAGCCGCTCCGGGCGAGCCGACGGGCGAACGCGGCTCCGATGCCGGCGGTCGCGCCGGTGATCAAGGCAGTGGTGGTCATGCACCCGACCGTACCTACTCACGGGTACCCGGCGGTACCACGGCAGGCCGCGCGAGCATCCCCCCTCCCGGAAACGGTCACGGAGCGTACTGCGGTGGCGGCCGATGGTTCGCACTCGTATCGTCTTTCGAGGGGGGCGCCGCCGGACCAGGCGGTGAAGATCCGATGAGGAGGCACATCTGATGCTTGCTCAGCACCTGACCGGAAGGGCCCCGGCGCCGCTCGCGACCCGGGCCGAACTCGACGCACTCGGTGCGCTGATGGTGGAGGACGAGGCCGTCGTGAGCGACGCGCCCACGTACCGTCCCGAAGCCGCTGCGCTGCTGCTGGTGGGACTCGCACTCCTGCTGTCGCCGAAGCAGCCCAAGGAGAAGACCCGGTAGCCGGAACCACCCGGCCCCCCGGGCCACCCGCGGAGTCTCCCGACCCTACGGCTCACCGGCCCGACCGGAGCCGCGAACCGACGGGCAGGGGCCGCAGGCCATGAGCCCGGGCCCGGCGGAACCTCCGACACGCGGACGCGCCACCGACACGGGGACGCACCGCCGTCACGCGGGCCCGCCGCAGCCCTGAGACACCGCGACACCCCTCAAGGAGAATCACGCACCATGCCAACCGCCGATCTCTCGCTCCGCGACGAGTACGCCGCAGCGGTCGAGCGGCTGGCGGGCCGCACCCTCGACGCCCTCCGGGGCGTCGAGGGTGCGGTCGCGCTCGCCGATCCCGGTACCGGCACCGCGCCGCGTCCGGTCCTCGCCGCCGCCCGGGTGCTCGGGCCGGACCTGCTCGCCCCACGACTGCTCGGTGCGGCCGGCCCCGACGACGAGGCCGTCCTGCTCCTGGCCGAGGCCCTCCTCGCCTTCCCGCCCACCGCACTCCCCGCGGGCGCCGCGTCGGCGCCCCTCTCCCCCGGCCTTCCGTCCGGCACCGCCGCCTCCCCCCGGCACGGTCCCGACGGACACGGTCCCGACGGCGGACCGGACGGGCTCGGCCCCGACGCCACGGCGGTCGTCACCGCCTGGCGGGACTGGGCGGCCGGATCCCTGCTCACCCGGGCCCTGGCGTCCACCGCCGACCTCGCCCGCCTCGCCGCCCCCGGCGTGAACCTGGCCGCGCCGCAGCCGGACCGCGTCCCGCGGCTGGAACCCCACGCCTGGCAGGCCTGGTCGGTCCGGATGGCCCAGCTCTCGTCGCTCGCCCTCCCGGACCTCGACGGCCCCGTCCACGACGCGGCCCGCGCGAACACCCTCGCCCTCGCCCGCGGGGCCGTCCGCTCGATGCTCCGGCGCGACCACCGGGTCGCCGCGCGGCTGGCCCGCTGGCTCGCCTGGGCCGCCGCCGACGGCCGGCCGGTGCCGCTGGAGATCGCCCCCGTCCTGGAACGGATCCAGGTCGTCGGCGACGGCAGCGCCCGCACCGCGCTCGAACTCTCCATCGCGGACGCCCTGCTGAGCGGAGCCACCCCATGACCGACCACCGGATCCTCTCCACCGCGCAGCAGATCGGCTCGCGCGCGATGGCCTGGCTGCACGCCTCCCACGAGATCGGGTTCGGCAAGCTCTCCGACAACATCACCATCGACCTCGCCGACCCCAACAACGCCTACAAGCCGCTCGGTGAGTGTGCGCTGGCCGCCTCGCTCGTCCTGCGCGACGGCGTCACCGGCCCGCACGACGCACGGATCGCGCGCGAGCTGCTCGACTTCGGCTGGGCCCAGCTCCGGGAAGGCAACCTGCTGTACGAACGGCAGTTGCGCCACCTGGTGATGACCGACCCGCTGGAGACGTACGTCCACTTCGCCAGGTCCGGCTACCGGCACCCCCCGATGGACGAGCTGCTGGAGTCGCTCGCCAAGCTCCGCGCCGTCCAGGTCGCCGAGATCCTGCCCAGCCGGCGGCTCGCGGTCGCCAACGCGCGCCGCGTCGTGGGCCTGCGCAACCAGCCCGACGACTGGGCCGCGCTCGCAGCCGGGACCTGGCTCGGCGCCACCCCCGAACCGTGGGCCGTCGACTGGATGACCGGGTACGACATCACCCACACCGTCTTCCACATCACCGACTGGGGCGCCCGGCCCGAGAACCTGCCCGAACCGATGCGCGACTACGTCCGCGCCTGGCTGCCCGCCTGGGTCGACATCTGGCTGGAGGTCGGCCAGTGGGACCTCGTCGGGGAACTGCTCGTGGTCGACTCCTGCATCGGCGAACCGGTCACCGGGGCACAGGGCTGGGAGGCGCTCGCCGCCGTCCAGCGCGAGGACGGCCTGATCCCGCGCGACAACTCCGAACCGGTCTCGGACGACCCCGAACAGGCCTTCCGCGACCACGAGCACACCGCCGTCGTCGCGGTGGTGGCCGGTACCGTCACGCTGTCGCGCGCGCTCGGCGGCGCCGCGGTCGCGGCCTGAACGCGATGCCCGGCCCGGACGCGGTGGCAGGCCCGGACGCGACGGCAGGCCCGGACCCGGCCTCCCGGCGGGCGGCAGGCCGTCCGGGCCCGTCCGCCGGCACCGGCGCGGTGGACGGCCGCGGTGGCGTCACGGACGCCCGGGGCCGCGAGGCGGCGGACGGCGAGGACAGCTCCGACGGTCCGGGCGCCGCGCAGGCCGCCGCGCTCGTCCGGGCCGCCGCGCCGCACGCCACCGCCGTCACCCTGGCCGTGGCGCGCGGAGACCGGACCGCCGTGCACTGCCACGGCCGGACCGCCGTCGACGGGGAACCCTGCACACCCGACACCGTCTTCGAACTCGGCTCCGTCACCAAGACGTTCACCGCCCTGCTGCTCGCCGTGATGGCCGAGCGCGGTGAACTCGCCCTGGACGACCCGATGGAGCGGCACCTCCCGCCGAACTGGCAAGCGCCCGAAGTCCGTCGGGGCGGCCCGATCAGGTTGTTGCACCTCGCCACCCACACCTCCGGCCTGCCCAGGCTCCCGCCCGGACTGCTCGCGACCGCCCTCCCCGCCTGGACCGCCAACCCGTACGCCGGCTACGACGAACGGCTGCTGCGCGCCGGTCTGGCCCGAACCACCGTGCGCCAGCGACCCGGTGAGCGGTACGGCTACTCCAACTTCGGCGTCGGGCTGCTCGGCCGGCTGCTCGCCGGGACCGGCCGCACCGGCTACGCCGAGTTGCTCGCCGACCGCGTCTCCCTCCCCCTCGGCCTGCGCGCCACCACCTGCTCCCCCGACGCCCCGCACCGCGCCACCGGCCACCGGCGCGGCCACCCGCTGCCGCCCTGGCGCATCCCCGGCCTGCCGGGCGCCGGAGCCGTCCGCGCCAGCGGCACCGACCTGCTGCACTACCTCCGCGCCCACCTCGCCCCGGACACCGACGCGTTGGGGCGCGCCCTGCGCGAGGTCCGGCGCCCGCGGCTGCGCCTGCCGCGCTCGGCCGACCGGCTCGGGCTGGTCTGGAACTGCCGGACGACCGCGGACGGGCGCGACCTCCTCTTCCACTCCGGCGCCACCCGCGGGTTCACCGCACTGGTCGGCTTCTGCCCCCAGACCGCGACGGCGGTCGCCGCCCTCACCAACACCGGTCCGTCGCTCGACGGGCGCTTCGTGCAGGCGGCCTACGACAGCCTGAAGCAGCTCGCGGAGCCGACGGGTTGACCGAGGCCGCGGACGCTGCGTGCCCGCCGTCCGGGCCGGACGGCGGGCACGGGGGTCACTGCTGCTCGGACCGGGCCGCCGTGTCGGCCTCGCCACCGGCCCCGACGGGGCGCAGACGGGAGGCGGCGGTGGCCGCGAGCTGCGGGGCGAGGCGCGCGACGTCACGGGAACCGACCGCGGCGATCAGGGCCGGCAGCATCCAGCGGACCGGCTGCATGCCGCGGAGCCACGCCTGGGCGTAGACGTGCGCGGAACGCCGGGCGATGCCGGCGACCAGGCGGTCCACGGCCGGGTCGAGCGGGTAGGTCTTGTTGGCCGGCCACGGCAGGCGGTCCCGCATCTGCCGCAGGACGGCGTCCTCGTCGGCGCCGCGCACCATGTCCGTGTCGGTCCAGCTCAGGTAGCCGACACCGACCTTGACGCCCTGGTGGGCGACCTCGGCACGGATCGCGTGGGCGAACGCCTCGACCCCGGACTTGCTGGCGCAGTACGCGCTCATCAGCGGCGCCGGAGTGAGCGCGGCCAGCGAGGCGATCTGCAGCAGGTAGCCGCGGCTCTCGGTGAGGGCGGGGAGGAAGGCCCGGGCGGTGGCCACGCTGCCGAGCAGGTTCACCTCGATGACCCGGCTGAACGCCCGGTGGTCGCTGTCCAGCAGCGGGCCCCCGATGGCGATGCCGGCGTTGGCCACGACCGTGTCGATCCGGCCGTAGTGCTCCTTGATCCGGCCGGCGACCTCGGTGAGCGCGTCGACGTCGGTGACGTCGGCCTCCCAGGCGGTGGCGGACGGGCCGCACTGCGCGGCGACCGCCTTGAGTTCGGCCGGCTCCAGGCCGACCAGCGCGACCCTCGCCCCGCGCCGGGCGAGCGTGCGGGCGAGGGCGGCGCCCACACCCCGGGCGGCTCCGGTGACGACGGCGACCTGGGCGGAGAGCGGCGGGGTGGCGGTCATGCGGCGGCGGTCCTCTCGGGGGTGGCGGTACCGGTGACGGACGGGGAGCCGGCGGGCCCGGAGGGCGCAGCGGCCCCGGCGGGCAGGCCGGTTGCCCGCCCGGCGGCCGCGCCGGGCAGATGGGCGACGGCGAGCCGGTCGATCTCGTCGGCCACCTCGGCCGGCCGCTCGATCGGCGCCATGTGACCGACGCCGGGCAGCAGGAGCAGCCCCTGCGGGTCGGCGAGCGCGGCGACGATCCGGTGCGCGTGCACCGGCGGGGTGAGGCGGTCGTCGGTGCCGACCACGACCGCCGTCGGCACGGTGAGCCGGGCCAGTCCGGCACGGACGTCCAGCCGGTCCAGCACCAGGGCCCAGTTGGCCCGGACCGCGGTCGGGCAGGCGTGCACGATCCGGGCCGTCACCTCGACCCGGTCGGCGGGCGAACCGGCGCCCATGGTGCCGTACTTGAGGCCGGCCCGGGTGACCGGACCGAGCGGCCCGAGCGGCAGCCGGGAGCGCAGGATCCGGCGGTGCAGGAAGCGCCGCAGCCCCGGGGAGCGCACCGCGTCCGGGACGACGCGCAGATCGGCGACCAGGTCGGACGAGCCGGTCGAGATCAGTACGGCGGCGGCCGTCCGCTCGGCGACCTCGGGCCGGCCGGCGGCGGCCATCACGGTCATGCCGCCCATGCTGTGGCCGGCCAGGACGGCACGCTCCCCCGCCGGGACGGTCCGGTCGAGCACGGCGGAGAGGTCCTCGGCGAGCGCGCGGGTGGAGTAGCGGACCCTGCTGGGCGGGACCTCGCTGCGGCCGTGGCCGCGCTGGTCGTAGGCGACGACCCGGTACCGGTCCGCGAGCCGGTGGATCACCGGGGCCCAGAAGCGGGTCGAGCAGGTCCAGCCGTGGGCGAGCACGACGGTGGGCGCACCGGGCTGTCCGTACACCTCGACGTGCAGCCGGGTGCCGTCGGCCGAGCGGACGTCCGCCTCCTCCGTCGGGGCGGGCGGCACGCAGTCGGCGGGAATCGTCGGGCGGCTCATACCAGGACCTCCTCGGCCTCGGTGGTGGTCGTGCCGCCGGCGGCGTCGCGGCGGTGGATCAGCTCGTACTCGGTGAGGTCGACCCGGCGGGTCGCGCGGCGGAAGGAGCTGGTGGAGGCGGGCCAGAGCACCGTGTTCCTGCCGCTCTTGTCCAGGTACCAGCTGCGGCAGCCGCCGGTGGTCCACACGGTGCGGTCCATCCGGTGCTGGAGTTCGAGGTTCCAGCGGCGCTGGGCCCGGGCGGTCGGCTGCATGGCGGCGGCACCGGTCGAGCGGAGCGTGGTCAACGCGTCGATCAGGTAGTTGAGCTGGGACTCGATCATCAGGATCATCGAGCTGTTGCCGAGGCCGGTGTTGGGGCCGATGACGAAGAAGAGGTTCGGGAAGCCGTGGACGGTGGAGCCGCGCAGCGCCTCCGCCCCGTCCTTCCACTCGTCGGCCAGGCTGGTGCCGG
Source organism: Kitasatospora sp. NPDC127035 (assembly GCF_042726075.1). Taxonomy (NCBI): domain Bacteria; kingdom Bacillati; phylum Actinomycetota; class Actinomycetes; order Kitasatosporales; family Streptomycetaceae; genus Kitasatospora; species Kitasatospora sp. NPDC127035. The sequence goes on along the minus strand of NZ_JBHXDN010000071.1, from coordinate 26,315 downwards.
CGGCGCCGAACACCCGGGCCGCCACGGGGATGTCGGTGACGTGGAAGCCGGTGCCGAAGACGATGGCGTCCACCTCGTGCTCGCTGCCGTCCGCCGCGACCAGGGTCGATCCGCGCACCTCGCCGAGTCCGGAGGAGACCACCTCGGTGTTGGCCGCGGCGAGCGCCGGGTAGTAGGTGTTGCTGAGCAGGATGCGCTTGCAGCCGATCCGGTAGTCGGGGGTGAGCCTGGCGCGCAGGGCGGGGTCGGCGACGCCGTCGGCGAGGTGCCGCTCGGCGAGCCGCTGGACCACCTTGAGCAGGCCGGGCCGCCGGACGAAGGCGTCGACCTGGACCTCGCGGAGGGCGAAGAGGACGCCGCGGCGGAGCTTCGCGGTGGCCGGCAGCCGGCCGTGCAGCCACTTCTCCAGCCGGGTGATCTCGCGGTCGCGGCGCGGCAGGACCCAGGCCGGGGTGCGCTGGAAGACCGTCAGGCTGCCGACCTGCGGCTGGATCGCGGGGATGATCTGTGCGGCGGAGGCCCCGGTGCCGACCATCGCGACGCGCTGCCCGGCGAGCCGGTAGTCGTGGTCCCAGCGGGAGGAGTGGAAGACCTTGCCGGGGAAGGTGTCCAGGCCGGGCAGGTCCGGGATCTGCGGGTCGGCGAGCGGTCCGGCGGCGGCGACGACGGCGTCGGCGGTCCACCGGCCGGCCGTGGTGACGATCCGCCAGTGGGCCCGCTCGTCGTCCCAGCGGGCTTCGGTGACCTCGGTGCCGAACCGCAGGTGCGGGCGGAGACCGAAGACGTCGGTGACCTTCTCCAGGTACGCGCGGATGTCCGGCTGGCCGGAGAAGCTGCGCGGCCATTCGGCGTTGGGGGCGAAGGAGAAGGAGTAGAGGTGGGACGGGACGTCGCAGGCGCAGCCGGGGTAGCTGTTGTCGCGCCACGTCCCGCCGACCGAGTCGGCGCGCTCCAGGATGACGAAGTCGGTGATGCCGGCACGGCGCAGCCGGACGCCGGCGCCGAGGCCCCCGAAGCCCGACCCGATGACGGCGACGCGGACGTGGGGGACGGGGGACTCCTCGACCGGGCCGGCCCCGTCGGTCACGCCGGTCTCGGCGGTCACACCTGCCTCGTCGGTCGCGCCGGTCGCGCCGGGGCGGGGGCGCTTGCTGCTGGATGCCATGCGGCGTCCTCCTGGGAGTGGGGCCGTGAGGGTACGTGCTGCCACTGCTCGGCGGGGCGCCGGGTCGCGTCGGTCGTTCCACGCGGACCTCGGGCGCCGATCGAGCCAACCATGCCAGCAATCACTGGCACGATTGGCAGGGTAGCCCTTGCTGACAGTTGATGGAAGAAGCGCGACCGTCCCGGTTCGGCGACCGCCCGTCCTATGCTGATCGCCGTGGACAAGGTCAGCGCAGCCGCCGAGGACAGACAACGCGAGTTCCGGGTGGAGGAACTCGCCAAGGCCGCCGGCATCACCACCCGCACCCTGCGCTTCTACCGGGAGCGCAAGCTCCTCCAGCCGCCGCGCCGGGAGGGCCGGATCGCCTGGTACGGGGAGACCCACCTGGCCCGCCTGCGCATGATCGCCGAGCTGCTGGAGCGCGGCCACACCCTGGGTGGCATCGCCGAACTGATCGGCGCCGGGGAGAGCGGCCGCGACGTGGCCGAGCTGATCGGCCTGGAGGCGGCCATCGTCGCCCCCTGGTCGGACGAGGCGCCGGTGCACCTCGGCTGGGACGAACTGGGGGCGGCCTTCGGGGACCAGCTCACCGAGGAGAACACCGCCGAGGCCGTCGCCCAGGGATTCGTCACCGTCCGGGAGGACGGGATCACCCACGTCAGCCGGCGGCTGATGGACGCCACGACGGCCCTGGTCGCGGAGGGCGTACCGCTCTCCGTCGTCCTGGAGTCCAGCCGGCGGACCCAGGAGCACGTGACCGCGATAGCCGAGATCTTCACCTCGCTGGTCCGCGAGCACTTCCTGGGCGCACTCACCGACGAAGCGCCACTGCCTCCGGGCGAGGCCGCCCGGCTGACCGAACAGATCCTCCGGATCCGCCCGCTGGCCCGGACGGTCACCGACGCCCAGTTCGCGCTCGCGATGGACCGGCGGGTGCACGCCGAGTACGAGGGGCTGCTGCGGCAGCGGCTGGAGAAGCAGGAGGACGACTGACGGCCTGCGGGTTCCGCGCGCCGGCGTCCGACCGCCGCCCGAGCGCCGTCCGAGCGCCGTCCGCCCTCGATCCTCCCGCAGCGCGCCCGCCGTGCGCCCTCCGTCACCGGACGTGACCCTCCGGAGGCGTAGGGAACCGATTCCCCGGGCAGGGATGGGGCGCCTCGCCGCCTGCCGGAACGGAGTCGCCCGATGCCCGATGCCGCCGCCGCTCGCTCCCTCCCCCGCCGCTCCCTGTTCGCCCTCGCCTCCGGACTCGCCCTCGCGGCCTGTGGATCCGGCGGGGGCGGCGGATCCGGCGGGGGCGGAACCGGCGGGGGCGGAACCGGCCCGTCGCCCGGACCGGCCGGGCCGAGCGCCTCCGGCCCGTCGGGCGGCGCTCCCCGGGTCGTCCGGCACGCGCGCGGCGAGAGCACCGTCCCGGCCCGTGCCGCCCGCGTCGTCGTGCTGGACACCGACGCCCTCGACTCGGTCGTCACCCTCGGCCTCACCCCGGTCGGCGCCACCACCGTGGCCGCCGGCGCGCCGCTCTCCGCCTACCTGCCCGCCGACCGGCTGACCGGCGTCAGGACCGTCGGCACCATCGGCGCGCCCAACCTGGAGGCGATCGTCGCCCTGCGGCCCGACCTCATCCTCAGCAACCAGGTCCGCGACGACAAGCGCTACGACGAGCTGTCCAAGATCGCACCGACCGTGCTGAGCGCGACCACCGGCCCCGCGTGGAAGGAGAACGCCCGGCTGCACGCCGAGGCACTCGGCCGGCAGGCGGAGGCCTCCGCCGTGGAGGAGAGCTACCGGACGAAGGTGCGCGAGCTGGTCACCGCGCTCGGCGGCCCGACGAAGGCAGCCGCGCTCAAGGTCGCGATGGCGCGCTTCCTGGCCGGCGCCCCCACCCGGCTCTACCTCAACGACACCTTCGTCGGCTCCCTGTTCAAGGACATCGGCGTCGGCCGCCCCGCCGACCAGGACAAGCCCGGCTTCTCGATCGAGATCAGCCCCGAACAGGTCGACAAGGCGGCGGCCGACGTCATCTTCTACTCCGTCTACGGGGACCAGGCCAAGTCCGACCACGGGAAGATCGTCTCGGGTTCGCTCTGGAGCGGCCTCGACGCGGTGCGCAACGGGAAGGTCTACCAGGTCGACGACAACCTGTGGATGCTCGGCATCGGCTACACCGGCGCGGGCCTGGTCCTCGACCAGATCCGCCGGAGCCTGACGGCCTGACGAGGCGGTCCGTGCGGCTGCGGCCCCGGGGCCCGCACCGGGCGTGGGACCAGGGCTGCGACGGTCGACGAACGGCTGCGAAAACCAGGGTGTCCGCGCAGCCTTACGGGCCTACCATCCGATCATGATCGAAGGTAAGGCCGTAAGGCTGCGCGCCCTGCGCGCGGAGGACGCGGAGCACCAGCTCCGGTGGCGCAACGACCCGGAGGTGGTGCGCTGGGCGGCGGCCGGGGACCCGCTGTTCGGGCCGACCACCGCCGAGGCGCTGGCGGACCGCTTCGGCCGGATCCTGCGGCTGAACCCGCGCGAGGCCGCCATGTTCACCGTCGAGGAGACGGCCGGTGGCCGTGCCATCGGCCTGGTCGACTACCGGGGCCTCGACCCGTACGAGGGGGTCGCCGAGGTCGGGATCGCCATCGGTGAACAGGAGTTCTGGGGACGCGGGTACGGCTCGGAGGCGCTGGGGCTGCTGGTGGACCACCTGTTCGGTGCCTACCCGCTGCACCGGATGGAGCTGGACACCTGGAGCGGCAACGAGCGCGCCGCCCGGTCGTTCACCCGCCTCGGCTTCCGCGAGGAAGGACGCCGCCGCGGTGCGGTGCTGCTGGGCGGCGAGCGGTACGACCGGCTGCTGTTCGGCATGCTCCGGGCCGAGTGGGAGGAACGGCGCCGTCAGGGCGCCTCCGACGACCGGGGTTCGAGGAGCGCCACCGTGAGGTAGGGCTCGCCCGGCCCCGGCGGCGGGGGCGCCCAGGACGGGTTGGCGAAGGTGTGCAGCCGCCCCTCGGTGAGGGCGAACCGGGGCAGGCTCACACCGAACTCGACGGCGAGCGCCGCGAGGACCTCGCACTCGCCCCGCCGCCCGTGCCGGTCCGGACCGAAGTGCCCGTCCGGGTCGAGCGCCGCCGGGACCGCCTCCCGCCCGGTGCGGTCGACGGCCGTCCCCCGGGCGGTGAACGCGTAACGCTCCTCCCCGCCCCCGGCCACCGACAGGTGGAAGAACCGCTCCTGCGGCGCGACGAAGACCGCGACCACGCGCCCCCCGGTCCGGCCCGAGACGGCTGCGGCCGGGGAGGTGAAGCGATCCACGTCGAACCGGGACGGTCGCAGGTCGAAGGCGAAGCTCCAGGGAGTGGCGGCGTCACCCGCGCGGCCGACCACGGCGGGCTCCGACCCGTCCAACGCCACGAACCCGCCGCCCGCCGGTCGACGGACGGCGGGCTCCCGGCGGCTCGTCGGCGGATCGAGCCGAGCGGCCTCGTCCGCGGCGACGACGACGGGCAGCGCGTCCGGCGCGACGCCCTCGACCAGCACGAAGCGGTAGGGCTCGGGACGCCCGCCCGACGTCGGCTCCGCCGCCAGCCAGGCGAGCCCGTCGGCCTCCTCCGGCAGGTCCGCCCCGTCCGGCCCGTCCGCTGCCGCGACCGGCGTCGGCCGGGGTACGGCTGCGCCGCCCCTCGGTACGCCCAGGAGCTCGTGACCGCGCTCCGGGGTGAGCAGCGGTCCGAGCAGCGGGTCGGCGAGCAGCCCGACGGGCGCGAGGTGGTCCGGCGCGACCGGCGTCCACTGCGGCAGTGCCGCGCGCAGCGTCCGCCAGGCGGCCTCCGTCCCGCCCCAGCGGGCCTGTTCCCGCGCTCGCTCGACGGCCTCGCCGAACGGACCGGGCGCGGTGTAGCGGAAGGTGCGCTCCCGGACCTGCCGGAGCACCGCGTCGGCTTCGCCCCGCAGGCCCTCGGCGAGGATCCCGGTCAGGCGCCCCCAGGACGCCTCGTCGCGGCCCGACCGCACATGGTCGGCCGCGAGGACCGCCACCACCTCACCGAGGAGCCGGGAATCGTGCGGCAGCGCGCCGAACGCCCCGTGGCCCGACGGTCCCCGGAGCCGGCGCAGCTGGCCGTACAGCCCCACGGCGCGCGGCCGACCGAACTCGGCGGCCTCGGCCAGCGCCGCCTCCGCCCGTTCGGACGCCCCGGCCAGCGCGTCCAGCCGGGCCGCCTCGACCCGGGCGTCCTGCTCACGGGTGGTGGCGTTGCGGAACGCCTCGCCGTGGTCACTCGTCGCGGACCGGTGGAACTCCCGGTACATCGCCTCCATGAACGCGCGGAACGAGCCGAACCGCTCCGGCGGGGCCGCCCGCCACGAGGCGAAGGAGTACGCCGCCCACTCCCCGTCGGCGTCCCGGTCCTCCGGATCGAGCAGGACGAGCACCAGGTCGGACTCGACGTCCAGTTGGAGGGCACGCTCCCACATCCCCGCCAGCCCGTCCTCCCCCCAGTACTCGCTGATCGCGTGGCCGTCCAGGTGCCAGCGCGCCTCGTCGGTGCCGGCGAGGCGGTAGACGAAGCCCCCCGCGTGCCGCCACCCGTCGCTGACGGCGAGGAACTCCCGGTACGACGGCGGCAGCGCGCAGCCCAGCTCCTCCTCCATCGCCGCGATGCGCTCCTCCGGCGCCGGGTCGAAGCCCAGCCGGTGCGGGCGCCCGGCGTCCTCCCCGCCGGGCTGACGGCCCGTCGGGTCGGTGTGCACGTCGGCCCACTCCTCGCTCCAACGGGTGAGGAAGAGCCGCCAGTCGAAGGTCTGCTCGGTCATGGCCGCGATCCTTGCACGCAGCACCGACAGATCCCTTGGACGCCGGGAACGGTCCCGTCCGGCAGCCCTCCGCGCCCCTCCGCACCCGTCCGCGCCGACGCGGCCGACGGCTTCCCCGGGAGCCTGGCGGCCGACCGGCGCGCCGACAACGACGGCCCCGACCGGTGCCGCCCGGCACGACGGGTCCGGTTCGCCGTCGACCGCCGCGGATCGGGGGCCCTCAGCAGCAGTGACCGGCCGCTCCGCGCAGGACCGGCCGGAGGCTCCCGCACCGCTACCGCACCAGGAGTTCTTCCTTCGGTCACCGCCTCGTACGGGTCGGGCCGGCGTCCACGACCCCACCACCGGCCGGTCGGGGCCGAGGCCGTCGCGCTCCGGCGGGGGCCCCACGACCGGCTCCGACCACGGCCCTCGACACACCCCCGCACCGTGGACCGCCCGGCCTCCGGCGGTCAGACTGCCACCATGGCCGATCTCCGCATCCTCACCCCCGCCGACCCTGCCGACTGGCCGGTCTGGCGGGACGCCCGGCTCGCAGCGCTGGCCGACGCCCCGCACGCCTTCCGGGTGCGGTCCGCCGACTGGCACCACGGTGGAGAGGCACGGTGGCGCGCCCGGTTCGACCGGCCGGACGCCGTGCACGTCGTGGCCGTGCGGGACGACGGCCGGCCCGTCGGGCTGGCCTGCGGACTGCCCGGGCCGGACGGCGGAGACCACGGAGCGGGCACGGGCGGAGACGGAGCGGACGAGCGCGTCGGCGAGCTGCGGTCGGTCTGGGTCGGACCTGCGGCGCGGGGACAGGGGGTCGGAGACCGCCTGATCGCGGCGGTCGAGGAGTGGGCCCGGCGCGCGGGGTCCACGTCCCTGCGCCTCGCCGTGATTCCGGGCAACGAGGCCGCCGTCGCGCTGTACCGGCGCCACGGGTTCGCCCCCACCGGCGCGCCCGGCGGGCTGCTCCCCGACGGCGTCACCCGGGAGCTCGTGATGGCCAAACGGCTCCGGACCGCGTAGCACAACCCCCGTGCCGCGCCTGCGGATCGCCATGTGCGCCGGAGGCGGGAGCCGCGTAGAGTCCGCGACCATGGCTGAGACGACAATTCCGATCCTGCCCTGCCAGACCCTCCCGCCCGTGCTGGAGTTCTACACCGCCCTCGGCTTCGAGGTGACCTTCCAACAGAAGAGCCCCAACCCCTATGCCGTCGTCGTGCGCGGCGGCGTCCAGCTGCACTTCTTCGGCATGAAGCGGTACGACCCGGCCGCCTCCCACAGCACCTGCCTGGTCTGCACCGACGACGTGGACGAGCTGCACGGCGCCTTCCGGGCGGGCCTCAAGTCCGCCTACGGCCGGGTACCGATCCGGGGCCTGCCGCGGATCGGCCCGGTCGGCGACACGTCGCACGGGGTCCGGCAGTTCCTGATGACCGACCCGGGCGGCAACTGCCTGCGGATCGTGCAGCCGATCGATGACGACCAGAGCCACCGCCCCTCCCCCGAAGAGCCGTTCGCCAAGGCGCTGTACCACGCGGCCCTGCTCGCCGACTCCAAGGAGGACCTGACCGCGGCCGCACGGATCCTGGACCGGGCCCTGGAGAAGGAGGACGAACAGCCCCCGCCCGCCACGCTGTTCCGCCTCCTCGTGCTGCGCACCGACCTGGCCCACCGCACGGCGGACACCGCGGCCGCCGCCGGCCTCACCGCCCGGGCCCGGGCCGCTGCCGCCGAACTCACCGACGAAGAGAAGGAGTTGCTCGACGACGACTTCAGGCGCCTCGAACAGCTCGCTCCCTGAGGTTCCGCGAACCGGTCAGAGCGAGCGCTTCAGCAGGGCGAGCAGTGCCGCCCAGTGCCGGGCGTCGGCCTCGGGCCGGTAGGAGGCGGTGTCGGACTGGGTGAAGCCGTGCGGCGCGCCCTCGTAGACCTCGCAGGTGTGGCGGACACCGGCTTCGGTGAGCGCCTTCGCCAGCAGGTCGATCTGCTCCACCGGCAGTGACTCGTCCTGGTCGGCGTGGCCGAAGTACAGCTCGGCGCGGACCAGTCCGGCGAGCAGGTGCGGGCTGTCCGGCTCCGCCGTGGCGAGCAGGCCCCCGTGGAAGCCGGCCGCCGCCGCCACCCGCTCGGGGCGGGCGGCGGCGGTCTGCAGCGCGAGCTTCGCGCCCAGGCAGTAGCCCGTGATGCCGACCGGCCCGTCCGTCGCCGCCGGCGATTCGGCGAGCCACCGCAGGTAGGCGTCGGCGTCTCGGGCGAAGAGTTCCGCGGTCAGCGAGTCCATCATCGGGCCGAGGCGCTCGAAGAGCGTCGGGTCGGTCCGGGTGCTGATCAGCTCGGGCGGCTCGGGCAGTCGGACGAGCGGCGCGCGCCCGAGCCGGTAGAACACGTTGGGCACCAGCACGGTGTACCCCTCGGCGGCGAGCCGGTCCGCCATCGTCTCCAGGACGGGCCGCAGCCCGAACGCGTTCATGTACAGCAGGACGCCCGGATGGGCCTGCCCGTCGTCGGGGTGGGAGAGGTAGGCGTCGGCGACGCCGTCGGCGGTCGGGACGTCAACGGAGCTGCTGCGCACGGCGATCGTCGTCACGTTCGGTTCTCCTCGGCTCTCGGCGGTCCGGCCCGCAGAGTATCGGGGACCCGGGACGATTCGTCCACGCAATTGCCGACCTGTCGCCGACCCGTCACCGGACACCGGCGTCGGGCACCGGCGTCGGGCCGCAGGTGCCCGCCCGCGCACGCAGCGGGACTCCGGCCCCGCGGTCACGAGCAGGCGGGTCAGGACGCCCAGCCGCGGGTGCAGAGGACGAGGCGGTATCCGTCGGGATCGGTGACGGTGACCCCGAACTCGTCCCAGTAGGGGTTGTGGGCGGGGACGACGGTGCCGCCGTGGGACCGGAGGCGGTCGAGGAGGGCGGGCTCCACCGGCGCACCGAGGTAGACGACGAACAGGTCGTCGACGGTGGGGGTCGGCTCCACCGGGTGGTCGGGGTCACGGGTGAGCTCGAAGTGCCAGCCGCCACCGGACGGCCCGACCATCAGGAGGTCGTGCTCACCGGCAACCCGCTCGGTGCTGCGCCACAGGACGGCGAGGCCGAGGCCCTCGACGTAGAAGCGCTCGGCGGCGGCGAGGTCCCCGGACGGGCGGGCGACGCGGACGTGGGTGGTGGAGTCGATCATGTGCGGGAGCGTACCCGCCGCACGGCAGGGCTCGTCAGAGTCTGCGCAGCCGTTCCTCGTCGGAGGTGCGGGGGCAGGTGAGGCAGGCGTTGCCGGGCTCGATCGCGTAGTAGAGGCAGCAGCCGAGACGGGTGCGGGTGTGATGGGCCCGACCGTCGGCGCCCCGCAGGAGACGGAAGTCGGCGGCGCCGGGGAGCGGTTCGGTCCGGCCGGGCAGGACGGCCCCGGCCGCCGCCACCGCGGTGGCCTCGCCCGGGCCGATGCCCACGGGGGCGACGGCCGCAGGGGCGACGTCCGCGGGGGCGGCCGCAGGGCCCGCCTCGGAGGCGGGGTGCCCGGACAGCGAGTGCCCGGAAGCGGCGGGATCCTCAGCGACGACCCCGGTCGGGGGCTCCGCGTCGAGCATGCGCCCGAGGTACCAGATCGCCGAGGCGAGGTCGTCGGTGACCATGCCCCACAGGGCCCTGGTGCCGCGCCGGGTGGGAGCGGCGAAGGCGGCGAGCAGCGGTTCGACGTGGCCGACGACGGCGGCCCGCAGTTCCGCGCGGAGCTCGTCCTCTCCCTCAAGGGTCACGTGGGCGCGCGGCCGGAGGACCAGGTCTCCGGTGGGAGCGTGCAGCCAGAGGTCCGTGCCGCCGATCGACGGCACCCGGCGGGCCAGCTGCCAGGGCCCGGCGATCAGCACGCAGACCGACCAGAGGTAGTGGTGCAGCAGCCGGGAGGCGACCACGTGCGGACGCGGGGCCGTGGCGCCGCGCTCGGCGGCGAGCGGGGCGATCCGGGCGGCCTCACCGTCGAGCGCGTCGGCGAGGGCGGCCGGATCGGTCGCCAGCTCGGCGGCCGAGTACCAGCCCTGGGCGCGGGCCGGGGTGGGTTCGCCGGCTACGAGCAGCCGGCCCCGGAGCGCAGGGCAGAGGTTCAACAGCCTTTGGTAGTCGGCGTCCAGCGGGTTCCGGGCGCAGGCGATGGCGGCAGGCGCGGATGTCCCCGAGAAGATCATCGGCACTCCCGAGATCGCTTTAGGTGAGGCTAACCTTATAGGCACTCAGCAGCACATTCGCGCCACCCCGGGCCGAGGTGCGCGGTATGGACCGACCTGGTCAGGATTTGACGCGATTAGGCTTACCTAACCTAATATCTCGCCCCGTGCCCACCACCGATCCGCAGGCGTCCGCACGCGAGGCTCCGGCGGCGCCGCGCCCCCTGCCGGCCCGGCTTCCGCTGCCGCCGGCCGCCGGGCTCGGCACGCTCCTGTCGGGCGTCGCACCGGGCGTCACACCAGGCGTCGCACGCGGCTCACGGACCGCTCCTCCCCCCACGGCGCTCGCCGTCGTGACGAGACCTCAGCACGGCAGCCGGACAAGCATCATGACGGTGCTTCGCGCTCCTCGGGCGCCCCTCGACCCGGCGACCGGTACCGCGCCCGCCCCGCCGCACGCACACTCGGCGGGGAGCCCGGGGCGGCGAAGGCGCCGGCCGGGCCCGAGACCCGCGCCGCCGAGCCCGGCTCCACGACCGGGGCGAAGAACGGCGGCAGCATGCCGACCGCGTCGGTGGCCCGCCTCGCGGCCGGCCCGGCCGGCCGGCGCCGGGGGGTGTCGCCCCGCAGTGCCGTGCTGAACGACGCCGACCCGACCGACCCGGGTACCCCAGACGTCGACACCTCGATACGGCAGGAGGCAGGAGGCCAGGGCGGACCCGCCCGACGCCGCAGCCGCCCTCGTCACCGTCGGCCCGGCCGGGACCGGCGGGATCCTGCCGAACCGGGGCACCCCGCTCGGGAGTCCCTGGACTCCTGACGGCGAAGTGTCCACCATGCCGGGACGAGGCCAGGACGTCCGGCGGCGGCGTCCGGGTCGCCGGGGCGGCGCGCGGCGACCTCCCCGAGGCCACGGACATCGGCATCGGCATCGGCTCGACCGAGTACCGCACCTCCGGCCGGGGCCGGACGACATCGCGCCCACCCCGCCGCCCGCTCCCCACCAACCGGAGAGGACCCCGCGTCGCCATGCGGCTCTACCTGCTCGCCCTCAACCCCACCGACTCGGTGACCCTGGGATTCCTCCCGGCCGCCGCCCGGCTCGGGCTCCCCGTCACCGTGCTCACGGACCGGGCCGAACCCCACCGGCTCGCCTACGAAGACCTGGAGTGCGCCACCGAGGTGCTGGAGTGCGAGGTCCGGGACTTCCGCGAGGTGGTGGGGCTGATCTCCCGACACCGGTCGTCCGACCCGGCCGACCCGGCCGACGCCTCCGGCGGCCCGGACGCGGCGTTCGCGGTCTTCAGCAACAGCGACCACCTGCAGACCCAGACCGCCCTGGTCGCCGAGTACTTCGGGCTGCCGGCCAAGGACTGGAAGGCCACGCTCCGGGCCAAGAACAAGGGCGAGCTGCGGCGCCACCTCGCCGCCGCCGGCCTGGACACCGTTCGTTCGGTCGAACTCGCCCCCGGCCAGGACCCGTCCGGCCTGGGTGAGTTGGATCTGCCCTTCCCCCTGGTCGTCAAGCCGCGCGAGGGGGTCGCCAGCGAGGACGTCTCGCTGGTCGCCGACGGCGACGAGCTGGTGCGGCGCTGCGAGGAGGTCCGGCGCCGCCGGACGGACGCGGCCCTGGTCGTCGAAGAGTTCCTGGACGGGCAGCTGTGCACGCTGGAGACGCTCGGCGACGGACGGCGACGGCACGTCCTCGGCGGGTTCCGGACGAGGATCTCCCCTCCCCCGCACTTCGTCGAGGAGATGCTGGAGTTCGTGCCCGCGCACCCGCCGGCCGTGGTCGCCCAGGTACTCGCCCAGCTCGACGCCCTCGGTGTCGGCCTCGGCGCCTGCCACACCGAGTTCGTCGTCCAGCCGGACGGCCGCGCCCGTATCATCGAGGTCAACTACCGTGCCATCGGGGACCACTGCGATCTCATGCTGGCCGAGCTCCTCGGCATCCCCCTGTTCGAACACATCCTCGCCGTCCACCTCGGCCGTGAACTCCCCGCCGACCTCGGTGAGCAGTGCGCCGCCTCCGCCCTGCGCGGCCGCAACGAACCGGTCTGCGCCGATCGCGCCGGCACCCTCACCGCCGCGCCCGGGCCGTCCGACGAGCGGCGGGACGGCGTCCGGCTCGCCTACCGACCGCTGCGCGCGGTCGGCGAGCGGCACGAGCACTACCGCACCAACCGGGACTACCTGGGCGTGATCTGGGCGATCGGCCCCGACCGGGCCGCCGTCGACACCGCCGTGGCCCGCTTCGTGGCCGCCAACCGCTGGGAGATCACCCCGTGAGCGAGCTCCCCCCGCACGAGGCCGCCGCAGCCGGACGCCACCCGCACGCCCACGGCGCGCCCGGGCACCGTTCCACCGGGCACCGTGCGGCCGACCGCCCCGGGCCTGCCCGTCCCGCGGACGCCGACCTGCCGGTCGCCGACCGGCTCGCCCTCCGGGTGCTCTCCGCGCTGCTGCGCGAGGACGTGCTCGGGCTCCGCACCCACGGCGCGGTGGAGCACCGCGCGGACGGCCCGTGGCTGGTGGCCTCCCGGCCCGCCGAGCCTCAAGCCCAACAGGCCCCACAAGACCCACGAGCCCCACAGGCGCCTCCGGCCGTCCTGGCCGTGCCGGTCACCGCCGAGGGCTTCCAGAGCGAGTACGCGGCCAGGCTGCCCCTGCTCTCCCTCGACGGCCGCCCGATCGACGGGCTGGCGGACATCCTGGCCGCGCTCTCCGACCTCGCCGGCGCCGAGGACCGGCCCGGCTGGGCCGCCTTCGCCGAGGAGTGCCGGCAGACCCTCGCCACGATGGAGCTGCACGAACGGGTCCGGGACGACGTCCACACCGCCCTCACCGACCTGTACGGCGCCGACCCGGCCCACTGGACCGGGCCCGCCGCCGCGCTCGGCCACGACACCCTCGCCGCCTACCTCGACCACCCCGTCTACCCGACCGCACGCGGTCGCGCCGGCCTCGGCGACGCCCAGCTGCGCGCCCACGCACCGGAGTTCCACGCGGCCTTCGAGCTGCGCTGGCTCGCCCTGCCGGCCGGCACGCTCGTCCGGCACGGCGACCGACCGCTGCCCAGCTGGTGGCCCACCCCGAGCTGGCTCGGGCTCGACCTGCCCGGCGGCGACCGGGCCTGGGAGACCCTCCCGGTCCACCCGCTCACCGTCGGTGCCTCCCTGGACGAGGCCCTGCGCGCCACCGGTCTGGCGGACCGTGCCGTCCTCGCGGACCGGCCGTACCTGACCGTCGTGCCCACGCTCTCGATGCGGACCGTCGCCGTCGCCGACGACCCCGCCCACCACCTCAAGCTCCCGCTCGCCACCGCCACGCTCGGCCGGCTCAACCGCCGCACCATCAAGCCCGGCACGCTGCTCGACGGCGCCGCCGGCCAGCGGCTGTTCGAGGCCGTGCTGGCGGCCGAACCCCGGTTCGCCGACCGGATCCTGCACACGGACGAACAGACCTGGGCGCACGCCGGCCACGAACTGCTCGCCGTGCTGCTCCGCCGCTACCCGGCCGGGCTGGACCGGTCGGTGACCGTCCCGCTCGCCGCCCTGCTCGCGCCCGCTCCGGGCGCCCCGGCCGGCAGACCGTCCGGCAACCCCTCCGGCGCCCCGTCCGGTCCGCGCGGCGGACGCCTCGTCGTCGACCACCTCGCGGACCGCTTCTTCGGCGGCGACCCCGTCGCCCTCTACGACGCGCTGCTGGACCTGCTGCTCGACTGGCAGACCACCCTCTTCGGGTACGGCATCGCCCTCGAATCCCACCAGCAGAACATCTCCCTCGTCCTCGACGAGGACGGCGGTCTGCGCCTGCTCTTCAAGGACGACGACGGCCCGCGGGTCCACACCGGCCGGCTCACCGCCCGGTTCGCCGCCGGCGGCGAACCCGGATCCGCAGCCGCGGAGTTCGACGACGCGAGGATCCGGGCCGCCGACGACGGGCCGCTCACCGACCTGTTCACCACCATCACCGCCCACCTCTGCACGGGCTCCCTCGCCTTCGGGCTCGCCGCCCACGGTCGCGCCGAACTCGGTTCACTGCTGGCCCTGCTGCGCCGACGGCTGACCGACGCCATCGACCGGATCGGCCCCGCGGGCCGACCGCTGCGCGCCGCCCTGCTGGACGCCGAGCGGCTTCCGGTCAAGGCGATGGTCACCGCGGGCACCCTGCTCAGCAAGCAGCGGTCGGGCGCCGCCGACATCAACAAGCACTACACCACCGGCCCCAACTACCTTCTTCCGCAGAGCTTCCCGCCCCCACGGGACAGCGGCAGATGACGGCCCGCCACCCCGGCGCCCCGGCCGCGGCGCCGGCCGGTCGGTCGGAGGGGCCGGACACCCGGGCGGACGGCCGGCGCCCTCGATCCCGCTGCCCGGGGTGACGCCGTGGCCGCCGCCGCACCAGCCCTCCCCTTCCGCCAGCGTTGGAGTCGCCCATGACCGACGAAATGCCCACCGCCGACCACGCGGTGGCCCACACCCTGCTCAACTGCCTGCTGCGCGAGGTCTCCGCGCCGGAACACCAGACCGCCGTCGCCGGCGGCCGTCTGCTGGTCCGCCTGCCCCGGCGCGGCACGTTACTGCGCGTGGCACTGCGCCGCACCTCCCTGCTCGGAGCACACCGGTTCACCGGTCCGGTCGAGGAGGAACACGCCGACGGCTGGCGCGCGTTGGACTGGCTCGACCTCGCCGGGTGCGTCCAGGACGAGCTGGAGCTGCGGACCGGCACGGTCAACGACGAGTTCCTCGACCAGCTGACCTCCAGCCACCGGGCGGTCACCGCCGGGCTGTCCGAGCGACCCGCCCCCGGACCGGACCGCTACCTGGAGTCCGAGCAGGCCCTGCTCTTCGGGCACCGCTTCCACCCGGCCCCCAAGTCCCGCTCCGCGGAGAGCGGTGACTGGCGGGCCTACGCGCCGGAGGCCCGGGCGGTGTTCCGGCTGCGCCACCTCGCGGTCCGGGAGGAACTGCTCGCCGGGTCGTCGACCGACCCGGCCGCCACCGCCCTGCTGGACGGGCTCGGCGACGCCCCGGACGGCTACCGGCTGCTCCCCGCCCACCCCTGGCAGCACCGACTCGTCGGCGACCACCCGCTGCTGTCGGGCGCACTGCGGCGCGGCGACGTCCTCGACCTCGGCCCCGGCGGCGCGCCGTTCGCCGCCACCGCCTCGGTCCGCACCCTCTACGGCGCGGACGCGTTCCTCAAGTTCAGCCTCAACGTCCGGATCACCAACTGCCTGCGCAAGAACGCCGCCTACGAGCTGGCCGGAGCCGTCGCCCTGACCCGGCTGCTGGCCCCGGCCCTGGCCGACCTCGCCGCCCGCTTCCCGGACGCGGTGATGCTCCGCGAACCCGCGTTCCGCACGCTCGCCCTGCCCGGCGCCGACGGCCGGCCCGACCCGTCGCTGTACGAGGGGTTCGGCCTGATCGTCCGCGACGGGTTCGGCGGACTGCTGCGCCCCGGCGTCACCCCGCTGCTGGCCGCCGCCGTGGCCGACGAGTACCCGACCAGTTCGGCGCACGTCTCCCGGCTGCTCGGGGGCTCCGCGGACGCCGGCCGGGCGCTGGACTGGTGGACGGCCTACCTGCGGCTGCTCGTCCCCCCGGTGCTCGCCGCCTACTTCGACCACGGCGTGGTCCTGGAACCCCACCTGCAGAACGTCCTGATCGGCGTGGACCCGGCCGGGCGGCCCGTCCAGGTGCTCTTCCGCGACCTGGAGGGCACCAAGCTCGTGCCCGACCACCACGCGGCGCCGCTCGCCGCCCTGCCGCCCGAGGTGGCCGGCCCGATGGCGTACGACGCCTCGCGGGGCTGGGACCGGGTGGTCTACTGCCTGCTGGTCAACCACGTCGCCGAGCTGCTCGCCGCGCTCGCCGATCTGCACCCGGAGGCGGAGGGAGCGCTCTGGGACGCCGTCCGCCGCGTCCTGGAGGAGTACGCCGCCGTCCACGGGCGGCCGCCCCGGCTGCGCGCACTGCTGGCCGGCGTGCCGCTGCCCGCCAAGGCCAACCTGCTGACCCGCTGGGAACGCAGGCGCGACCGCGAGGCCGGGTACGTCCGGCTGCCCTCGCCGCTGGCCCGCTCCGTCCTCGCGGAGGCGGCCCGCGTCCCGAACCCCGCCCAGGCCTCGCCCGTCCCCGCCGGAAGGACCCGATGACCGCCACCGAGCGCGTCCGCCGCCACGTCGCCGACCTGGCCGCCGACCGACTTCCCTGCTACGTCTACGACCTGGCGGAGCTGCGGACGCACGCCGCCGGAGTCCGGGCCGCACTGCCCGAACGGGTCGAGCTGTACTACGCGGCCAAGGCCAATCCGGACGCTCCGGTGCTGGCCGCGCTGCGGGCCACGGTGGACGGCTACGAGGTCTCCAGCGCGGGCGAGTTGGCGCATGTCCGGGCCTCGGTGCCGGACGCCCCGCTGGCGTTCGGCGGGCCTGGCAAGACGCCCGACGAGATCGCCGCCGCCGTCGACGCGGGCGTGCACCGCTGGCACGTCGAGAGCGAACAGGAGCTGCGGCGGCTCGCCGTCGTGCTCGGCGACCGGCCGGACGCCTCGGTGGACGTGCTGCTGCGGGTGAACCTGCCGGTCGACGCGGGCTCGCTGGGCTCGGCGGCGCTGGCGATGGGTGGCCGCCCGACACCGTTCGGGCTGGACCCGGACCGCGCCGAAGCCTGTGTCCGCCTCCTCACCGACCCGCTCGGCCCGCTCGGTCCGGTCCGCCGCCGCCTGCGGCTGCGCGGCGTGCACGCCCATCTGGCGAGCGGGCTCGCGGCCGCCGAACAGCTGGCCCTGGCCGGGCGGATCGTCGGCTGGTCGGCACGGCTCGCGGAGCGGCACGCGTTCCCCCTGGACGAGGTCAACGTGGGCGGCGGCATGACCGTCGACTACGCCGACCCGGCCGCCCGCTTCGACTGGACGGCGTTCGGCGAGGGCCTCGGCAAGCTGCTCGACCGGCACCCCGGGTTGACGCTGCGGATCGAGCCCGGCCGGGCGCTCACCGCGTACTGCGGCTGGTACGCGACCGAGGTGCTGGACGTGAAGCGGAGCCACGGCGAGGACTTCGCACTCGTCCGGGGCGGCACCCATCACCTGCGCACCCCCGCCACCCGGGGTCACGACCAGCCGTTCACCGTCCTGCCGGTCGACGCCTGGCCGCACGCCTGGCCACGCCCCGCCGTCACGGGCGGGCGCGCCACGCTGGCCGGTCAGCTCTGCACCCCGAAGGACGTCCTCGCGCACGCCGCCCCGGCCGCGGCCCGGCTCCGGACGGGCGACCGGGTGCTGTTCGACATGGCCGGGGCGTACGCCTGGAACATCTCCCACCACGAGTTCCTGATGCACCCGCGCCCCGGGTTCCACCATCTGGGGTGACGCGCACCGGCAGCCGGGCGGCGGGTGACGGCCGCCGGGTGACGGGCGACCGATCGGGCCGGCGACTTCCAGGTGACAGACTGCGGAATCCGTCACCCGAAAGTCGTCCGCGCCTTCCCACGGGGGGACGGCGCAGGCCGTCACCGTACTGACGTGCGAAAGTGGTAGCCGGTGAAGGGAGCGGATACGTGCTGATGGACAAGGTGGCGAAGATCCTCGTCGAGGCGTCGGCCGAGGTGGTGGAGCCCCGGTTCCGGGCGCTGGCCGCCGGAGAAGTGATGGAGAAGGCCCCCGGCGAGGTGGTGACCGTCGCCGACCGCGAGGCGGAGGTGATCATCGCCAGGCGGTTGCGCGAACTGCTGCCCCTCCCCGTGGTCGGCGAGGAGGCCGTCGCCGCCGACCCCGCCCTCGCCCTCGCCCTGCACTCCGAGCCCGCGGCCTGGCTCGTCGACCCGGTCGACGGCACCTCGAACTTCATCGCCGGCCGCCCCGAGTACGCCGTGATGGTCTCCCTGGTCCGTGACGGCCGGACCGTCGCCGCCTGGATCTGGCAGCCCGCCACCGCCACCTCCTACACCGCCGAACTCGGCGCGGGCGCCTGGCGCGACGGCCACCGCCTCACCCGCGCCCCGGCCGCCGCCGACCCCGCCAAGTGGCGCGGTTCGGTGAAGAGCCGATTCCTGGACCCGGACCGCCGCCGCACGGTCGAGGCCAACACCATCGCCTTCGGCGAGATCACCGCCGGGCGCCACGCCGCCGGCATCGAGTACCCCGACATCGCCGACGGCGCGCTGGACTTCATCCTCTACTGGCGGACCCTGCCCTGGGACCACGCGCCCGGGTCCCTGCTGGTCAGCGAGGCCGGCGGGGTCTCCGCCCGCCTCGACGGCTCCCCCTACCGTCCCGAGGCCCCGGGTTGCGAGGACGGCCTCCTCGTCGCGGCCGACCCCGCCACCTGGGAGCGGACCCGGGACATCCTCCTCACCCGGTAGGACCGGGGGCGGGCACCGCGGAGCCCGCGCCGGGCCTGCGCGGTCAGCCGCGCCACACCTCCCGGCCGGCCGAGACGACCTCACGCAGCAGACCGGCCACCTCCTCCGGGGTGGTGTGCGGGTTGAGCAGCGTCAACTTCAGCCGGACCCGGCCGGGCCCCTCGCCGGGCAGCTCGGTCCGCCCGACGACGGCCCGGCCCTCCCGCAGCAGCACCCGGCGCAGCTCGGCGTTGGCCTCGTCGACCGCCGCCGGCTCGCCGTCGGCGCCCGGCGGGCGGTAGCGGAACAGCAGGGCCGTGAGGACCGGTTCGGCGTGCAGCTCCAGCTCGGGTTCGGCCCGGACGGTGTCCGCGGCGGCCCGCGCGAGGTCGTGACAGGCGTCGACCAGGCGACCGAGGCCGGCCCGGCCGAGGGTGTGCAGGGTGACGGCGATCTTGAAGGCGTCGGCGCGCCGGGTGGTGCGCAGCGACTGACCCAGCAGGCTCGGGTAGCCGGCCCGTTCGTCGTCGGCCGGGTTGAGGTACTCGGCCCGGCGGGCGAGCGAGACGTACGACTCGGCGCGGCGGACCAGGAAGACACCGGCGGCGGCGGGCTGCCAGCCGAGCTTGTGCCAGTCCAGCGAGACGGAGTCCGCGCGGGCGATGCCGTCGAGGAGCGGGGCGAGCCGGTCGGAGAGCAGGGCGCCGCCGCCGTACGCGGCGTCGACGTGCAGCCAGGCCCCGTAGCGGGTTGCCAGGTCGGCGAGCGCGGGCAGCGGGTCGACGGCGCCGGTGTCGGTGGTGCCCGCGGTGGCGACGACGGCGATCGGGGTGTGCCCGGCCCAGCTCGCCCCGGCCAGGGCGTCCGCCAGCGCGGCCGGGTCCATCCGCAGGTCGCGGTCGACCGCGACGGGGACCACGGCCCGTTCGCCGAGCCCGAGCAGGGCGGCGGCACGCTGGACGGAGAAGTGCGCGGCCCGGGAGGCGAAGATCCGGGGAGTGGCGCCGGGCGGCAGGCCGTCCAGTTCGACGATGCCGTCGAGTCCCTGGTCGCGGGCGAGCATCAGGCCCATCAGGTTGGACTCGGTGCCGCCGGAGGTGAGGACGCCGGAGGCGTGCGCCGGGTCGTAGCCGACGAGGGCGGCGAGTTCGGCGAGCAGCGCGGTCTCCAGCGCGGTCGCGGCGGGGGCCTGGTCCCACGAGTCCTGGGAGGGGTTGAGCGCGCTGACGGCGAGGTCGGCGGCGACGGCCACGGCGAGCGGCGGGCAGTGCAGGTGCGCGGCGCAGTACGGGTCCGCGGGGTCGGCGGCGCCGTGGGCGAGCAGGTCGGTGAGCCGGGCGAGCGCGTCGGGGCCGGGCGCCGCGGCCAGCGCGGCGGTGACCCTGGCGGTGGTGTCGGCGGGGCGGCCGGCGGGCAGCGGCCCGCCCCGCCGGGTGGCTCCGGTCTCCAGCGCGTCCAGGACGGCGGCCAGCAGCGGGCCGAGCGCGGCCGGGCCGCCGACGCCGCCGGACAGGGCGTCGGCCGCCGGGCCCGGGGCGACGGGTCCGCCGCCGGCCCCGGGCCCGCCGTCCGCTCCGGCCGCGTTCACGCGGACCCCGCCACGCGCGGTCCCGCACCGGTGCCTGCCGCCGAAGCGGCGGAAGCCGCCGCGACGGCGTCCGCGAGCCGGTCGAGCACGGCCGCCACCTGCTCGTCGGTGATGGTGAGCGGCGGCAACAGGCGCAGCACGGCGTCGTGCCGCCCGCCGAGTTCGACGATCAGTCCGCGCGCCAGGCACGCCTCGCGGACCCGGACCGCCAGCTCGGGCGCGGCCGGGCGGGCCCCGCAGGCGTCCGGTTCGGCGGTGGGGTCGACCAGCTCGACGCCGATCATCAGCCCGCGTCCGCGGACGTCGCCGATCACCGGCAGCTCCCCGGCGAGCGCGCGCAGCCGTTCGACCATCCGCGCGCCGACCACCGCGGCCCGCTCCGCCAGGCCGTGGGCGGAGACGAACCGCAGGGTGGCCGCGCCGGCGGCCATGGCCAGGGTGTTGCCGCGGAAGGTCCCGGTGTGCGCACCGGGGCGCCAGCCGTCGTACTCCTCGCGGTAGACGACGACGGCCAGCGGCAGGCTGCCGCCGATCGCCTTGGAGAGCACCATCGCGTCGGGGACGATCCCGCTGTGCTCGACCGCCCACATCGCCCCGGTGCGGCCGACGCCGGTCTGGACCTCGTCGACGATCAGCGGGATGCCGCGTTCGGCGGTGATCCGGCGCATCGCCCGCAACCAGCCGTCGGGGGCGGGGACGACGCCGCCCTCGCCCTGCACGGCCTCCAGGACCATGGCGGCGGGCCGGACGACCCCGCCGGAGGGGTCGTCGAGCAGTCGCTCGACGTAGGTGGCCGACAGCTCGGCGCCGGCCTCGCCGCCGACCCCGAACGGGCAGCGGTAGCCGTACGGGTAGGGCAGGCGCGCGACCTCGCCACCGCTGGGCAGCGGCTCCTTGACGGCGACGTTGCCGGTGAGCGCGAGCGCGCCGGCGGTCATGCCGTGGTAGGCGCCGGTGAAGGCGAGGGCGCCGGAGCGGCCGGTGGCCGTCTGCATCAGTTTGAGCGCGGCCTCGACGGCGTCGGTTCCGGCCGGCCCGCAGAAGTGCACCCGGGCGCCGTCGGCGAACCCGGGCGGGAGGCTGTCGAAGAGGGCGGTGGTGAAGTCGTCCTTCTCCGCGGTCGCGAGGTCGAGCAGGTGCAGGGGCGCGCCGCTGTCCAGGGTGCGGCGGATCGCCTCCAGCACCACGGGGTGGTTGTGGCCGAGCGCGAGGGTGCCGGCGCCGGAGAGGCAGTCCAGGTAGCGGCGGCCGTCCGCACCTTCGACGGTCATGCCGTTGGCGCGCACCGGGACGATCGGGAACGACCGGGCGTAGGTGCGGGCGGCGGACTCGCGGACGCGCTGACGGCGCAGGACGGCCGCGGCGGCCGGTGCGGCGTCCGCCGCGGCGACGGCGGACGGTGCGGCAGGAGCGGTGGGTACGGGGACGGTGGGGACGGGGACGGTGGGGACGGTCGGACCGGTGGCGGGCTCGGCGGCGAGCGTCAAGGCGAACTCCCAGGAAGTTAGGTAAGCCTAACTTTAGAACGGAGGCCGATCCGACCTCACCCTGGGGCCGTCAGAACCACCCGAACCGGTGACGGATCCCCCTCGGCCGGTGACCGCCCGAGACCTCAACGACCAAGGCCGCCAAGAGGTTACGGGGACCCCCCGACGAAGTGCGGGCCCGACGGGCGAAGCCCCCCGGCCCGCCGGCGGCCCCGGGCCGCACGGTCACGAGTGCGCGATCGACGCGGCAGTCGCCGCCACCGCGACGGCACGGTCCCGGCCGCCCCGCGACGAGCGGGTCATGCCGATCCCGGCCCGATCCCCTCCCCGCCCCCGCCTGTCCAGCGGTAGCAGAGCTCCGGGCGGCCGACGGTGCCGTACCGGGGTTCGCGGGCGGCGAGCCCGGAGTCGACGAGGTGCTCCAGGTAACGGCGGGCGGTGATGCGGGAGACCCCGGCCGCGACACCGGCGGCGGCGGCGGACAGACCGGTGCGGGCCTCGCGCAGGACGGCGGCGACGGTGTCCAGCGTCGGGGCGCTCAACCCCTTGGGCAGCGCGGTGCGTTCGGGGGTGCGGAGCAGCGCGAGGGCCTGGTCGACCTCGTCCTGACCGGTGGCCTCGCCGGCCCGGGCGAGGGTGTCGCGGTAGCGGGCGTAGCGTTCCAGGCGGTCGTGCAGCGCGGCGGCGCCGAACGGCTTCAGCAGGTACTGGACGACCCCTGCGGAGACCGCCTGGCGGACCATCGCGAGGTCGCGGGCCGAGGTGACGGCGATGACGTCGGTGGTGTGCCCGGCCGCGCGCAGGGTGCCGCAGAGCTGGAGCCCGTGCCCGTCCGGCAGGTAGAGGTCGAGCAGGGTCAGGTCCACGGGCCTCCCCGCGGCGCGGGCGCGCTCCAGGAAGCGCAGCGCGTCGGCGCAGCCGTGGACGGTGCCGACCGCCCGGAACCCGGGTTCGCGCCCGACGTACAGGGCGTGGGCGGCGGCGGCCACCGGGTCGTCCTCGACCACCAGGACCGTGATCTCGGGCCGTGCGGGGGGGGCCCCCCGGGGGCGCGCCGGCGCCCCGCGCCCCCCCCCACGCCCCC
>NZ_JBHXDN010000071.1:0-3686 GCF_042726075.1 Kitasatospora sp. NPDC127035 | reverse complement strand
TGGCGGGGGCCGCCCAGGGGGTCGCCCTGGACCCCCGCCACGTTGTCGGCGGGGCCTGGGCGGGCCCCGCCGTGGGCCCCGACCCACGGCCTGCCCGACGACCTGCCCGACGACCTGCCCGACGACCTGCCCGACAACCCGCCCGACGGCCCGGCCGGTGGCGTCCGCGGGGCCGGGTTCACGGCGCCACCGCCGCGCGCGGCCGGGGCGGCCCGGGCTGCCGGACCAGCGGGAGCCGGACGGTGAGCACCGCGCCCCGGTCCCGGCCGACCTCGACGGTGCCGCCGTTGCGCCGGGCGGCCTGGGCCACCAGTGCGAGGCCGAGTCCGTGCCCGCGGACGTCCTGCTTGGTGCTCCAGCCGCGCCGGAACACGTCGTCCACGGCGGCCGGGTCGATGCCGGCGCCGGTGTCGGCGACCCGGAGTAGGAGGTGGCCGTCGTCGATCCGCGCGGTCACGGTGACCTCGGGCTGGACGGGGCTCTCGGCGGCGCCGGCGATCGCCGCGTCGACGGCGTTGTCGACCAGGTTGCCGAGGACGGTGATCAGGTCGCGGGCGGACAGCCCCGGCGGCAGCACCCCGTCGTCGATCGAGCTGTCCGCGGTGAGCGTCAACTCCACGCCCCGTTCGGCGGCCTGGGCGGCCTTGCCGAGCAGCAGGGCGGCCAGCACCGGCTCGCCGACGGCGGCGACCACGCGGTCGGTGAGCCGCTGGGCGAGGGCGAGTTCGGCGGTGGCGAACTCCACCGCCTCGCGGTGGCGGCCCAGTTCGATCAGCGAGACGACGGCGTGCAACCGGTTCGCGGCCTCGTGCGCCTGCGCGCCGAGCGCCTCGGTGAACCCGCGCACCGAATCCAACTCGCCGCTCAGCGCCTGAAGTTCGGTGTGGTCCCGGAGGGTGAGGACGCGGCCGAGACCGGTACCGATGGTGGAGGTGTTGAGCACCACCACCCGCTCCGCGGTCAGGTGGACCTCGTCCCGCACCGGAACGTCCCCCAGCACCGCGGCGACGAGCGCCTCCGGCAGGCCGAGTTCCCCGATCGGCCGGCCGTCCAGGCTCCCGGTCAGGCCGAGGAGTTCGCGGGCCGCGTCGTTGCAGAGCACCACCCGGTGGCGGCGGTCGAGCAGCACGAGCCCTTCGCGCACCGCACGCAGGGTGGCCTGGTGGTACTCGTAGAGGTGGCTGAGCTCGGCCGGACCCATCCCGTGAGTATGCCGCCGCAGACGGGAGTTGGCGAGGTAGGTGCCGACCCCGCCGACCGCCAGCGCGGCCCCGGCGACCCCGACCAGGGCGAGCAGCGGGCCGCGCAGCCGGGCCGAGATGGACTGCACGGTGATGCCCGCACTCACCAGCGCGACCACCCGGCCCCGGTCGTCCAGCACCGGCGTGACCACCCGTACCGACGGACCGAGCGTGCCGGTGTAGGTCTCGCTGCGGGTCTCCCCAGCGAGCGCCCAGTCGATGTGGCCGAGGAAGGTCCGGCCGATCTGCTCGGGGAGGGGGTGGGTCCAGCGGACGCCCGCGGTGTCCATCACGGTGACGAAGGAGACCCCGGTGTCGACGCGGACCCGCTCGGCGTACGGCTGGAGGACGGCGGTCGGGTCGGGTCCGGAGACGGCGGCCAGGACGGCCGGCGAGTCGGCGACCGCACGGGCGACGGCGGTGACCTGGCGGCGGGCCGCGTCCTCGGTGCGGTCGGCGGTGAACAGGTAGGCGAGCACGGCTCCGCCGGCCACCACGGCGGCGACGATGACGACCTGGACGACGAAGAGCTGTCCGGCCAGGCTGCGCACCGGCCGGCGCGGCGAGGGGAGGGTGCGCGCGGACATGCCTGTCAGTGTGCACCACGGTCCGCGGGGGCCGGCCCGCACCCGGGCACCGCCCCGGAACGGCGCCACGGCCCTCCCGGGCCTCCCGGCCCTCCGCCCGCAGCCCCCGGACCTCGACCGCCGCCCCGTGAACTCTATGAACGCAAACGTGACCCGCGTCACGCCCCGACCCCATAGTCGGAGCGGCCCACCACCCGGGGCCGCCAGGAGCGCAGGGCACAGCTGGGCGAAGGAGCCGCAGATGTCGATCACCGGAGCAGGGCCGCAGGCCGAGGCCGTCAGACGGAAGGACCGCACCCACGTCCTGTACCTCGCCGTGATCGTGGCGGTGGTCGCGGGTGTCGTGGTCGGACTGACCGCGCCCGGCTTCGCGGTGGAGCTGAAGCCGATCGGGACCGGCTTCGTCAACCTGATCAAGATGATGATCAGCCCGGTCATCTTCTGCACCATCGTGCTGGGCATCGGCTCGGTCACCAAGGCCGCGAAGGTCGGCAGGGTCGGCGGACTCGCGCTCGGCTACTTCCTCACCATGTCGACCGTCGCACTCGCCATCGGCCTGCTGGTGGGCAACCTCCTGGAGCCCGGCGGCGGCCTCCACCTCACCACCGCGCTCGCCAAGTCCGGCCACGCCCAGGCCGCCGCCGGGGGCGCCCAGTCCACCGCCGACTTCCTGCTCGGGATGATCCCGACCACCATGCTCTCCGCCCTGACCGAGGGCAAGGTGCTCCAGACCCTGCTGGTCGCCCTGCTGGCCGGCTTCGCGCTGCAGGCGATGGGCCCGGCCGGAGCGCCGGTGCTGCGCGGCGTCGAGCACGTGCAGCGGCTGGTCTTCCGGGTCATGTCGATGATCATGTGGGTGGCGCCGATCGGCGCCTTCGGGGCGATGGCGGCGGTGGTCGGCGCGACCGGCACGGCCGCGCTGAAGAGCCTCGCCGTCATCATGATCGGCTTCTACGCGACCTGCGCCCTGTTCGTGGTCGTGGTGCTCGGCACGCTGCTGCGGCTGGTCGCGGGCGTCAACATCTTCACCCTGCTGCGCTACCTCGGCCGCGAGTTCCTCCTCATCCTCTCCACCTCCTCCTCGGAGAGCGCGCTGCCCCGGCTGATCGCCAAGATGGAGCACCTGGGCGTCAGCCGTCCGGTGGTCGGCATCACCGTCCCGACCGGCTACAGCTTCAACCTGGACGGCACCGCGATCTACCTCACGATGGCCTCGATCTTCATCTCCGAGGCGCTGGACAAGCCGATGTCGGTGGGTGAGCAGCTGTCCCTGCTCGTCTTCATGGTGATCGCCAGCAAGGGCGCGGCCGGGGTCACCGGCGCCGGGCTGGCCACGCTCGCCGGCGGGCTGCAGTCGCACAAGCCGGCGCTGGTGGACGGGGTCGGGCTGATCGTCGGCATCGACCGGTTCATGTCCGAGGCCCGGGCGCTCACCAACTTCGCGGGCAACGCCGTGGCCACCGTCCTGGTCGGGCAGTGGACCGGCGAGTTCGACCGCGAGCGGGCGCGGCAGGTCCTGACCGGCGCGGTGCCGTTCGACGAGCGGACCCTGGTCGACACCCACGCGGGCCCCGCCGACGCCGCGGCCCCGGGCGCGACGGCCCCCGGCGCGGTTCCCGCTCCGGTCGGCCCGCCCGAGCCCGCCCCGACCGCCCACGGCACCCCGAGCGCGGCGGCCGCCTGACCCCCGGTCCCGCCCTCCCGATGAGACTCCCCCGGCCCGGCGCCCCGCCCAACCCCCCCGGACCGCCCCCGGCCCGGGGGCCCCCCCTGCCCCGCCCACCCCCTGGGTCTTATAAACAAAAACGAGCCCACCAGACACACGAAAATATCGTATTCCGTCTTGTGCTTGAAAAAT